>NZ_DASWXE010000026.1:0-8886 GCF_036405635.1 Gemmatimonas sp. | reverse complement strand
GCGGTCTGGCCTCTGAACTCTGTCGTTGGGCGGGCTGCAGAGGTCAGACGAGAGATGTTGAGAGCTCTGAACTCCGACGGAGATAGATGGTGAGAGATCAGACCGTCCTAGATGTCAGAGGTCTGAGCACTGGCGCCGTCTGCCTGTCGTGTGCGGCGATGGCATGGCCGGAACCACGGTTGGTGCAGTCGGTCTCTATGCTGCTGGTGGTTGCAACACGCGCTTCCGCAGTCCGAACAGCATCATGCGGATCTCCTGCGTCTCGGTGATGAGCGATGGGCCGGACTCACCAAGCACACCGAGGGCATCACCCAACTTCAGCTGGATCTCCAGTTCATTGCAGGAGCCAACGGCGACCATCAATTGCGCGGCCATTCGGGTTGGCGAGTCGTGACTGGTCGCCTCGGCGATGTTGTACGCAATGGAATCCACCGCGCGTAGCATTTGCGATCGCATGCCCGGCGACGTGGCGGCGATCTCCCGCGCGAAACGATCGGCCACGCGATGCACCGAGACCGCGAGCTGAAACGCTCGGTCCACCACCTTGAGACGCGCAGGATTGTGCGGCATGGCCCATGATGCCACGCACGACGCCCACGCGTGTCACCCGAACTACGCACCCCGTATCGCGGAACCGCAGTTACCTGTCTCCATCCGCAAGACCCACGGCTTCAGCGCATCGCCGCACACGAAAGGCGGCCGGCGTCAGTGCTCAGACCTCTGACATCTAGGACGGTCTGATCTCTCACCATCTATCTCCGTCAGATATCTGAACTCGGACTTCTGATATCTGAACGCTGACATCTGACGCTAGCGACGTCCTTCCATGTCGCCTCGTGGTCCTCGCCGCACTGCCATCGCCGCCGCGGTGTCGAGCCATGCGGCCACCTGGCGCTGGGCCGGTTCGAGTGCGCGACGCACATCGCGATCGGGTGACACACTCTCGAAAGCACGCGAATAGCGACCGTTGCGCACATCGGTGAGCAACGTGAGTACCACGGCCGAGTCACCGCGTGCGGTCACCAGGCCGCTGATGACATAGTCGGCGCGCAGTGTCCAGCCGACTGCCATGCGATCGCCGGACATGCGCGCGGCGCGATCGGTCACGCCGGGACTGACCACGTCGAAACGATCGGTCTCGATCGACTCTCGCATCTGTCGCGTGATGTCGCGCATGAAGCCGCTGAATTCACGGCGTCCGGTGTTGTTCGCAAAATCAGTGACGACGATGCGCAGGCGATTGTCAGTCGGCGGCGCGAGTAGTGGTGTGAATCCGGCCGCGATGCGCATCGGATCCACCTGTGGCGCGCGGGGCACGCGAGCCAACGCCGAGTCCATGTGCAGCATGGCGCGGCCCATGGAATCGGCGAAGATGCGACCCACTTCTGCAAGCAGCGCATCGCGGTCGACCGATGCGGTGACACCATCTCTGGTCCGCACGATGACGCGCGTGTTCATGCCTGGCGCAGTGGCGCTGGCCGAGATGCCAGTGGGCGATGCGGCCGGTGCGGGCGAGGCTGGAGATCCGGGCAGGCTGGCGGTGACGGCACCGGACAACGCCGAATCACGTGTACGCCGCGCCATGTCGGACGCCTGCCGCTTGCGCACTGCATCCGCAATCGCGAGGGACTCGGCGCGTGTGATCACGAGCGGAACCGTCGTGGACGGCGTGCCGTCGGTGATTTCGCGGAAGACCGGAATGGTTTCGGCCAGGGCCGCCAACGCGGCCGAATCACCGCGTCTCCCGGCGCGGGCCACTTCCATCGACGGTGCGCCGCCGGTGCGATTGGCATCGCGGGCGCGTAGCGAGTCGCTCTCGCCGCCGGCAGCGGCCGTCATGTTCGGGCGCCACATCGCGAACGCGACCGCGGCGGCTGCCACGGTACCCAGTGCCACCAGCGTCCACGGCTGCTTGGCGCGACGCACCGGGAGTGCCGCGCCACTGGCCATCACGGGCAGGGCCTCGAGTTCCGTGAGGAGCGCGCGCGCCGAGACTGGCCGCTTGTTCGCGTCCTTGGCGAGGCAGTGCATGATGAGCGCGGACAGCGGCTCGGGAATGTCACTGATCGCGCGATGCGGCGGTTCGGGCATCTGCGTGAGTTGCGCCGCGAGTGTGGCCTGCGGTGACGCACCGGTGAACGGACCGGCCCCGGTGAGCAATTCGTAAGCGAGCAGGCCCACACCATACAGATCCACCCGATGATCGGCGGCGGGATCGGCCGCGAGCTGCTCGGGGGCCATGTAAGCGGGGGTGCCGATGGCCATGCCGGTGGTGGTACCGCCGTGCGCGGGGCTGGCCGCACTGAGGGCCTTGGCCACGCCGAAGTCGGTGACCAGTGCGTGCATGCCCGACGTGAGGATGTTGTCGGGCTTGATGTCCCGATGCACCACGCCGCGCGCATGCGCGTAGGCCAAGGCGTCGACGACATCGTGCAGGATGCGCACGACATCGCGCGCCGGGAGCCGCTGCTGGCGCTGCAGCGCACCGCGCAGGGATTCTCCCTCGATGTATGGCATCGAGAACCACAGGAGCCCCTGATCGTCGCCAGCGGCCAGCAGCGGGACGATGTGTGGGTGCTGCAACTGTGCCGCGAGTTGAATCTCGCGGCGGAACCGCTCGACATTGACGCCGGCTGCCCAATCGGGTGGCAGAACCTTGATCACCACTTTGCGCTGCAGGGCGCGCTCGGTGGCCACGAACACGCGCGACATACCGGCGCCGCCGAGTTCCCGTTCGATCAGGAAGTCGGCGTCGAGGGCGCGTTGCAGGCGGGACTGAAAATCGCTCACGGGGAGTTCCCGATGGGGCTTTGGCGTAATGGGCTGTTCAATGTACAGGGGCGGCTGCCAAGGTGATGGTCCAACCGGTCTTCGTGGCGGAGGCCTTGAGGACGGCGCCTTGTCCCTGGTTTGGGGTGTCGATGTGTCGACGTGACTGAGACACCCGAAGATCTTTCCACCGATGCCCCCGTGGGGTTCCGTGGCCGGGTTTCCTGATGGGGCGCCCTGGTCCGTACGTTGGGAGGGCCCTATCTGCTTCGGCGGCAGGGGTTGGGATGTTGCGCTCATAGTGGGGTGGAGCGGTTGACCGCCCTACCTAGGGGGACTAAGCTTAGGGTTCTGTTCCGTGCCGCCCCGGTCCTTGTGCCAGGGCGATCCACGTAGTGGTCGGAGTTCGAACATCCCGGTGGCCAGGCCACCGGGCAACCATCTACGAATGCCTACGATCAACCAGCTGGTCCGTCGCGCCCGAAAGGACGTGGTGGAGAAGTCCAAGGCGCCCGCGCTCAAGAGCAATCCGTTCAAGCGTGGCGTGTGCACCCGCGTCTATACCACGACGCCCAAGAAGCCCAACTCGGCGCTGCGCAAGGTTGCGCGTGTTCGTCTGACGAACCAGCTCGAAGTGACGGCCTACATCCCCGGTGAAGGCCACAACCTGCAGGAACACTCCATCGTGCTGGTGCGCGGTGGTCGTGTGAAGGACTTGCCGGGTGTGCGTTACCATATCGTCCGCGGTACGCTCGACGCCTCGGGCGTGAACGGCCGCAACCAGAGCCGTTCGAAGTACGGCACCAAGCGTCCGAAGCCGGGTCAGGCTGCGGCTGGAGGTAAGAAGAAGTGAGCCGCCGCAAGAGCGCCGTAAAGCGCACCGTCCTGCCGGACGCGCGCTACGATAGCCAGACCGTTTCGAAGTTCATCAACTCCCTGATGATTCAGGGCAAGAAGTCCACCGCCGAAGGCATCTTCTACGGCGCCATGGACATCGTCGAAGCGAAGACCAGCCAGCCGGGCGTGGGCGTGTTCAAGCAGGCCTTGAACAACCTCAAGCCGGTGGTCGAAGTGAAGAGCCGCCGCGTTGGCGGTGCGACGTACCAGGTGCCGGTCGAAGTCCGTCAGGACCGCCGCACGGCCCTCGCGATGCGCTGGCTCATCAGCTACTCGCGCGATCGCAACGAAAAGAGCATGAAGGAGAAGCTGGCCGCCGAAGTGCTGGCTGCTTCGCGTGGTGAAGGCAATGCGGTCAAGAAGAAGGAAGACACGCACCGCATGGCCGAAGCCAACAAGGCCTTCGCTCACTATCGTTGGTAAGGCGTTTCCGCCTGCCTCCAGAAGGGCCCCGGGATCTCCCGGGGCCCTTTTTGCATTCCCACCGTTTGGGGCCGCATGCCGGGGATGTGATGGTTTGACTGGCGAAAGTAGGTCGATGCGGTCACGTTTGACGACATCGCCGTCGGGCTGCCGAGCCTGACCCGTGGGGAAGCGAAGTGCTGCCGGTTACGGGACCTCCCGACCGGGCGTCATGACTTCGACCGCCCTGCATCAGCTACGTGACATCCGTTCCTGGAGCGGGACCGCGCTTGTCTTCCGTCCGCACATTCCTTCCCAACGGCGAACGCCGACTGATGCACGCGTTCATTGCCCTGCTGGCTGTCGCCGGCATTGTCGGATCCGTGCCGACGGCACTCGGCGCCCAGACACGTGACAGTACCCGCGTCGTGGTCCCGCAGCAGGAGCCGGCGCATTGGCATCTGCAGGTGTCGAGCTTCTACAGCAAGGCCGACAAGGGCTTCGGTGTGTGGCAGGGGCAGGATGCACGCCTCCTGTATTCGTCGGCGAAGCTGAGTCCATTCGTGAATGTGGGCACGCAATCACGCCCCAATGGACGGCAGCAGCTGATCGGTGTGGGTTCGTACATCAACATCGCGCCGTGGATGTACGCCATTGTCGGTGTGGGTCATGCGCCTGACAACGGTGTGGTGCACTTCCCGAAGTATCGTAGCGACGCGAGCCTGTTCATCGCCGTGCCCAAGGCCAAGGGGTTGATGGTCACTACGGGCATCACCGACCTGCGCTATACCGACAAGCGCGCGGGTGGTCAGATCCTGTCACTCGGATCGATGCTCTATCGTGGCCGCGGTATCTACAACGCTGCGGTGTTCTTCAACGAAGATCGGGCGAGTGGTGCCCGATCGCACGCGTGGCAGGCGGGCGGGCAGTGGGGGACGCAGGGCAAGTATTGGATCGGCGGCAGCGTGGGCGCCGGCAACGAAGCGTATCGCCTGCTCGCGGCCACGCCGTTCGATGCGCGATTCCGCAGCAACTTCGCCACGGCATTTGCGTCCAAGTGGATCACGAAGAGCAGTGGCTTGTCGCTGCGTCTCGACTTCGAGCAGAAGCTGGACATCTTCAATCGCCAGGCCGTCGGCCTGATGTACTTCGTCGACTTCTGACGCATGTCACCATCGGAACGCGACCACCGGGGCCGTGAACGCCTGATGGCATGGATCCCGGCAGTGCTCGCGGTGGTGAGCCTCATCGTCTGGATGTCGCAAAGCCGCGCTGTTGTGCTGTGGCGCGAGCAGGCCCTGTTTCTGCGCACGGTACTGCGCGACTTCTGGACGAATCCCGTGCTGTATCCGGTGCCGTTCACTGTACCAACGGCTCCGTCCGATGCGATGGCAGCACTGGTGGGTGCCATTGCATGCCTGATGGCCGCATTGCTCATTGCCCGTCGTTTTCGCGGCAGCTCGATCGCCGCACCCATGGGACTTTTGGCTGCGATGAGCGTGGCCATTGTGCCCCCGATGTTGTTGGCCACTGCAGGCTGGCCTGATGGAAACGGGTGGCTGTCCGGCATCAATATCGCCATCGCGCAGGTGGGAGGTGCGGCATGTGCGGCACTCCTCGCGTGGGCCATTGGACGATCGGGGCACACGGGTCGGGTGGTACTCACGACGCATGTACCTGCCGATGTGCCGCGTGACGGTGATCCATCCGGTGCATTGATTCTGCTGCTCACGAGCTGCGCCGTGATCACCTGGACGATCGTGTTGATCGCGGGCCTGTCCGGCATTTTCGGCTACGATTCGTTCAGCGATCACATCGCGCGTCCGGCACGTTGGCTCATCACGGGACGGCTCGAGCCCGGCGTGGCAGCGGAGGTGGTCACGTTCTACCCGGGCAACTTCGAGTTACTGGTGCGCTGGTTGCTCGCGTTCGGGAGCGATCGCCTCGCGTTTCTTGCTGCGTACGCCAGCAGCCTGGGCGCGATCTGGGTGGTCTATCGACTCGCTCGCGAGATTGGCCAGTCAGGGCGCGCCGCGGCACTGTCGGCGCTTGCGGCCGCATCGCTGCAAGTGCTCGCCTATCAGAGCATGGTGGTGTACAGCGACACGTTTACCGCGTTGTGTCTGCTGTTGGCTACATGGATTCTGCTGGTGTGGCGACGCGAAGGCGCCACCAACCGATGGCTCACGGCAGGCTTTGGAGCGGCACTGGGGCTCGCGATGGGTGCCAAGTACTCCGCAGGCCCTCCGGCGGTCGTACTGGGATTGTTCTGGGCCTGGTACGCCAGCCGCGGCCAGCCCAGTGAGGACTTCGAACAACCTCTCGTCGACATCCGTGCGCTGGTCTCGCAATTGCCATGGCTCATCGTCAGCGCCCTGCCTGGCATGATCTTCTGGTACCTGCGCAATGCGGTGCGCGAGGGGAACCCGTTCTATCCATTGTCGGTGGCCGGACTCCCGGGTATCCCGCTGCCGTCGCTGCTTGCCGGTGCTCCAGGGCCCCGCACGCTCTTTGAGCGCCTCACCTATCCCTGGTTCGAGACGGGACACATCCTCGGCTTCGAGACCGGCCTTGGGGCCACGGTGGCCACGGTCGGTGTGCTCGCACTCGTGCTGGGTCTCTGGACCGGACGCGGATCTGCTGCACACCGCCTGTTGTGGATGGTCCTGCTCGCGTCGACGGTCGCCTGGGCCCGCACGGGCGTGCTGGTGCCCCGATATGGGCTCTACCCGATCCTGTTGTCGTTCGTGTTCGTCGGTGCCCTCGTGACGCGATACCCGACCTGGCTGCTGCGCATGACCACGGCGGTGGCCATCCTGATCAGCCTCGGTGGAGTCAGCTACCATCTCGCAGGCGTTGCAGCGTACAACATGGTGTTTCACGAATCGGCGGCACCGGTGCCGCCGGCCATCGCGTCACTGCCGCCGTCACGCATCGTGAACCTGGCCGGGCAACCCTCGGGTTACTACGCCATGGGTCCCGACTATCGGCATCGTGTGCTCACGCCGTTTCAGCACTACCTGCCGGCCGATGTGCAGAAGCTCGACGCGCAGTATCTGCTGCTGCCGGAAGCACGTGAAGGAGAGTTTGTCGGCGTCTTCAACCTGCGGCTGGTGGAGCGATGGAAGCACACGAATGCTCCATCGACTGCGCTGTGGCGCATCGAGTAGACGTCCATGGATCGTGACGCCTTTGCCCTGATGGCCGATTCGGAACGGGACCATTGGTGGTTCCGTGGCCGGCGCGATTTCATCGAGCGCGCCATCGCACAGTGCACAAAGGCTGTGCCATTGCCGGTGTCACCCAATGTGCTCGATGCCGGCTGTGGATCAGGTGGCAATCTCGGATTGCTCGCCCGCTGGGCGCAGGGCGGGACCTTGTTCGGATTCGAGTACGACGCGGAGGCCTGCGCCGCCGCCCAACGCGCAGGACTCGGCACCATTGCATCGGGATCACTGCCCGACGGCATCCCGTTCGGTGATACGTCGTTTGACCTGATCGGTCTGTTCGATGTGCTCGAGCATCTCGAGCATCCCGTCGAATCACTCCGTGCGTTGCGTGGCCGTCTCAACGAGCAAGGTGCGCTGGTACTCACCGTGCCCGCTCTGCAGTGGCTGTGGGGGCCGCATGACGAAGTGCACAATCACTATCGTCGCTATTCCGCACCGACGTTGCGCGCGCACCTCGAGTCCGCCGGATTCGCTGTCGAGTACCTCAGCTACATGAACCTGCTGTTGCTGCCACTCGCCATCGCGCAGCGGTTCAAGGAGCGGCTGTTCGGATATCAGGTCGAAGCACTCACGCCATCGCCGGCCGTGAATTCGTTGCTCTACAACACGTGGCGGCTGGAGCGTGCGTGGATCCCGCAGCGTACCCTGCCGCTCGGGCTCTCACTGCTCGCCGTGGCGCGGCCAGCGCGGTGATGCGATGAACGTCGAGGCGTTGGACGACCTGCCGCTCGTGCTCGTAGTGCCTTGTTACAACGAGGCTGCGCGGCTCGACCAGGATGCGTTTCTGCGGGCGCTCACCGCTTATCCGTGGTTACGCCTGCTGTTCGCAAATGATGGCAGCACCGATGCCACTGCGGCGGTGCTGGAGACGTTGCGGGAACGGGCGCCTTCGCGCATTGCCATCACCACCCTCGACAGCAATGCCGGCAAGGCCGAAGCGGTGCGGCAGGGGATGCTCGAAGCCTGCGCCTCTCACGAGGGGTTGTGCGGCTTCTGGGATGCCGATCTGTCGGCGCCACTCGACGAACTGCCGGCCCTGCGCGAGACGTTTCTGCGCCGTCCGACCGTGCAGTGGGTGTGGGGCATCCGCCTGCGCGCACTTGGGCATGAGGTGACCCGTCGGCCGGTTCGCCACTATCTCGGGCGACTCTTTGCCACCTGCAGCTCCATCCTGCTGGGCATCGATTCCTACGACACGCAGTGTGGCGCCAAACTGTTTCGTATCGGCCCCCTGCTGTGCACGTCGCTCTCGGAACCGTTTCGTTCACGATGGATTTTCGACGTTGAGTTGCTCACGCGCGCGCAGGCACTGCTGCGTTTCGAGGGGCAGCACACCATCGAGCGGCTGGTGCATGAGCAGCCGCTCGGAGTGTGGCAACATCGCGCCGGGTCCAAGGTGCGGGGCGGGGATTTCCTGAGGGCCCTTCAGGAGCTGTTGATCATTCGCGATGCACGGGCGATATGGCATCGCCCGTACACCACACTCAGCTCACGGTAAGTCCGTCCGCAGCGGCCATCACGGCACCGTACACCGTCGCGCCGGGCAGCAGGCGCACGATGGGGGCCGTGATCGTGGTGCGCTTGCCGG
>NZ_DASWXE010000025.1:0-10121 GCF_036405635.1 Gemmatimonas sp. | reverse complement strand
TGTGGTGGCGGTCGGTGGCACGATCGGCGCGATGCTGGGCGCGACCATCACCACCGGCCTGGTGGGCGTGATGGGACCGCTCAACCTGATGCTGGTGTCGGCGCTGATCCTCGAGCTGGCCGTGCGTGCGTCGCATGTGCTGGATCGCAAGGAAGCCCAGATGCATGCGGCTGAACCGGACGCGTATGTGGTGACCGCGGCGACGCCGGTGCCAGCGGCCAGCGCGTCGGAGGAAGTGATCGGCGGTGGTGTGCTCGATGGCATCAAGCACATCCTGTCGTCGCCGTACCTGCTCGGCATCGCGTCGCTCATCCTGTTCTACACCATCTCCAGCACGTTCCTGTATTTCCAGCATGTGGACGTGGTGGCCCGCGTGTTCGGCGAAGACCGCGCGGCGCGCACCCAGGTGTTCGGGGCGATGGACATTGCCGTGAACGCGCTGACGCTACTGGCTCAGCTCTTCGTGACCGGACGGTTCATCAAGTGGCTGGGGATCGGCGCCGCACTCGCCTTCCTACCGGTGGTCACACTCATCGGCTTCGGCATCATGGGCTTCGCGCCCACGCTGGCGGTGCTGGTGGTGTTCCAGGTGGCGCGTCGTGCAGGCAACTTCGCCATTCAGCGTCCTGGCCGCGAAGCGCTGTTCACCGTGCTGCCGCGTACCGACAAGTACAAGGCGAAGAACTTCTCCGACACCTTCGTCTACCGGCTCGGCGATCAGGTGGGCGCGTGGTCGTACACTTGGATGGCGGTCTTCGGACTCGGCCTGTCCGGTCTGGCCTTCACCATGGTGCCGCTCTCCGCCGCCTGGCTGGCGCTCGCCGTATGGCTCGGCAAGCAGTACCGCGCACGCGAAGTCGGAGCGAAGCCCACGTCCTGAGGACGACAGTAACAGCGGTGGGAACACAGATCGCACAGATTTAATAGCAAAAGCACAGATACTGCCCACCGGCACCAACAAATAGGTGTCATCGTGGTTGTGGTATCTGTGCTTTTGTGGTTTCAGATCTGCGTAATCTGTGTTCCCCCCGCTCTTCCCATTCCCAGCTTGCCCTCGATCGTCTGACCCATTCAGACTAAGTTCGGGCATGAAGCCGCTCGAACGCCTTGGTGAGGCCCGCACGCCCGATGGCACGCTGCTGGAGTTGTTCCGGCATGACGGGGCCTATCTGATTCGCGCTGACCGTGTGGAACTGATGTCCACGCGGCGCCACTACTCGGAAGACAAGCTTGCCGAGGTGGCATGTGCACCACTCGCCACGACGCGCGGCGCGCGGGTGCTCATTGGCGGTCTTGGGCTGGGCTTCACATTGCGGGAAGCGCTGCGACACGTTGGTCCCGATGCCGAAGTGGTGGTGGCCGAGCTCGTGGCGGAAGTGATCGCGTGGAATGCCAATCCCGAGTACGCACTCTCGGCCGAGGCCATGGCCGATCCGCGAGTGAAGATCGTGCATGATGATGTCATCAAGGTGCTGGGGGCCAACCGCGGTGCGTTCGACGCCATCATGCTCGATACGGACAACGGACCCGAAGGCATGATCATGGCCGAGAACTCTCGGCTCTACGCCAACAAGGGCATTCTCAGCACCATCGCTGCGCTCAAGCCCAATGGCATCATCGCCTACTGGTCGGTGGGCGACGATCCGGACTTTCGGGATGCGCTGGAGAACGTGGGGCTCACCGTGCAAACACTGCGTGTGCGGGCCCACATCACCAGTGGACCCATGCACACGCTCTACGTCGCGAAGCGCGGGTAGCGAATTTCGATGACGTGGTCGCTCAGGACAGCGGGCGAATCGCGGTGCTGTCTGATGAGCGTCGCAGCGTGATCACCGTGACTTCCGGCAACGCGCCGATGCGCAGCGGCAGTCCCCAGTAGTTGGTGCCAGGGTTGATGTAGAGCAGGGAAGACTGCTCTCGGTAGCTGCCCATGGCGTGCTTGAGGAACGGCGACGCCAGGCTCCATCCAAGGCGTGGGATGGAGAACTGCCCGTAGTGCGTGTGCCCGCTCAGCGTGAGTGCCACGCCGCGCTTGGCCAGCGCGGGCCACAGCGCCGGATTGTGGGCGAGCGCAATGGTGAACGCACACGATGGCACGTTGGCCAGTGTGCATCCGATGTCGGGCGCACAATCGGCCGCGCCGCCTCGTGACCAGCCAGTGGCCGCGGGATCTCCGGTGGCGGCCAGCCAGAAGCGCGCGCCAGCATGGTCGAGCGGGACGGCTTCGTTCACCAGCACCGTCATGCCCGCCGCCTCCATCCCCGCGCGGACCGGGCGCCACCCGGCATACACGTCATGGTTGCCGGCGATGGCGTATACACCAAGCGGCGCACGCAGGCTGCCAAACGCCCTGGTGAAGTGCTGCACGTCCGGCGCGTGATCGTCCACCTGATCGCCCGTGATGGCGATGAGATCCGGACGCGCGTCCTGCACCGCCTTGTGCACCCGGGCCAGAAACCCACGCGGTGTGTGCGGACCCACATGCAGGTCGGAGATCTGCGCAATGCGCAGGCCATCGAGTGCCGCCGGCATGTCAGGATGTTCGGCGACGAGTTCCTTGGTCACCAGCCAGCGCGAGCCCACATATCCCGCCAGGGCGATCGCCGTCAGCGTCGATCCGGCAATGGCGAGCGCCCATCGTCCGCCAGCGGCAGGTTCACCGAACGGCAGTCCGAGCACCACACCCACCAAGGCCGACAAGCCGAGCACGGGAAGCGCCACCTGCAGGTACCAGAACGGGCGCAGCACCCACACCCGTTCTGCCGCCGACGGATAGTGGCGTCCGGCAAACCCGCGCAGCACAAGGAGCAAAGGGATGGCGCTTCCAAGCGCCATGGCCAGCACGGTGGTCCACTTGCCCGGTACAATTGGCGCCATCAACAGACCAATGATGGTCCACCATGCTGCCATCCAGAGGCTGAAGCCTCTCGCCACGCCGGAAACGGAAAGGCGTGGCCCATCGTGTTCGTGTTCAAGCTTCGCGTCAGGCGCCGCACCCGCCGACCCAGAGGATCTGTCGGCGGGGAGCGTCATCGAGTCTGCGCTGTTCATCTGCATAAAGGAGAAGTTCGGATCGACGAAGCGTGCGCACTCAACGGGCTACTGGCGCGCCGCGGCCAAGGCCACCGCATCCGGTCCCGCCGGAAAGCGAAGCTGGTCCGTCGTATCCGTCGCTGCTCGATACACCGCCTCCGCCACATCGGATTCACGGGTCACCAGCGCTGGCGTGGCAAAGGCACCCAACACCTTAGTGGCATACAGCTCGTAGGGTGGGGTGATGAGTCCCTGCATGCGCTCCGTACCGTTGGCGATGAACTGCGTGGTGGGCGCATAGCCCGGCTGGACCAGCTTGACCCGCACGTCGAACTCGGCGAGTTCCAGGGCGAGCGAGGCCGTGAAGCCCTCGATCGCCGTCTTGCTGGCAGTGTAGGCGGCGACCAGCGGCATGGGCGCCAGCACGGTGCTCGATGTGACATTGACAACCACTCCGGCCCGGCGAGCCCGAAACTGCGGCAACACAGCCTGGGTCATGGCGATGGTGCCAAAGGTGTTGGTCTCGAACATGGCCCGCGTGGTGGCCATCGGCGTTGCCTCGAAAGCGCCGAACCCACCGATGCCGGCGTTGTTCACCAGCACGTCGATGGGGCCTGCCGCTTCGAGTGCGGCCACGATGCTCTCCTCACGCGTGATATCCAGCGCCAGAACGTGCAGCTGATGCGATGATGGCAGCAAGCCTATGCGTGGTGTGCGCATGGTGGCAATGACATTCCATCCATGGGCCAGAAAATGGCGGGCCGTTTCGAGGCCGTAGCCAGAGGAGGTGCCGGTGATGAGGACAGTGTTCATGATCTGCTCCGGTAGAATTGGAATATGTATACGAACGTATACGTAAACGTTGGTATACTGTATTTGTCTTGAGTTTATTTGTCAACGGCCGTATACATATTCCGTATGACGCTCAATGACGGCAGTTCGGTCGCGCCAAGGCGCGGGGTGCGAGGCGGGGGAGAGGCCACCCGCCAGGCCATTCTCGAAGCGGCCCGTGAGTTGTTTGGCGCCCGCGCCTATGAGCAGGTGGGGCTTCGCGATATCGCGGCGTCCGCGGGGGCGACAGCAGCCCTGGTGAACCGTTACTTCGGCACCAAGGAGCAGTTGTTCCGCGAGGTGCTGGAGAGTGGCAAACCGTACTTCTTCGAGCGGCTGCTCAGCGACCACGCACACTTCGGTGAGTCGGTGGCGCGCATCATTGTCTACGGGGACAGCGGACCACCGTCTGCGGCCGATGAATTCGCTGATGCCACGAGAGATGACGCTCCGGACGTGCAGCCCGCTCCAACGTCAGCGCCCGGCAACGTCTCCTACGTGGTGCACTCCCTGGGCAATCCGGTCGTCGCTGACCTGGTGCGCGAAGTGCTCGAGCGCGAGGCGGTGCCGCGATTGGCGGAGTGGCTGGGTGGACCCCATGCCACACTGCGCGCTGAAATGGTGTTCGCCTGTTTCGCTGGCGTGCATGCCATGCGGCAGGTGGTGGGCACATCGGCGCTCAAGGACGCCAGTGCTGAAGAGTTGATCTCTGTGCTGGCACCTATGCTGCAGGCGTGTGCCGAGGCGCCACGCGAGAGCTAGGCGGTTAGAGACCTTCGGAGAGAATCCGCAACGCCGCCTGCTCGATCTCTTCCGGCGATCGCTGCGACGCATCCACGCCGCCACACAGACGATGGCCCAGCGCCACGCCCATCATCATCCACGGCACGAGCATGGCAGCGAGCTCGGGGTCGATCTTCGTGGCTTGGGTGCGCACGAGCGCATCGCGCAGATCGGCTCGGCGTGGCGCAATCACTTCGTCGAAGAAGGCGCGTGCCACCGCCGGTGCATGAGGCAGCTCGGTGAGCACCACACCGGTCATGTCCAGCTCGCCCTCGCGCTGATACTTCTCCGACAACACACGCACCATGCGGGCGAGCATCTCGTCCCGCGTCTGCACGTCTGACAGGGCCTGGGCGAGCGATCCGGCGTCCTGCGCGCGTTCACGCATGAGCGCCAGCAGCAGCTCTTCTTTTGAATCGAAGTAGTGGTACAGACACCCCTTCGTCACGCCCGCTTCATCGCTCACGGCGTTGAGACTGGCGCGCCGAAAGCCGGCCTCCGCGAACACGCGCAGCGCGGCATCCAGCACCTCGCGGCGACGGTCCTCCGGCCGCATGCGCCGGCGATCCGGCGGTGACGCCTCGGTCATGTCAGAGCGTAGAAAGGGGGTGAACGTACCAGTGCCAAATCGCACAACACGGTGCTTACCTACTACGTAGTATGTAACCACCTGCCCGCTGGCAGGAAACCACTGTCGCGCCCAACGGCGCCACCTCCGCGCCCTTTCATGTACGCTTTTGTGCTCCGCCCCCGACGCTGGGCGGTGGGATTGTCTGCTGGTTTGATCATGGCCTGCTCCAAGCAGGAGGCGGCCCCGCCGCCGCCGCCGTCGGAAGTGGCTTACATCGTGGCGCAGCCCGCCACGGTCGAGGAGAACCTGCAGTTCGTGGGGCAGGTGGAGGCCTATCGCACCGTGCAGGTGCGCGCCCAGTCGGGCGGGGTCATCCTCGAGAGACCGTTCACCGAGGGCACCCAGGTGCGGGCCGGCGATGTGCTGTATCGCATCGATGCCGTCACGGCCGATGCCGATGCGCGCGCCGCGCGTGGCCGACTGAGCGAAGCCGAGGCGCGGCTGGCGAATGCGGAGCTGATGGCGAGCCGTCTGCGCCCGCTGCTGGTGGGTAATGCTATCGCCAAGCAGGAAGTCGATAACGCCGAATCGCAGCTGCTCCAGGCGAAGGCCGGCGTGGAGCAGGCGCGCGGTGCCGCCGATGCCGCCGAAAAGCGCCTCAAGGAAACGGTGGTGCGCGCCGAGATCGGCGGGCGGGTGGGGCGCACACTGCTGGAGGTGGGCGCGCGTGTGGCCGGTGTGAGCGATCTGCTCACCACCATTGATGTGTTGGATCCGGTGTACGTGAGCTTCCGCCCGTCGGCGGCGCAGCAGTATCGCTGGGCGCGCGACGCCGAAGCCCGCCGTGAACTGGCAGTGGGTGGCAAGGCCCGCGTCGTGTTGTTCATGCCCGATGGCAGCGAGTTCCCGCGCCTCGGTCGCATCGATTTTGTGGACCCCGTGGTGGATGCCCGCACCGGCACGCAGCAGTATCGGGCGCGCTTCGAGAATGGCGATCGTCTGCTGGTGCCCGGTCAGTTTGTGCAGGCGCGCATTCGGGGTCTGAGCCGTGACAGTGCCATCGTCGTGCCGCAGCGCGCCGTGCTGCAGCAGATGGGCAAGGAAGTGGTGTATGTGGTGAACGACAGCAACAAGGTCGTGCTGCGCGAAGTGCAGGCCACGGGTTGGTCGGGGAACAACTGGCTGATCGAAACTGGCCTGACTGCGGGTGAGAAGGTGGTCGTGGATGGCGTGCAGAAGATCGGCCCCGGCGCCACGGTACGCGCCAAGCCGGTGGCAGACAGCACGGCCACAGCAGCCATCAGCGACAGCGGAGCGCGCCGGTGAGCAGCAAGCCGCCGCATGACCATGCGCACGATGGGCTGCACCAGCGACCGGACAGCGAGATCAGCAACAAGTTGGCGAACGAGGTGACGGGCGAGAGCGAATACCTCTTTGTTCGTCGACCCGTTCTGGCTGCCGTGATCTCGGTGGTGATCACGCTGCTCGGTCTCTTCGCCATGCAGTCGCTGCCCGTGAGCCGCTATCCGCAGATCACGCCGCCGGCCGTGCAGGTGACAGCGTTCTACCCGGGGGCGAGTGCCGCCGACGTGGCCACGGCCGTCGCGGCGCCCATCGAGCAGCAGCTGTCGAGTCTCAACGGTCTGTTGTACTACAAGTCGTCGAATACCAGCGACGGCACGATGTCGATGTCCATCTACTTCGACATTTCCCGCAATCAGGACCTGGCCGCCGTCGACGTGCAAAACGCCGTGGGCGTGGCCACGCCGCAGTTGCCGGCCGCCGTGCGCCAGACCGGTGTGACGATCACCAAGGCCAACTCCGACATTCTGGCCCTGGTCGCCATCACGTCGGATGATCCGCGGTACGATGCGTCGTATCTCAGCAACTACGCGAAGATCTACGTCGAAAACGAAATCAAGCGCATTCCGGGTGTCGGTGATTCGCGTGTGTTCGGCAATCTCGACTTCGCGATGCTGATCAGCATGAACCCCGAGCGCATGGCGCAGCTCGGGATCACGGTGGAAGACGTACAGCAGGCGGTGTCGGCGCAGAACGCCACCAAGCCGGGTGGTCGCCTGGGTCGTGAGCCGTCGCCGATGGGCACACAGCTCACCATTCCCGTCGTCACCACGGGCCGCCTGACACAGCCCAGCGAGTTCGGTGAGATCATCGTGCGCGCGCGCCCCGACGGTTCGCTGGTGCGCATTCGCGACATCGCCGAAGTGACCATGGGTTCACGTGGTTACGACGCCAAGGCCCGCGTGAACGGCAAGCCCACGGCCAACCTGCTCGTATTCGGCCGTCCGGGGGCCAACAATCTCGAAGTGAAGAACGCCATCGTGAAGCGCATGCAGGAACTCGCGCCCACGTTCCCGCCTGGTGTGCGCTACGAGATTCCGTTCGACACCACGCCCTTCATCACCGAGTCCATCAAGGAAGTGGTGAAGACGCTGTTCGAGGCGATGGTGCTGGTGACGCTGGTCGTGTTCCTGTTCCTCAAGAGCTGGCGTGCGACGCTCATCCCGGTACTCGCTGTACCGGTGTCCATCATCGGCACCTTCCTCGGCCTGCAGGCACTCGGCTTCACGATCAACACGCTCACCCTGTTCGGCCTCGTGCTGGCCATCGGCATCGTGGTCGATGATGCCATTGTGGTGATCGAGAATGTCGAGCGCATCATGGAGCAGGACCACGTGTCGCCACGTGTGGCCACCAATCGCGCCATGAAACAGGTAGGCGGCGCGCTCGTGGCCATCGTGCTGGTGCTGTGTGCCGTGTTCATCCCGGTGGCTTTCGTGGGTGGCATCACGGGCGCGATGTACAAGCAGTTCGCGGCCACCATCGTGATCTCAGTGGTGATCTCGGGGCTCGTGGCGCTCACGCTCACGCCGGCGCTGTGTGCCACGCTGCTCCGCCACAAGACCTACGAAGAAGAAGGCAAGTTCTTCCAGGCTTTCGATCGTGGTTTCGAGCGGCTCACGCGACGTTATGTGAAGGGCGCCACGGGCGTCATCGACCGGCCGCGCACCTGGGTGGCCGGCTTTGCCGTCATCCTCGTGCTCATCGGCGTGTTGTACAAGGCTGTGCCGGGCGGCTTCCTGCCCAATGAAGACAAGGGCTACTTCGCGGTGTCCATCCAACTGCCCGATGCGGCGTCATTGCAGCGCACCAGCGATGTGGTGACGGAAGTGAACCGCATCGTGCGGGAAGACCCAATGGTGCGTGGTACCGTGGCGCTCGAAGGGTTCGCGCTGCTCACCGGCTCCAACCTGACGAACGTGGCCACCATGTTCGTGACGCTCAAGCCGTGGCACGAACGCACGGGCAGCGATGAATCGCTCGAGGCCGTGCTCGGTCGCATCAACAAGAAGCTTGGTGGTCTCAAGGAAGCGGTCGTCTTCGGCTTCAACCTGCCGGAGATTCCGGGCCTGGGCATCACCAGTGGTCTCGAGCTCAATCTGCAGCAGCGCTCCGGCGACGATGTACAGGCGTTCGCGCGCGAGGTGCAGAACTTCGTGACCGATGGCAAGAAGATTCCGTCGTTGCAGAACGTGGCCACCAACTTCCGCGCCGAAGTGCCGCAGTTGCACGTCACGGTGGACGAGGCGGCGGCACAGGCGCGTGGGGTGAACACCTCGCAGGTGTTCGCCACGCTGCAGACGATGTTGTCCAACCTGTACATCAACGACTTCAACATCTACGGTCGTCCGTATCGCGTGCAGGCCGAAGCACAGGCGCAGTACCGACAAACGCCGGAAGACATCGGTCGCTTCTTCGTGCGCAGCAATACCGGGGCGATGGTGCCGCTTTCGGCGGTGACCGAGACGGATATGCGTGGTGCGCCAAGCCTGCTCACCCGCTTCAATGGCTTCCCGGCCGCGCTGGTGACGGCAGCCGCCACACTGGGTTCGAGCTCGGGTGAAGGCCTCGATGCGGTGGAGAAGCTGGTGGCCGACAAGTACGCGTCGCAAGGCATTGGCTACGCCTACAGCGGACAGTCCTTCCAGGAGCGCGAAGCGGCAGGCAGCAACAACCTCGTGCTCGTGCTGGGTCTGGTGCTGGTGTTCCTCGTGCTCGCTGCGCAGTACGAAAGCTGGTCGATTCCGTTCGCCGTGCTGCTGGGCATCCCGTTCGGCATCGTGGGCGCACTGTTCGGTGTGTGGTTGCGGGGATCGCCCAGCGATGTGTACCTGCAGGTCGGTCTTTTCACCGTGGTGGGATTGGCTGCCAAGAACGCCATTCTCATCGTGGAGTTTGCCACGGCACTGCGTGCACAGGGGCTCAGCATCCGAGACGCGGCCATCGAGGCGGCGCGCGAACGTTTCCGCCCCATTCTCATGACATCGTTCGCCTTCATTCTGGGCGTGGTGCCACTGGTGTTGGCCGGTGGTGCCGGTGCTGGCAGCCGTCGCTCACTGGGCACGGGTGTATTCGCCGGCATGCTGGTGGCCACGCTGGTCGGTGTGTTCTTCATTCCGCTCTTCTTCGCCCTCATCCGGCAATTCACCGAGCGGGCATCGGGTCGCAGCACCCCAACGCGCGCCAAGGGTGGCCAGGCGGAGGTGGTGTCATGAAGTGCGCACTGGTACGCCCGTTCATCGCGGCAGGCACTGTGGCCGCACTCGCGGCCTGCGCGGTTGGGCCGTCCACACGGATGAATCCCAGCGTGCCGTCGGTGGGCGCGCGGGCGTCTGCTGACGCATCGGCTGACACGCGGGCATTCCTTGACTCGTTGCGCACGGCCCGCGCCAGCGATCGTGGCGACAGTCTCTCGCGCATCACCTCGCAGCTACCACGGCAGACGGTGGAGCTGTCGCGTGACGCGACGACCATGCCGGCATGGAGTGACCTGTTGCGGGACTCGGCGCTGGAGGGGCTCATCCGAATCGCCGTGACCAAC
>NZ_DASWXE010000024.1:0-17667 GCF_036405635.1 Gemmatimonas sp. | reverse complement strand
GTGTATGTCGCACAGGACGAAGCGCTCCGCGAGCCGGGGCTACTGCGCAGCCGCTCCGTGGCTCCACCACCACAACCCGACGGCACCCTTCGTGTGGTCGTCATCGAAGGGCTCGACCGTCAGGCCTGTGGTGGAACGCATGTATCATCGACCGGGCTCGTGCCGCCCATTCGTATTCAGAAGATCGACAACAAGGGCCGCCACAACCGCCGCCTGCGCATCGGCTTCCTGTAGACCGGGACCGCGAGTCTACGGCTGCTGAATGTGCAGGTACTCGAAAGCGGCCAGTACGTCCGGCGCGCCGGTAAGTGCGGTGGTGTTGAATCGCTTGGGATCGTTCTGCAGACTGCCCGTACTTTCCCAGTCGGTGTAGGCATTCACGCCGAGCTGGATCGTGGCCGGCAGGTCGGGCCTGTCGAACGTGGCGAGCGTGCGGAACTCACCACCCTGACTGTAAGCCAGCTCGAACTTCGCTCCACGCCGCGTGAGCAGCAGTTCCACCGGCCCCGGCGCGATGTCGTGCAAACGCAGGGTGGACTGGCTGTTCACGGTGGTCTTGGTCTCGATCACCGGCTGACCGGCACGTGCCGCGATGCCGGTGGTGATGAAGAGCCAGTTCTCCGTGTTGGGCGTCCACGCTTTCATGCCGCCGGCACGCGGTGCACGCACCATCAGACCGGCCAGCGACCAGAGCGCCTGCGGAATGTCATGCCCGATACCAGTCACACGCACGCGCGTGTGGGCGGTGAAATCACCGGTGACGTTCTTGAAGAGAAACGGCGCCTGAAAGTCGGCATACCATCCGCTGGTGGCCGGTTCGAGCCACAGCATGCCATCACGGATCTCCGCGCGCTTGGTCTTGGACGGCCAGCCTTCCACCACATCGAAGCGCTGCCAGTTGGCCAGTGTCGCCGCGTCCGCAAACTCGTCGGAGAGAGTGGCTGGCGGCACCGGCGCCTCGGTCGACACCACCGGTGCCGGACGGGCAAACGCACGCGCACGCGCCATCACGCGAAAGAGCCCGGGAACATCCTGATTGGTGAGCGCCGCGATGATGGTGCCACTGCGGGGGTCGATCACAAGCTCTGATCCACCGCCTGGTGTCCCGCCATTGTGCCCCACGTCGATCACGCGACCGGCCGAGTCCACGGTCATGCTGAAGCCCAACCCATACCGAACAGACTTGGGCGCGCGGGGGTCCTGTGATCGCGGCGTCCACAACGAATCCCGCCACGCGCGGCTCACCAGCCGGTCCTTGAGCAAGGCATCGCCGAACTTCACCAGGTCACGCGCGGTGGAGTAGCCACCACCCGCCGGACCACCACGTCCAGGCAGCGTGCTGGTGTTGGGCATGAGCGAAGGCGCGGGCTGCGTGAAATCGGGCGCCCGTGGCGGCCCCGCAGCGCCCGAGGTGTACCCCACGGCCACCACGCCACCCACGTCGGTGATGGCAGGGAAGGACGTATGGGTCATGCCCGCTTTGTCGAGGATGTGGCGCTGCACGTAGTCGTAGTACGACTGTCCCGATACCGCCTCGATGATCGCGCCGAGCATGATGAACCCGTTGTTGCTGTACTCGAAACGTGTGCCCGGTGACGACAGCAGTGGTTCACGCATGAACACGACCGCATAGTCCTTCACGGTACGAATGCGTTCGCGCGCCGCCGCCCATCCAGGTGACGACCAGTACAGTCCCATACCCGACGTGTGGGTGAGGAGCTGGCGAATGGTCACACTGTCCCGCACCGCGAGATTGGGCCACGTGTGCAGATACTTCCCCACCCGATCGTCCAGCGTCAGGCGCCCTTGCTCGGCGAGTTGCGCAATGGCTACCGCCGTGAACGTCTTGTTCAGTGATGCGAGATTGAAGCGGGTGTCGTCGTCCACCAGTTTGTTCGCGGCGCGGTCCGCTCGCCCTTCGTTCCGGCTGTACAGCGTGACACCGTTCTGCACGATGAGCACCTGACCACTGAACCATCCGGCCGACGCCAGCGAATCGATGCTGGCATCGAGGCGACGCGCACCATCCTGCGCCTCCATACCAATGGGTGTGAACGTGCAGACCGCGCAGACGAGCAGCACACGCCGGGCCACGCTGCGCATGCAAGAGATCGAAAGGTCCATCGGGATGTCTCCATGGGAGTACCGACGCGCGAGATGCGCGCCATCGCCAGAGAAGACACGGCCGCGTTGGCCGGGGATGCCCTCAAGGGGCCAACATGCCGCCCCGGGGGATGGGCCTGCCGTTCAACGCAACAAGCGATCGAGCCCGGCGCCATGCAACCGGCTGGTGCGCAGCCGCGTTCCGTCGCGGAGCGTCACCACCTGCTCACCGTGCACGTAGGGTTCCACGCGCTGAATGAAATCCACATTCACAATCGCCGAGCGATGGATGCGCACGAAACGCGTGGGCGAGAGCTTCTGGATGAATGCTTTCATCGTGTCGCGCACGAGATGCTGCTGCCCCTTGGCATGCAGGCGCACGTAATTGCTCTGGGCATCCACCCAATCGATATCGGCCGCTTTCACCCAGTACGTGCCACCTTTGGCGTCACGCACCGCGAAGCGCCCCGGCAGCGCGCGTTCGACGCGTAACTGCTCGAGCACCGCGAGCAGCGCCGGATCGAGTCCGCCGAGAGCCGGGGTCAGTGCCGAACGCCGCGCGGCAATGCGTGCCATCACGCGCGACAAGGCCCGCCCAAGATGTTCGGCGTCGATCGGCTTGAGCAGATAGTCCACCGCGTGCAGGTCGAACGCGCGTACGGCGTACTCGTCGAACGCGGTCACGAACACGATGGCCGGCGGCTCCTCGAGTGTAGTGAGTACCGAGGCCGCGACATCGATGCCATCGCGCTCAGGCATCCGGATGTCGAGAATCGCGACATCCGGCCGCACCGATTCGATGAGCGCCTGCGCTTCGATGCCCTGCTCCGCTTCACCCACGATCTCCACGTTGGGATGTGCGGCCAGCAGACGCCGCAGCGAGGCCCGGGGGAGCGGTTCGTCCTCAGCCACCACCACCCGCAACGGCATCATACGCCACGCTCCCGCGTTGTGCGGGGAATCAGGATGCGTACGGTGGTACCGACGCCGGGCACCGATACGAACTGCAGATCGTGCGCAGTGCCATAGAGTGCTTCGAGACGCCGGCGTGTGTTGCTGAGCCCCACACCATCGCCTTCCACCGCGTCTCCCGGGCCGTCGTCATGGACCATCAGTGCAATGCCTTCCTGCACTGGCTGGACAGACACCGTCACCGCGCCGCGGCCGGCACGGCGGGAGATCCCATGCTCCAATGCATTTTCCACCAGCGGCTGCAGCAACATGGCTGGCACCATGATATCGCCAAGGCTCTCAGGCACGTCCACCGTCACCTCTAGCCGCGGTCCATGACGCACACGCATGATGCCCAGGTATTCCTCCAGCAGCGCGACCTCTTCACGCAACGGGATCTGACTGGTCGCGTCGGCGCGCAGTGAAGCGCGCAACAGCGAGGACAGACGCGTGAGCATCGTACCGGCGGCCTCACTGTCTCCATGCACCAATTCCGCGATGGCGGCCAGCGTATTGAAGAGAAAGTGTGGCTGCAACTGCGCTTGCAAGGCTTGCAACCGCGCACTGGTGAGACTGGATTCCAGTTGCAGGGCCTGTCGCTCACGCGCCCGCAGACTGGCGAGCAACTCACCGAGAGTGGTCACGGTGAACGCCAGCGTGAGTGCGAGGCCCGCTGCGATCTGTTTGCCGAGCCAGCTGCCACGCACGACGAGTTGCGGCATATGGGGCAACGTGAGGAGCGCGGGCATCAGCCAGGTGCTGAACCAGATCGCCAGCACAATCACACCCGCGGCGCGGGCTGAAAAGCGCCACGCCCCCACCCGCTCGAGTGGCGCACGCAGGGCAATCCATCGCAGGAATGGCAGCGCCGGCGCGAAGGCCACCATATCGAGAATGCCACCCACGACGATGGGACCGGCGCTCACTGTCGCGCCAAGCCCGATCATCGAGAGCACCACCTGCAGTCCGTGCACCACCAGCAGCAGCAGCCAGGCGATGAGAAAGACTGTCCACCAGGTGCGGGGTGTCCAGGTGTTGGTGCGCATGACGGAATGTCGTCATGCCCGAGGCCGGCTGCCAACTGAGCAGGGACGAACGCGCCGTCTGCCGGGATTGCCGGTCCCGGGCTCAGAGGCAGCTTGCGGTATTCGGCGTCAGGCCGGGGCGGACACGACGATGGTCTCCGCGCCCAACGTCTCGAAGCAGAGATTGACGGTGCGCCCGATGGCTCGCGTGCGATGCACGGTGCCGGCGGGGATGGTCACCGACTGCCACGGCCCGAGCTCGAATGTCGTGCCGTCGGCCAGATCGATCGCCAGCAAGCCTTCCACCACGAGAAAGAGTTCGTCGGCCATCGGATGGTGATGCCAGGCGTACGTCTCCTCGAACACGGCGAGGCGCAGGCAGCTGGTGTTCACCTGACTGATCACCTGATTGCGATAGCGCTCGGTGACCGCAGCGGCTTCAGCGCGCAGATCGACCATATGCAGCGGCGGAAAGCGCACGGGTTCACTGGCATATGAGGACGCCGAGGGAAATGCCGCCGCATCACTGGAATTCGGGTCCATCTGTCGCCTCGTGTGAAACGATGTGCACCGTTGCGGGTCTCTGACGCCCCTATCGCGGCGTGACCATCCGCCACAACGGCGGTGGCTCCGTACCGCGCCAGCGACGCACCGCGCGCTGGAAGAACATGTTGTTGGGCACCTGCAGCACCGTGGCCGCCACCGAAGCATCGGCGGTGGCTTCCTCGAGCGTGGTGTAAATGAGATTGATGTCGATCACGCGACCCTTGAAGCCGGGCTTCTCCCCATTCTCCAGCACTTCGATGTGATCGTTGATGCGGAACTGATTGGTGGAGAAGATCAACATCGTACAGAAGATGTTGGACAGCACGCTCCATGCGGCGAAGAACGCCACCGCACCCACCGCGGCAAACCCACTGAACGCCGTCCACAGCACCGTGCCCGACACACCCAGACGCTCGAGGATGAGCAGCAGCGCGGCAGCATTGATGAGAATGCCCGACACACGCCGCGCGCCAGGCAGGGAGTGTGGTGGGAGATTGTAGGTCTCGATCACGCGGCGAATCAGGCGCTGCACCGCCCGTCGCAACAACCATGCGACGAAGATGATCAGCAAGACCTGGCCAATGACCATCATCTCTGCCACCCAACTCTGTACTGCCACAGGCAACCACCCTCTCATCGAACGGTCTCACGGAACTGCGCTTGGTCAGCCGACATATTACACGGGACGAAGGGATATGCTCCGGACAGCTCTCGAGGAATGACTATGGCAACATCTATGCAACAGAATCCTGTCAAAGCACTGCTGCTGGTTGTGGCGTGCTTCGTTACCTGGAACGACGCACAGGCACAGGAGCCCGCGTCGCCGCCTTGGCTTGCAGGCGCGTCGGTGGGTTTGACCGCTGGGCCCGGCCATCGCGCGTCGCAAACAGCTCTGGTGAGTGTACACTGGACTCACTACCGCCCCAATCGGCTCACGCTCGATGCCACGCTGGGCATCATGCCACGCGCCCTCCTCGACGGTGCGCTCGGGGTGATGGCCCGACCAGCCTTGACGGTCCCGATCACCGTCACCCGCGATGTTCTGGTTTTGCCCCTTGCCGGAGTGTCGGTGAGCGGCGCGGCGACTCGCTGGGGCAGCGGGAGTGCCGTGGGCTACCACACTGGAATGGCCGTCATGTGGTTTGACCGGGCGAACTTTGGGCTGCGCCTGGGCGCGACCCGGCACACCTTCAGCCGGGACAGCCGTCCCTTCTGGCTCATCGAAGCGGGCTTAACGAAGCGCCGCTGAACCGGTAGCATTGCAGACGACGCCTCACACCACGGCCGCTTCCCTCACGCCCCTCCAGTATGCGATCCGCCACTCTTCGGTCCGATTCGAACGCTTTGCGCGCCCCAGCCCTCGGCGCCGCGATGATCGCGCTGCTGGCCGCGTGCTCCACCGGAGACAAGCCGGCCAACCAACCCGCTTTCGCCGATGCCCCCATCGAGAACCTGCACCTCGACAGTGTGCGGGTGGGGGAGGCGATGGTGCCCACGCGCGAGGGACTGGTGAAGGTGCCCGGTGGACGCGTCTTCGTGCGACAGATCGGCAACGGCTCAGGAACGCCACTGCTCGCCTTGCACGGAGGCCCTGGTGGCACCTCGTGCCGATTCGAGGTACTGGCGCCGCTCGCCGCCGAACGGCCCATCATCTTCTACGACCAGCTCGGTTCCGGGCGCTCCGATCGCCCGGCCGACACCACACTGTGGCAGGTGCCGCGGTTCGTGGACGAAGTCACGGCCGTGCGTCAGGCGCTCGCCCTCGACTCCCTCCACCTGCTCGGCCACTCCTGGGGCGGTGCACTCGCGGCGGAGTATCTCGCGGCGGCCAAGCCCACCGGTGTGGTCTCGGTGGTGTTCAGCAGCCCACTCATCGACACGCCGCGCTGGATCGCCGACGCGAATCTGCTGCGCACGCAGCTCCCCGACTCCATTCGTCGGGTGCTGGATGAAAACGAAGCCAAGGGCACGCTCGATTCACCAGCGTACAAGGTCGCCACGGACACCTTCTACGGCCGTCATGTGCGGCGCCTGCCCGTGGGTTTGGAACCGCGCTGCGAAGGTGTGGCCGGCAACGACACGATCTACCGTCAGATGTGGGGCCCGACCGAGTTCCTGAGCAATGGCTCGCTGCGCACGTGGACGCGTGCGGCCGACCTGCCAGCCGTTTCCGCGCCCACGCTGTTCATCGCGGGGGAATTCGACGAAGCGCGTCCGGCCACGCTCGAAGAATTCCGGGCCACCATGCCCAACGCACGTCTCGTGACGATTCCTGGTGCGGCTCATGCGGCGATGCGCGAGAAGCCCGCCGAGTATCTCGACGCCCTGCGCGCCTTCCTGCGCGAGGTGGAGTCGCGAAAGTAGACCGGCTGCACTAACGTTCAGATATGTCTCTCGCCCGTCTCACGTCGCGCGCATGGTGGTGGCCGCTTTCCCAAGCGGTCCCGTTGTGCGTGCGTGCCAGATAGGCCGACACACCAATCCCCGGGCCGCTCGATGTGAGCGGCCCGTTGCGTTTGCAGGCGGGGCCCGGCCACGAGGGCCGACATCGAGCGATCCGTTTCACGGAGTTTCTCGTATGTCCGCTCCAAGCATGTTGGTTCCAAACACGTCGACGCCGAGCACGCTCTCGCCAACAGCCAGCGATATCGTACTCACTGGCGATCGCCCCACCGGTCGTCTGCACCTGGGTCACTACGCGGGCTCGCTGCAATCCCGACTATCCCTGCAGGGGCTGTGCGCGCAGACCATCGTGGTGGCCGACCTGCAGGCACTCACCGACAACTCCGGGCGTCCGGCGCATGTGGCGGCCCATGTGCGTGAGGTGGTGAGCGACTATCTCGCCGTGGGTATCGATCCGGCGCAGACCATCATTGCCCTGCAGTCGAGGCTACCGGCGCTGGCTGAGTTGACGATGCTGTACCTCAACCTCGTCACCGTGGCGCGACTCGAGCGCAATCCAACGGTGCGCGCCGAGATCGAGATGCGTGGGTTTGCGCGCGACATTCCGGCGGGCTTTCTGTGTTATCCCGTCTCGCAGGCGGCCGACATCACGGCGTTTCGCGCAACGGTCGTACCGGTGGGCGAAGATCAATTGCCGATGATCGAATTGTCGAATGAGATCGTGCGCCGTGTGAATCGTACCACCGGCACCGACGTGCTGCCCGAGTGCCGTGCCATGTTGTCCGACACACCGCGGCTGCCCGGCATCGATGGACGCAAGGCCAGCAAGTCGCTGGGCAATGCGATCTCATTGAGCGCCACCACGGCGGAAGTGCGCGAGCTGGTGATGGCGATGTACACCGACCCGTCACATGCGCGCGTATCCGACCCTGGTCAGGTGGACGGCAACGTGGTGTTCGCGTATCTCGACGCGTTTGATCCGGCCACCGACGAAGTGGCCGATCTCAAGCAGCACTATGCGCGCGGCGGCCTGGGCGACGTGGTACTCAAGCGGCGCCTCATCGAGGTGTTGCACAACATGCTGGAACCGATTCGCGAACGACGGCTCGCGCTGGCGGCGCAGCCTGGGCTGATCGAGGAGACCATCGTGGAAGGCACGCGTGTGGCCCGCCTTCGCACGGAGGATGTACTGCACGATGTGCGTGAGGCGTTCTCGCTCACGGCATGAGCGAGAGGTGATGGCAGTTCAGCCCACCGCGTCCGGGGTGGTGGTTGGTGCCTTGGTGCCGACGCCACCCTGCTTGCCATCCACCCACACGCCGAACGCGGCGCCGATGAAGGCAAATGCAAACACACCCAACGTGGACAGCAGCGCATTGCCGATGGGCACCTGCGTGAGATTCACGCCGAGTGACACCCATGCCGTCACGGACAGCAGGGCGCCGAGTACCGCATAGGTGTACTTGCGCGTCTTGCCCGTGCGTCGGCGGGCACCACGCATGTCGGCGAAGAGCGCGCCGGCCAGTCCGCCGAGCACGATGGAGAGCGCAAAACGAATGGGCCACACCGCATTGAGCGACACGGACGTGCCAATGACGCCGGCACCGGTCGCGCTGAGCTTGAATGGGCCCACCTCTTCCGCAATCACCTTCACGCGCACGGAACCACCGGGTTCGATGGTGGCGGTGTCGGGTTCCACGCGCGCCGCGCCGCCGCTGATGCGCACGCGCACAGGACGGGTGAGGGTGGCACCATACGTACCAATCGTCACCCAGCGCGGCTCCGATCCAAACGCCTGCAGGCGCGGCGGCGGATTCTCGAAGCGCAACACGGTGGGCAAGGCGAGACTCACGCGCACCTGTTCACCGGCGTCGAGTCCGTTGGCGTGCAGGTGCAACGCCACCGAATCGGCTGCATTTGCGGTGCTCACCGCCACACGCGCCGCATTCACACTGCCGGCGGCAAACGTCAGTTGGTCCGGACTCACCGTGGCATCGGTAACGAGGCTGATTCCCACGGCTGCCGACAACGGCACCACACTACCATCGCCGTTGGGGGAACGCAGGCCGATGAGCACCTGTCCGGTGAACTGATCACGCTGACTGTCATAGCCCAGACGCGACGGATGGATGACATAGGGGCGCCACGCGCGCACAGCGCCTGATGTGCCCTGCGGGGCCACGATATCGATGGGCACATCGACGACGGTGGCGTCATCATCATCGTCGACGCGCCCGCCACTGGGTGCGGCCTCCACACCGGCGGCACCAGCGCCACCCGACCCGCCTGCTCCGCCCCCTGCCGTCGGCCCGAGGCGAATACCCGCAAGTCGTGCGCGGTCGAGCACCGCCTTCTGTATGGACGACGATGCCGGCCGCGCCACCGAATCGCCACGCGCCACCACGATCGCGCCCACCGGTACCTGCACGGTCACCGCCTCAACGGGGCTGCTCACCTCATGCACCGCCCCCGATGGCAGCGTGGCTTTCACCAATCCCTGCTCCAGCTTCTTTTGCACGGCCACCGGCAACCGGTTCTTCTGGATCGACGCCCGGGGCTGCGCCGAACCGGACGTTGGCAACAGCACAACGAGCCCTACCGTACCCAGCAACACACCGATGCGATGGATGGTGGACGCACGCTTCGGGTGATGTCCGCAACGACACATCGACAACTCCAACGTCGGAGTGACTGTGATTCTCGTGGTGCGCGCGGCGGACATGCACCGTGCCTTCACGTGAGTTCGGTGTGCTCAACATACACCATGCGGCGCCCCTTGCTGGTAATCCTGCTGTCGTATGGTTCAGCATCGTCCGACAGATACTCTTCGAACTCAGCCACAACCAATCGAAAGCGCTTCGATGCCGATGGTGCCTCAGGTAACGTGACGGTTCCATCCCACATCACTGGCCACGCCATCGTCGCATCCACCAGATTTTCGGCCACAACTGCCTCGTATTCACGGCGCGCCATGAGCTCGTGCGCACGTGCCTCGCCCGCTGCGTTGCGCACTACCGGCAGCGGCGACGACACGTTGGGTGGCTGCACCGTTGGGCTGGCCGACGTGGAGCGCGGAATGGTTGCCCCTGCGGCAGTGGCGCGTGGTGTGGCCACAGGAGCAGCCTGATAGCGTGAGGGCGGCGTGATCACGCCGTCTGCCACACGCGACCAGCCAAAGTCCTCCCCGCGCGCGGCATCGAGCTGCTCCACCCACACGTCCACCACATTGGTCTTGTTGATGTCTCCGGGCACGATGTAGCGAATCTCTCCATTGGGCAGTCGCTGCTCCACGCGACGCGGCCACGCTTCGGCAAACCCCGACGACTCCTCGGGACGATGACCGTGCACCGTGACTGCGCGACGGGTCGGCGACGTGCGCTTCACCGACAGCCAGCGATCAGGTGCAAGCGCGGAGAATTCACACAGCACCACGGTCGACAGCCACGCGCCATCCACCGACGTGGGCTGATAACGCGCCAGCGCCAGACGTACAAACGGGAAGTATGCCTCACCATGACGGATCTCGATGTCGCAGTACCAGAGTTTGCGTTCCACGTCCCACATCACGTCGTGCGGAGCGATGTCGACGAGATCGATACCCCATCCCACCGGCAGTCCGGCATGCGCGATGCTGTTGATGCGGAAGGGGTGCGGCGGCTGGTCCGCTTCCGATGCAGGCGCATCGGGCGGTAACCACGCTCCACTGGCATCGGGCCCTGTGCGTGCACGCGGAAAGCGGGCGAGTGTGGGCGCCACGCCCTCCACAAACGGCGACTTCCACACAGGATCGTTGCCCCACTGCGTGACCACGTCCTTGTACGGGCCGCTGTTGGGTTCGATGGGTTGTCCCGCCGGCGGCAACACCACAGCAAGCATCTCGCCATAGCCTGACGCATTCCAGGGCCGATCCAGCCACACCCGCAAGCCACTGCCACGCCGCCAGCTTGTCTGATCACCATCATTGCGCTTGCTGCGCGACCAACCAAAGGTGGGCATCACATACAGCACCTCCGGTGCCGGTGGCGGTGCGGTATTGGGCGCCCACACCCGCTCCACATTGCCGGCCACCGTCAGGCGTTCCGCATCGGGCTGTGCTTCCGGCAATCGACCAGGGGTGACGGGGGCCGGCACGTATTCACGAAAGCGCGTGGTGGCCAGCAGATGGTACTCCACGCGACGATAGCGTGTGTCTCCGAAATCGTGCACCTGCGGACGCGCCTCACGCCCCATCTCGACCACGCCTGCCTTCGCCGGACCAAACTCGATGCGATCCGGTTGCGCGGCGTCCGGCACGATATGCTGCACGATGCCTTCGTATCCCTGCGGGTCGGTGATCTTTACGGAGAACGCGAGATCCGTCTTGTTGCGGTTGGAAGGCGTTCCAAACAGGCTGCCTTCCACCGGTTCGTTCCAGGTGGCCATGAGGTCCACCTTGTCGGTGGTCATGCGATGTACCCGGGCCTTCACGCTGGGCTGCAGCCAGGTCGCGCCACGCGGCCGCACGATCGCAAAGTCGTCGATCTTGGGCACTCGCAATGGGCGCTGCACCGCATGCACGATCTCCATCTCGCGCCACGGCGTGAGCGGCCACAACGCGCCCACTTTGGCGCGGCGCGTCAGGGCCGCCGTGCGCAGGGCCTCTGGCACCCATTGCCACACGCCCATCAGGGCGAGCTGCTCATCGGTGAGTCGCGCCGACAGACGCAGGGTGGCCCGAAGGCCCTTGGGCGCGGGGATGAGCAGCGTGCGCGTGGCTTCATCGAAACGCGGGCGTTCACGCTCGCCTTCGTACACCCGCACCATGATGGGAGAAATGTCGGGCCAGCTCGCCCCCGCCGCATACAGCGGGATGACGATCACTTCGGGTGGACCTTCCCACGGATAGTTGATGAGGCGCGCGGTGAGATGCGTGGCCAGCGGATCGGGCAGATATGGCAATCCGGTCGCCTGATCCGGCAGGACCGTGTAGGTGAGCATCTCGCCGCCGAACGTGGGCACGTCCACCGTGGACGCATCCTCGTCGCGTTCTGACAGCAGCGCATACTGAGCGGCACTGCCCCATTCCGGCCCATCGCACACGCCATGCAGTTCGGCCTCGCGCTGCGACATGCGCGGTGTCATCGCCCAGCGGCGCGCGATCTGGGTGGACGGCGTGTGATCGTCGAACTTGTCATTGAAGGTGCGGATGGCGACATGCCCCATCGACTCGCCGGGGCCGGGCGGTACCACCGTGTACTTGTCACCCACCAGTGCAAACAGCGGCGGCGACACCGGCTCGTAGCGCCAATACGTCGTGGCGGCATCGCGCGACTCCTGATCACCGGCGTAGTTGGCCGTCGTGGGGGGCAGCGAGTTGCCGGCCAGATCCACCATGCGTGCTCGCACGCCATACACGCGCCCATAGCGCAGGCGCGGCAACGTACCGGGTGCGGCGACGAAGGCTGTACGCAACGCCACCCCATCCGGCACCACCGGCGAGGGGTCGGTCACTTCGTCGTGGATGCCCACCGACAACCCGGGCGACGGAGCCACGAGGCTCCATCCGCGCCACACCGTCATGACCTCGTGCAAAGACATCAGGTCGGGGCGACTGCCGTCCGCCGCACTGGTGGCCGCGAGACGAATGGTGCCTTCTTCACGCAGCCCCTTCACCGACAGGGCACCACCCGGCAAGTCATAGTTGCTGAGCCGCTCGCACAGTGAACGCCACTTGGGGGTGCTGCGATCCCACACGTCGACACGCCACCCGCGCAGCAGATCTTCGGCATACAACGACACCTCGCCGCCCAGCCGCCCCGTGAACAGCTGCTCCATGCGGGAGTTGAGGCTGTCGTTGCGCGAGAAGGCCTGCGTGAGACTGTCGCCACGATTGCGGTGCACCAGCATCAGTCCGCCATTGCGAATGGCAGGAGCGCCGGCACGCCGCGGCAGCTTGGTCACGGCATCCACCTGACGCGCAGAACGTTCATGCCCGGCCAGTGATCGCGCGAAGTTCATCAGCTTGATGCCGGCGCCATCCACATCGGCCTGGAGCAGCGCCACCCGGTCGGGTGACATACGCAGCAGTCCGTCGCGCACCCGCAGGTCTTTGGTGTCAGCGGGGGGACGCGGTGCGGGCGCAAACGTGCTGCGACCGAATGTCGTCAGCGTGCGCGGCGATGCGTCGCGCCGCGTCACCGCCGGCGCGCCCGCAGCGGCCCGTGGCAAGTCGACCGTGCAAGACACGGGTGTGTTGTCGCTGTGGCGCAACCGACCCACTGGCACGATGAAGTCCTGCACCAGCCCAAGCCGGCGCAGCAGCAGTGGATACTGATTCATCGCGGCCACGATGCGATGGAAGTCTAGCGACTTCACGAAGTCGGCCGCATCAATCGTGGCCCGCTCGTGTGTTCGCCAGGTCACCTTGTTGCGCGGATCTTCGGGCGTGTAGGTCTCGCTGCGCTGCTTGGCCAGCGGCGTGTGAAAGAGTTGGAAGGTGCTCATCATGGTGCCCGCACCGGCCAGTCCCTTGAAGCCGGTACGCTGCCACTCGTCCACTTCACCGTCGATGTCCCGTGTGGGCACCTTGGTGTTGAGACTGAGATCGTCCACCGCCTTCACGCCCTCGATGAGCGGCTTGAGGGTATTACTCTCCCGCAATTCACCGATGGACGGCAGGTCTTCCCCCGCTGTCGCGGTCAGCGAGCCGTAGACTTTGCGGATCACGTCGTGCAGCGCCACCGCATCGAACGACAACACCCGGGTGTTCTTGTGGTGGTTGAAGGTGTGAGACTTCACATGCGTGGCAGCGGGAAAGAGCGCGCGCCACACCGCGCTGTCGGCCACACCGATGCCGCTGTCCACGTGTTTGTCCGTGATCGGAATAGCCGTATCACCGATGGTCAGTGAGACCTTGGCACGACGCAGTGTATCGGGCCAGTCCACAAAGTCCGCAAACGATGACAACACCGGCGCGGCAGATTCCGGTTGCAGGCGCGGGGAGACCAGCACGGAAATGCGCAGACCACTGCCGTCGGCGGTGACACCATTCGGCAACGCGGTCCAGATGAGGGATTGCTTGGGCATCGTCGCCTTACTCCGCTGCAAAGGCCAGACAGTACGATTCCCACGTCGGCAGCCCGGTCACGAGCTGCGCAAAGGTGGGATCTGCTTCGGGACTCGTGAACTCGCGGCGGCACCGCACCGTCACTTCGCCGCTGAATACCAGGACCTCCACTTCCACGGTCACCGAGGCTTCGCCGAAGACGACGAGATCATTGCCCCGCTTGATGATGCCGAGTTGGAGGTGGAACGTGATCGACATGGACACGATGGCCATCACGCTGAACTCGCCGTGCAGGCGCACATAGCCCGACAGCTCCACCGCCCCTTCCCCACTCGCCGCCGTGAGCCAGTGGAAGTAGATGCCGAGGCTGATCTCCACCGATCCCGACGCGACGCCGAGGTCGATGCTGAGACGGGCCTGCGCTTCGAGCGCCGCCTCGATCTCCCGCACCCCATCGGTGCCGACGCCGATCACCAGGAAGCCGCCGCCACCAAGCAGCGACACCGTGAGCGAGAACGGATCTTCCCGGCGACCAAAGCTGAACGCCGCCGTCATCGGCTCGGTGTCGAAGGGCAGCTGGAATCCGGCGCCAATGCTGACCCCCGACAGGGCGAACGCGCCCACCTGCACACGAGGTACAGTCAGCGCATACGCGGCCGCGATGCCACTGGGCGTGACGGTGATGCCCGAAGGATCGGAGAACCCGTCCGAGGGGATGTATTCGCGGAGCTTGTTGATGAAATTGAGCGGCCCACCGAACATCACCGCGCGGTTCGGGTGCATCGCCACCGTGACTTCGGGCTTGCGGCCATCCGTGGTGGAGAAGCGCAAGCTGTTGAACCGCAGGATGACGAAGCCGAACATGTTCACCGAGAAGTTCGTCATCGTCGCATTGATCACCGACGATGCTTTCTCCGGCGCTCCAGCGAACGCCGTGGTGACGGCATTCATGATGAAGTCCGACACCGAGCCATCGGCCTGCGGGATCAGAATGCCCAGCGCATCCGACTTGCCCATGGTGGTGCGCCAGTCGTAGCGCGCTTCCGTCCGGGCCGGTGTGCTGCCTGACGCCGGCAATTCCTGCGCCGTGAACCGCGGTGTGTTGTTGCCCGACAGTCCTGTCGGCAACTCGGCGATGATGTCTTCGAGCTTGATGCCGCCAAGGATGCGCGCCCCGTTGAAGAAGCTCGCCGGATTGAAGCGATTGTTCTGAACCGACTGGAGGTCGGAGGTGAGGCCGATGTGACGCGACAGCCCCGTGATCTTCATGGACGGCGACGCGACCGCCCCCACCGCATCGGTGCGTGAGGCCGATGACGATGGACCGAAGCTCACATTCCAGGAGGGATTCTGGCTCGTGAGCACCAGGAATACTTCACCTTTGTTGTTGGGCCCGAACCCCTCGGTGGCATAGATCGCATCGTACGCCACATGCACCTTGGCATCATCCCGGCCCAGGATGCGTTGCACCGGTCGCAGCGCCACGTAGGCACCCTGCACCTCGGGGTAGGCATTGAGCTGCGATGTGGACGCCGACTTCACCTGTCCCGCCACGAACCGCAGGGTGTCGGTGGGTAACCGCGGGTCGCCGACCTTGTTCTCCGCCGGCGGTGCATAGCAGATGCTGTCGCCGCCGATATCGGTCTGGCGACGCACCAAGTCCGCGGCGTTGTATCCCGCGCGAATGGTGTCGATGAACTTCGCTGTCTGCGTGCCGATGCTCTGCGTGACTTTCTTCGCGGTGCCGGTATTCGCCCGTCCCGCCACGAACATCAGGGGCAGCGCAAATGTGGTACGGCGCCCATCGCGATCGGTGGCGGCGATATTGAACCGGAAGTTCTGCCCGCCCTGGCCAACCATGGGCCAGAAGGCCTCGCGGTAGGCCAATCCCTCCGTGACCGCACCACCCTGGTACAGAAAGCTGTTCGTCTCATTCACGCGGCACGACGGATCATCGGGGGCCAGCAGCGTGGGCGTGACCTTGGTGAGCACTTCCACCGACGTGAAAGGGAAGGCATGACCGTCGTGGATGTGCCGCGAGCCATTGAAGCTGCGCACGGGCTCTCGCACCACAATGAAAAAGCGCTGACGAAGGCGGGCCACACGCTGCTGCAGTGGCGTGCCTGCGTTCGCCGGTTCGAACTTGCGCTCGGTGACCTTGATGAGTGATGCCGCGTGACCAAACGGCATGAGGTAGCCGGCGTACACCACGCGCACATAGTGATCGCGACCGAGCGACATACGATGGCGCCACTGCTCGAGGTCGATATCGGCCGGCCGCAGCGCCCAGTTGCCGGATGCATCCAGCAGTCCGCCGAGCGAAGACAGAATCAACTGCCGCGAAATCACCGGCTTCGGCGTGTAGGGCAGATCGCCGTCACGCCGCTCGGTGAAGCCGGCCGTGAGCCGCACCAGCAGGTCGCGATCGAGAGGGTCGAGCGACATGCGGTAGGGGTTGAGCGTGTTGACCAGCTCAGCGAGATCGGGACGACCGTAGTCCTCAGACCAGATGGCACGCACGTCACTCGCGCCCTCGGTGTTCCCCAGCGTGCGGGCATCATCGAGACGGGTGTGCCACAGCTCGTGTCGCCCCTCGCGTGCCACGGCCGTGGTCCGATGTCGCCACGCCGTGTCACCAACGGGTGAAATCACGAGGCGATACGGCATCTCGATGGCCGTGACATTGTTCCCCGGCCGGAACGGTGCGAACAACGTCGGGACAAATGGAATGCGCTTGTCCAGCTTGAACTCTGGCTGCTCCGCGACTTCAGCGAGACCGACACCAGCCTGATAGCCAATGCCTGCTTCCACCAGCGCCCGTGTGCCGGCGTCGCGCCCCAGCGCCGGATACCTCTGGACGATGGCATCAACCGACGCGCCGATACGCTGTGCGACCAACCGTTCCGCCGCGACATCGTCGGCGAGGTCCATCGCACTGACGATGACCTTCATGAGCGCTGTGCCGGCCGATTCGATCGCCCGCGCCGCCGCAGGCACCTGCAGGTCGTCGAGTGCCGCGGTCAGGGTGCGTCGCATCTCGACGAACTCGCCGGTCTTCACCACCCCCGTCAGGAACTGTAGATCGGCATTCCGATTGGCCACGCCGGACGCGGCGCCCGGTGTACCCACCACGACGCCATCACTGCTCGGCTGCGCAGTCAGTGCCTTTCGCGCGGGCCAGGTGCGACAGGCATCGAGGATGGCTTCGAGTGTGAACGGAATGAACGAGACACCAGCCGGCATCGTGAACGCCAATCGGCTGGGCCCGCTGATGCGCATGCGCGTGGCGCCCACGGCCGGCGCGGGCTGGCTGCTGGTTTGCGCGGAGTGTTTGCCGTCAGGGTCGGGAAAGTCTTCCGCGTCGTTCGCGTCGATCTCCGGCGTGGTAATGTCGAGCAGCGCCTCCTCGCCAAAGCTCTGCGGCGGCAACTGCAGCACGATCACCGCCGATCGCGAGGCATCACGACGGGCCAGCGTGGGGTTCGCGCCGGTGACAACTCGCAGGTTGTGCAGCCAGATGTCGGCGACCATGAGGTCGTCGGGACGACGCGCCTTCACCAACATCGGCGCGAGCTGCGACGTGTCGACGGCGGT
>NZ_DASWXE010000023.1:0-9625 GCF_036405635.1 Gemmatimonas sp. | reverse complement strand
GTGCCGGGCGCGTAGCCACTGACCCACGTGGCTCCGTCCGGCTGTCCTCTCAGTAGGACACATGCGATGGTGTTCTTGGATAGATTGATCACAACGTGTTGCGGTGAAAGAGCTTGTCCGAGGCGACGGGGCTGGTCCGCTCCGTGCACCATGTCGCCTCGTCATCCACCTGGAGTGTCCCATATGAACACAGCCTTTGTTCGGCGCAGTTTTTCGGTTGCCGCTGTCCTGACCACGCTCGCCGCAGCGCCGCTGGCAATGCCTCTGGCCGCGCAGCAGACCTCGCCCATGACCGGTAACGGGGGGCGGGCGTCGCTGACGCCCTTTGCCGGATTCATGGTCAACGGCAATTGGTACGACGGGCCGGTAGGCACGAGCCTCAAGAACACCAACGGTCCCGTGTTCGGCGCCCAGGCCAGCTTTCCGCTGGCCAGCATGGTGTCGCTGGTGGGGAGCCTGGGCTACTCGTCGGGCGACCTGCGCATAGGGGCTCCGATCATCGGCGGTGTCAATGTGGGGTCGGCCAACACGTGGATGTACGATGCGGGCGTTGAGCTCGGTGGTCTTGGCGCGCGCACCGAAGGTTTGGCGCCGTTCGCCACGGTCGGCATCGGCGGCATGACGAACAACATCGAGGCGAGCATCCTCAATGTGCGGGCGACGAACGTTGCCTACACGCTTGGGGTAGGAATGGATATCGGCTTCACACCGGGCATGGCGCTGCGTCTGCAGGCCAAGGACTGGATCGGTCGATTCAACTCCGAAGATGCCATCGGTTTTCGCGTCAACGGAAATACCGCCCATAGCTTCGCGCTGACGGCAGGACTCAAGTTCACGTTCTGATCCCCGTCAGCGCTTCTGAGGCTGTAGATTCGCACTACGCCTTCCCTCAGAAGACTGGAATCGTGAATCAGAACTTGCCCATGATGTTCGTACGTCGTCGCCTGCTGGCGGCGGCGTCTGCCGCCATGATCTTCGCGCCCGCCTCCGCGACACTACTCGCGCAGGCGGGCGCTGCTGCGTCTGCCAACTCCCCGGCGGCTGACTCGGCCCGGTCCGCGGCCCGCGCCGCTGATCCGCTCCGTGGCTCGCCGTCGAGTATCACGCCGTCCGGGAACGAGGCGCGTTCGCAGCAGGATGCCTTCGAGCGCAGTCACCGCCTGGGTTTGCGCTTCTACAACGGCGGTGCGGACGCCACTTGTGAAGTGGCGTTGGGGCGCATCTGCTATTGGAACAACAACGGTGACGTCCCGCCGCCGGCTGAGCGTACAGACGCCAAGCTGGAACGTGAAGGCCTGCTCGAGGTGCTGGCCAAGGCGCAGCGCGAAAACCCGAAGGACGATTGGGTCAACGGCATGCGCGTGCGTTATGCCGTTGAGGGGGGGCAGGGTGAGCTCGCACTCGAGGCGGCGCGCGCCTGCGGCGGTACCGACTGGTGGTGTGCGGCGTTGCAGGGATTGGCGTTGCACAACCTCAACCGCCATGCCGACGCGACGGCCGCCTTTGCCAAGGCGCTGGCCGCCATGCCGGAAGCGCAGCGTTGCGCGTGGAACGATCTCACGCTCTGGCTCGACCCGGCCATGCAGGCCAACTACAAGGCCTTGGGGTGCTCGGGCCGTGCGACGGAAAACGCGCGGGTGTTCCGCCTTGGGCAGCCGCTGTGGATGTTGTCCGGCAACGACCTGCAGAACGAGTGGTACTCGCGCTTCACCATCTCACGCGTGCACTCACTCGGACGCCTGCCGTACGACATGCAATGGGGCGATGACCTGCTGGAATCACAGCTCCGCTATGGCTGGCCCACGGCATGGTCGGTGCAGAATGGTGGCGCGGCCGATCCGCGTCCGCCGCAGGTGGTGGGACACGAACCCACGCCCAGCTACGACTTCATGCCGGCACCGTCGGCCATCGGCAACCCGACGCAGGCGACCAATCAGGACTGGGAGCCCATGCGCAAGAAGGCGCGTATGCGCTATTCCACGCGCTACGGCGCTGGGTATGGCGCTCTGCCATATCAGTTCGCGCGTTTCCGGCGTGGTGGTGACACCACCATTCTCGCCGGCGGCTATCGCCTGATGCGCGATCTCGAGATGGGACGTGCACCGTATACGGCCGGCCTCACGCTCGACGCGTTCGATGGTCGCGCTCCACTGCAGGCGGTGAAGGACAGCGCGTCGGCCAATGGTGCGCTGCTCGTGCCGTTCTCGAGCACCATGCTGGCCAGTGTCGAAGTGATCGCCCCCGTGGGCAAGCGCGTCGCTCGTGCACGCAACACGGTGTCGCCACTGCCACGCGAAACACGTCTCTCGGACTATCTGCTGCTGCAGCGCGGTGATCCGTCGCCGGCGCCCTCCCTGGAGCGGAACGCCGCTCAGGCCTACGGCTCCACCGAAATCGAGGGCGGGACCACCATCGGCATTTACTGGGAGATGTACCGCGACGCGAGTCCGTCGGCGCCGCTGCAGGTCTCACTCCGTGCCACGCGATTGGGTGCGAGCTTCTTCCAGCGACTCGGCAGTTCCATCGGCTTGTCCAAGGCCCTCACGCCGGTGTCGATCAAGTACAACGACAACGGCCGGCCGGATGGCGGAGCGGGGCGCAGTCTGACGCTCAACTTCCCATCGGTGCCGTCGGGTGACTATCAGCTCACCCTGATGGTGAGTGGCGCGGGAATTACTGACAGCACCACGCAGGTTGTGCGAGTGAAGAGCGGGAACAAGTAGGTCTCCGCCCGTGGTTGGCCGCCGGAAGCGCAACGGCGTTGGCTCCTACCTACTACGTAACACCTACCGCCTGGAACCGAGCCCCCTACAACCTGTTTCAGGTCGTAGGGGGCTCGGTTTTAGGCCGTAAGCCGCAGGTTGTAGGTTGACCGAGCTTTGGGCGTGCGCTTGGTCTTGGGAAACCGACCCCTGTAAAACCAAACGCGGGCCCGAGACGTATCTCGGGGCCCGCATTTGGTTTTCTGCCACCGTGGAGGGGGCGATTGTATTCGAAACTGATTCAGTGCTTCGGTGACTTGATAATGACCATACCAACCGGCGTGCCGTAATCGTCGTTGCCTACCGGCAGGCCCGGCGGGGCAACCCACTTGCCGCCGTCTGACCGCACGATGATACGATGCATGCCAGGCGCGAGCTTGAGCTCGGCGCGCCAGCGGCCGTTGGTGTGGCGGCGCATCTGCGTGACCGTCCATGACGTCGCATCGCCCATCAGCTCCACCGACTCAGCACGAGGTGCATCGATAAGCAGCACCACTCGCAGGGTGTCGGTCTCCTCGTGATCGCGCTCGAGGGCTCCCTGTTCGATGGAGATGGAATCGACAGTGCCCAGCGTACGGGTCTCGAAGGCCAGAATGCCGCCAGGCGTGGCATCATTGTCTCCGCCGGGGAGGCGCGAGATACGGATGCCGAGCGCAACGACCGGCGAGAAGCTCCGATTGGTGCGACCTGCCTGCTGCACGACCTGATCACGCAGGGCGTTGGGGCCGACTGTTGCAGCATTGCTGGCGGCGGCCCCGACCAGAGAGAGCCATCCGGTCACCGGCTGTACCACCGCGAGCGACGCCACCGTCGGGATTGGCTGTGCGGTCGGCGCCAGCACATCACTGCTGATCCAGGTCGCCACCGGCGCTGACACAGACAACAGCCAGGTGGTGCTGCCCGTGGCAAACCCTGCTGACGCCATGCCGGTTGCCAGGTCGCGCCGTTGCATGGTGCGCAGGGAGCGCGAGCTGAGAACCCGCGAACCGCTGGTGGGCATGCCGGGCAAGCTTGGCTCATCGACGACGATGGTCTGCGTCGTGACGCGTGTGGCGCGCTCGAGTGACATGCCGATGGAGAACTCCACACCGGCGTAGTTGCTCATGATACCGGCTTCGGCGCGCCCGACCTGACCGATGTCGATGCGGCGCGAAACGGTGGTGTCGGCGGCGCGGTTGTCCACGCCACCGGAGGCCTGCGACCCTGGCAGGTTGGACATCAAGCCTGCGCCAGGGTTTCCGTTGCCACCAGCATATCCGTAGCTGATGGCACTCCAGACCCGCTGCTCGCCCATGCGAGCTCGCGCACGAACGGCCACCATGCCCTGCGACTGCGCATCGTTGCCGGCGGCTTCACGGAAACGCCAGTTGCCGCTGCCCAGTGCCGCAAAATGCACGCGGCCGAGCCGGCCAATGGGCTGCGTAGCGCCAAGCCAGAGATCGTTGCGCTGGGCGAGCGGGCCGCCGCTGCCATCAGGCACGGCGGCGATGCCCAGCACGGAAAGCGTTGGGGCTTCGGTGACTGGACCGATGGTGGCAGCCGGCGCGATGGGCGCCTCACCACGGGACTGCGCTTCGGCAGTATCAGCCAGCGATACGCTGGCAAACGCTGCGGACAGCGCGCATGGCACGGCCCACCCGCTGCTCTTCAGGGAGCGGCGGCGCGACGCGCGGGAGGAGCGGCGTGCGGGCGTCACGAGTCTGGGGGCCGGACCGGTTTCCGATCAGTCGTCGTGGGTGCAGACAATCCCGGGGAACCGGGAATTGTCCCTCGAACATAGCGATTGAGCGCGTCGAGGGCCATCCCCGGGCCGCGCTGTGCGTTCTTGGCAACGGCCATCTGGAGGCCGAGCAGGGCTTCGTCGGACCGGGGCAACTTGGCGATACTGGTGACCGCCTCCCGGGCCGTACCCGTGGGCACGCCGCTCCGGGCCAGGTCGGTCAGCACCACCAGGGCGGTCACCGCCGAACCGGGCGTGCGTGTGGCGCGCACGGCTGTCACCGTCCGGGCATCGTAGCCGGCGCGCAGTGCCTCCGCGCCGGCCACGAGTTCGTCGGAAGTCGAGCCCGCACCAAGGGCGACCTTGGCTTCGTTGAGGGCCGCGGTCAGTTCCCGCACCACCTTCACGATGCGATCGCCCGTCATGCGTCGCGCCGAGCCCTCGAGGGCGCGGTTGATCAGTGGCCTTGTGGGCAACCCCAGCTCAACGGCGTCTTCGAACAGCCCACGCAGCGTATTGGCGGTCACCGAATCGAAGCGAGCCGCGTCGAACTGGATCTGCTGGCGCTGTTGAGCTGACGGGAGTGCCTGATCGTCCGGCGCCATCCGCTGCTGCGAGGATGTGGCGGACTGCGCGAACATCACACCGGCCGCCGGGGAGGCGGACGCGAGCTGTGCGAGCAGCAGCCAGGCGGCGCCGGTCAGGGTCATCAGTCTTCGCCGTCGACGATCACGGCATTGGCAGGGCCAAAGCCGGCATCAGGAACCTGAGGGGCGAGGGCGTCGACCAGCCACTCGCGACCATCGACCACGAACGCGTACGTATAACGCCCCGGGCTCAGCGGCACGCGCACGGACCAGGTACCGTCGCGGCCGCGCTTGGCCATGGGGGTCTTGGTTTCGTCCCAGCCATTGAAGTCGCCGACGATGGCCACTGCGTTGGCGGTGCTTGGCAACGTGAGATCGAACCGGATCTCGCCGTCGCCCTCATCACGCGTGGAGCCCGTGGGCTGCGCCGCCGCACCAGCGGCAAAGGCGCTGTCCGCCTCGTGCTGGGTCTTTTCGCCACGCCACGGGCGCATGACACCAACGACCAGCGTGGCGGCTGCTGCTGCGCCCCACCACCACTGCGGGCGGAACGTACGGCCAACGGACCGCGACACCGGCGCGGCAGCTCCGGAAGCGCCGGCACGAGCCAGTACGGCGGCGGCGCACTGCTGGACCTGGGCAAGCGGCGGCGTGGGCAGCGCGCGATAGGACGCGCGCAACCGGGTCATGACCTCGGCGTCACTGAAGTCCGGCTCGTCTGTGGGACGCCCGAACGGGAATTCGATGGGATCAGCCATGCAGCACCATACGGTGGATCACGTCGAGGGTTCCCCCGGCGACCGCATCGAGCCCGGCGGTATGTCCTCGATCGAACGGCCGAGTAGCGCACGCAGCCGTTCGCTGCCTCGCTTGACTCGCATTTTCAGTGCCGATTCGCCCGCGCCCGTCATGGCCGACATCTCCGAGTACTCCAACCCCTCGGCATACTTGAGCAACAACGCCTCGCGCTGCGCCGGGTCGAGCTGGCCAAGCGCGCGAATGAGTGCCGCGTCCTCCACGCTCGTCGCCGGCCCAGGCGGAGCCGCCGGGGCCGTTTCCAGAGCGATGTCGTCCTGCACGAACCGTCGGGTACGACGGCCGCGGGAAGTGAGCGCGTTGCGGCACTGATTGGTCAGAATTCGAAAGAGCCAGCCACGAAATTGGTCGCGCTCATCATATCGCGCGATCGCCAGATAGGCCCGGAGAAAAGACTCCTGGACCACATCCTCCGCATCCGCCCGCTCTCCCAGCATGTGGTAAGCAAACCGCCAGCATGCGTCGTAGTAACGCGATACCAGGGTCCCGAACGCCTCCGGATCCCCGGTGCGCGTCCGGACGACCAACTCGGCGTCAGTCATCACAGACACAACATCACCAACGCGCGTTCCGTCACTCTTGGCTCAGGGTACCGGATTCGGTCCGGGCACGAAACGAAACGGCCACGGCCGTGATACCGGCCTCATCCCCGGTACTGTGCCATCACAATGACCAACGACAACGACACGAACAGCGCGGTCGCCAGGCGATTCACCCCGCCCATGCGGCGGAGCAGGTTGGTGCCCTCGGCGGGAGGCAATTGCTGCACGGACACAAAATGCGATGCCGCCCGGGCCCGGCGAAACAGCAGCCAGTTGGCGGTGCCGCCGGCCGCGATGGCCGACGACAGGTGCACGGCCAGATTCATCATCAACAACCACTCGTTCTCCGGCTTCCGCAGGGCTTCGACCGTAAGAGCCGTATCCGAACGCGTCAGGAGCCGGAACACGAGGTTGGGCACCAGAAAGAAGACCGCGAACGGGAGGTACAGCTTGCGGTAGAGAAACCACATCGGCAACGCCAATGCCGCGCTCCAGTTCCACGTGGGCACAAACGACGGGTCCTCGAGGAACGGCGCCAGCTTGCGCTTGTACACGCGCTCCCACTTTGCCCCGAAGTAGGTGGCCATGCGTTCATCGGAGAGCAGGGGCTCCTGACTCGTCGGGCGCTGCGCCCAGCGGGGCAGATCCGGGGAGGACCGATCGTCGGGCCGGTTGTCCGGTGTGGGACTGGTCAACGGCTTCCACCCTCGACAGACGCCGGCTGCTGCTGTGAGAGGCAATGCAGCGTGCCCAGTCCCCACACGAGGTCGACGGCGTGAATGCCGATCACGTCGTGGTCCGGTAACACCTCGGCCAGCGTGTTCAGTGCCACCCGATCGTTGCGGTCGTTGAAGGTCGGCACGATGCACACCCCATTGCCGATGTAGAAGTTGGCATAGCTGGCCGGCAGGCGCATGCCATCCATGATCACCGCGCGCGGAAACGGGAGTGTGATCACGTCGAGCTTTTTGCCGCGTGCATCACGGGCCTGCTTGAGACGGTTCAGATTCTCGAGCGAACGCGCATGGTTTTCGTCCGACGTGTCTTCTTCATGGGCCAGCACGACCACACCAGGCGCCACGAAGCGCGCGATGTCGTCGATATGTCCGTGGGTGTCGTCGCCGACACAGCCCTCGCCCAGCCAGATCGTTTGCGAGATGCCGAGATACTCGGCGAACGCTCGCTCGTAATCGTCACGTGTGAAGCCCGGATTGCGCACCTGCACATCGGACAGCAGCCACTCTTCCGTCACCAGCATCGTGCCCAGTCCATCGGTCTCGATGCCGCCGCCTTCGAGAATGAGCGGCTCGCCGTTGTCATGACGTCGTGCTTCGATGCGCGGAAGTTCGGCGATCTCCGCCATGCGCGCGGGCACATGGGCGTCGAGCGCCGAGTTGTCGTACTTGGCCCAGGCGTTGAAGCCCCACTGCACCAGCGCGATGCTGCCATCGGGGCGCATGACGCCTGTCGCACCAGAATCGCGTAGCCACACGCGATCGGTGGGCTGCAGGTGCAGGCGATAGCCGGACGGATCGACACCATGCAGCGCGAGACACTGCTGCGCACTCTCCATCACGCTTTCGTCGTGACACAGAATGTCCACGCGCTCATACGGCGCGAGCGCGCGTACGATTTCCGTGTACACCCACGGGATGGGCGCAAACTTTCCGGGCCAGTCCGGTTCGTGATTGGGCCAGCCGATCCACGTGGCATCGTGCCGCTCCCATTCCGCGGGCATGCGGAGGGGAGGCACGACACCGCTGCCATGATTGCGTGATGCGGCGAGGCTCGCCGTGATGGCTGCGTTGGCCGCCGTGATGGCGGCATTCGCAGCGATGACCGGAGCAACGACCACGTCAGGAACCCCGCGGTGAAGAACCCAGCCAGCGCTGCGTGATCGGGCCGTACGCATCGATGCGGCGATCGCGCAGGAACGGCCAGTTGCGACGCGTTTCTTCGATCAACCCCAGGTCACACGTGGCGGTCAGGATCTCCGGCTCGGTGCCCCCCTGTGCGAGATAGCGGCCGAACGGATCGCAGATGAACGACTGCCCGAAGAACTCGAGACCGTCCGTGCCGGGCTCCGGCTCGAAGCCCACCCGATTGGGCGCCGCCACGAACACGCCGTTGGCGATGGCATGGGCGCGCTGCGCCGTGCGCCACGCATCCACCTGCGCGTCGCCGAACGTGGGCTTCTCACCCGGGTGCCAGCCGATGGCTGTCGGATAGAACAGGATCTGCGCACCCAGCAGCGACGTGATGCGCGCGCCTTCCGGATACCACTGATCCCAGCAAATCAGTACGCCGATGTCGGCGTACTTCGTGCGCCAGACGCGGAAGCCGTTGTAGCCGGGATGCTGTTCATTGCGCTGGTCACCCGTCACGTCGCCCGGCGCGAAGTAGTACTTCTCCTCGAACAGCGGGTCATGCGGGATGTGCATCTTGCGATAGGTGCCGAGGATGGCACCATCGGCATCGATGACCGTCGCCGAATTGCGGTACAGCCCCGGTGCTTCGCGCTCGTAGAACGGCACCACGATGACGACCGCGAGTTCCTTGGCGAGGGCCTGGAACGTGTGCACGATCGGACCGTCCACCGGTTCGGCGATATCAAATCGCTCGGGGCGGACCGTCTTGCAGAAGTAGGGCGCGTTGAAGAGTTCCTGCAGGCAGATGATCTGCGCGCCACGGGCGGCCGCGTCGCGCACACGCGCCACGGCCCGGGTGACATTGCTCGCAAGATCATCGGACGCCGTGTCCTGCACGATTCCGATAGTGACGATGTTGGCCATGCCGGAAAGCTCACAAGTGGGGAAGCCGAGGGCAACGTACGCCCGGCGCAAGATCCTGAGGTGCACACGCAGCCGCGCGTCATACCCCGGTGGCCGGGGCACGTGTCATTTCGTGGACTTGCTGACTGACCTGGAAACGGATTTCGACGGCGCCTTGGTCGAACGCCGCTCGGCGGGCTTGGCTGGCGATGCGCCGGCAATCTCGACGAGTGGTGCTGACGAGGGTGCGTCGAGCATGGGCTCGAGATAGGCAATCAGGATACGGCGCAGGTCGTCGAACAGCGCCTTTTTTTCTGCGGCGACGGCCCGCGCCCGTCGAGCCAGGATACTCTGCCCGATCGTGGCGGCGATGAGAGCGGCGCGGCGACGCTCCCGCGTTCCCAGCCGTGGATTGCGGGCAGCAAAC
>NZ_DASWXE010000022.1:0-9663 GCF_036405635.1 Gemmatimonas sp. | reverse complement strand
CTGTATGTCTCGACGGCCGACGGTGCGCCGCCGGTGAGTGAGGGTGTGCAGTTGATCTTCAATCCGGCGGGGACCACACACCGCGATCGGTTTGCCGCACGCGACAAGGTGGTCGACGGTCGGTTTCTGACGATCTCGCTGGATGCGGACGTCATGAATGAGGCGGCCGCATTTTCCAGGCTGCCGGAGCATGCTGCGGTGGTGCAGTCCGCCCAGGCGCAGAGCATTGGCATGCGTCTGTCGCGGGCGTGTACGCGGGGCGGGGGAGATGCATCGCTCACGCGACATGCGTTGACGCTGGAACTGCTGTCGCATGTTTCGGCGACCGACGATGCGCAGCATGTCGCCGCGCCGGTGTGGCTACGGGTCGCCTGCGAACAGCTCGACGACTCGTTGGGGGGCAACTGTAGCATTGCCGATGTGGCACGCACGGCCGGTGTGCACCCCGTGCATCTGGCGCGGGTGTTTCGTCAGCACATGGGCATGAGTCCGGCGGACTATCTGCGGCGTCGACGGCTCGAGCAGGCGCGATCGCTGCTTCGCTGCACGGTGCGATCACTATCGGATATCGCGCTCACCTGCGGGTTCAACGATCAGAGTCATTTCAGCAATGCATTCCGCGCGGCGCATGGCATGACGCCGTCTGCCTTTCGGGTCTCACACGGACATTCCCCGTACTAGTCGAGAGACCAGCGGCATGCCTTCTCTTCGCACCAACGCCTGGCTGTTGCGCGGTCTGAGCAGCCTTCCGGGCACGCTGATGCTTCCGGGTGCCCATGTCTCATTCGAGGCCACCGGAACCGGGTCCGCCTGGCCGCGGCAGCTACGGGCACTGGAACGCGAATTGAGTGTGCCGGGACTTGCCGATGCACTGGCCGGTGGCAAATCGTGTCGACTGTTTCGTTGGCCGACATCCACCGTGCGCGTGTGGGTGCCATGGTACTACTTCGGCGGCGGCATCAAGATCGCCCACGAGAGCTCCGTGCTGAGGATCAGCTTTGGACGTCCTGTCGATCTCGGCGGACGCAATATTGGCGCGGTGGCCGACCAGTGGCGCGAGATTCAGCGCATGCGTGCCCAGGGCCGTGAGTGGGTGAGTGCGTTGAGATTCGCCAGAACGTGACGCATCCACAGGGCGCTGGGGCGGGATTGACGGTAGAATAGGGCATGACGGATATCGTCCATTCTCAGGCTGCCGACTTTCCGTTCCACATGACCACCACGGCCTTCGATCTGCCGGGCTACCGGATCGTGGCGTCGTTGGGGGTCGTGCGCGGAGTCGTGGTTCGCTCCCGGTCGCTGGTGGGGACGCTCGGTGCGGGCCTCCAGACGATTCTGGGCGGCAACATCTCGCTGTTCACGACGCTGGCGGAGCGCACGCGCCAGCAGGCCTTCGACACCATGCTCGTGCAGGCGGAAATCGCCGATGCCGACGCGGTGATCGGCATTCGCTATGACGCCACCGAGATCATGAGCGGCGTGACCGAAGTGCTCTGTTATGGGACGGCGGTGCGCGTCGTACCCATCACGCAACCGTAGCTGCGGCAATAGTTTTTCACGATCCGCGGAACTTCACGCGGCATCATGGGGATGCCGACGGGAACCCGGCCACATCACCACACTGCCATGCTTCTGCGCCTCCGGCATCTGAGCACGCTGTCCGTGCTCGCCCTCGCCCTGACGACCAGCACCCTTCACGCTCAGCAGCCCAGCGAGCCCAAGACCCAGCTCGGCAAGCACATGGCGGCCATGAATGGTGCCTTCCGCACCATCGGCCAGCAGGTTGCCGATTCGACCAAGAACGCCAGCACGATGGAACAGCTCACGATCTTCGAGACCAACGCCAAGGAAGCGCTGGCGTTCGAGCCCGAGAAGAAGGCGCAGGTGCCCGAGGCCGATCAGGCCAAGTTCGTGGCCGACTACAAGGCCGGCCTGCAGAAACTGATCGACACCGCGGGCAAGCTGCATGGCGCGCTGCACGCCGGGAAGAACACCGAAGCGGCAGCCATCGTCGAAGAAATGCGCGGCCTGCAGCGCACATCGCATGGGGAGTTCCGCATTCGCCGGCCTCCTCCAGCCAACTGAACGGTATTCACGATGGGTGACTGCCGTGAAACGCCCCATCCGGCACCGGATGGGGCGTCTGTTTTCCTCTCAGCCGTCGCCGATTTCCGGTGCCCGCGCCCCGCATGATCGCGTAAACCTCTCTGAGTCATGTCCATGACATGTCATCGTCGACATTTTCTGGAATTGGCCGCCGGCAGTGTATTGGCCGGTGTGCTGCCCTTTCAGTCATTGGCTGCGGAGACCCGCCAGCCGCGCTTCAAGGCACTCGTCTTCGACGCATTTCCGATTTTCGATCCACGCCCGATCGGAGCGCTGGCCGAGTCCCTGTTTCCCGGACAGGGCGAGGCATTGATGAATGTCTGGCGCACCCGTCAGTTCGAATATCAATGGCTGCGAGCGCTTGGCGGCCAGTACATCGACTTCCTACAGGCCACCGATGACGGCCTGACGTTCGCCGCCGGGCAACTGCGGTTGACGGTATCTTCCGCCCAACGTGCGCAATTGATGGCGGCGTGGACCAACCTGCAGCCCTGGCCCGATGTGGCATCCGCGATAGGACAACTGCGACAGGCCGGTGTACGTCTGGCCTTCCTGTCGAACATGACTGCAGGCGCGCTCTCTGATGGACTCCGGGCGGCCCGTCTCGATGGGACGTTCGAGGCGGTGATCAGCACGGAGCGCGTCCGTTCGTACAAGCCGGATCCCCGTGCCTATCAGCTGGGCATCGACACGTTGGGTTTGCGGAAGGAGGAGATTCTCTTTGTCGCATTCGCCGGCTGGGATGTGGCCGGCGCCAAATGGTTCGGATACCCCACGTTCTGGGTGAACCGCACCAACGCGCCGGCTGAACAGCTCGGGGCGACAGCCGATGCGACCGGAGCCGATCTGGCGGCCCTCCTGCGCTTCGTGCTTCCCGGTTGATGGGCTAAGGCTCGGATCTTCTGGTCCGCCTTGCCGTGAGCGAGACCAGAAGCCGGAGCGCCAGCGATGTCGCATCACTTCGGCAACGTCGCCCGGTAGGCCGTGATCGCATCCATCGTGGTCTTCACGCGCAGATCGGCGATCTTGCGGCCCAGGTCCTGCAGCCACTTGAGCGACTGGAACTTGATGCCGTTGATCTCGTCCTGGCCGACCTTCTTGCGCTGTTCGTAGCGAATGGAGGTCGGATCCGCGAGAGCCAGCGTGGCATCGATGCTGAGCTCTTCGTGCAGGCCGCTGGTGCCCGTGCTGGCGCCGATCTTGATGCCTTCGGGGATCTTGAGTTCGTTCTGGATGTACGGCTGCACCACGCTGACGTGGTTGTAGTACTCGGGGATGTGCTTGAAGTACACCTTGTCCGGGCTATCCGCGTAGACCTTGGTGAGCGAGTCGGCTGCAGTCTGCATGCCACGCGCGTTCCCGCCGCTGTCGCCCAGATAATAGATCTCCTTGAAGCCCATGCTGCGCAGGTAGTTGCCCATGTCGTACAGCAGCGCGACGTACGTGGCCTGCGAAAGCATTGGACCTGCGCGACCGGGCTGAATGACGGCACCGGCATTGCCGGGCTCCAGCGTCACCAGCGGCGCCACCAGCGTCTTGCCCATCTTGCGGGCCAGTAGTTCGCCGTGGAGTCGGTTGTTGATGTTGTGCTTGTTCATGGAGAGGTTGTCGTCGTTGTTCTCGACACCTCCGGTCATGATCAGCACGGTCGTGTAGCCGTCCTTGAGCATGTCGCGGAACTCGGGCCGCGTCAGTTCTTCGAGCCACACGGTGTTGATGCCTTCGATGGTGCGCGGCTTGTTCATTGCGGCCGCACGCGCCGCGGCGGCTTGCGCGTTGCCGGCACCACCACCACCGCCGCCAGCTCCACCTCCCGCACCGCCTCCACCTGCCTGCGCTGAGGCACTCGCCGCGAGCAGCGGCATGGTCAACAGGGCCACCAGCGTTCTCTTCATGTACGTCTCCAGCGGAGGGGAAGGGGAGGGGACTACGTCTGAATCTGGCCAACCGCGACGCCTGTCGCCAATCGCGAGCTGACACCTGAAGTCGAGCACCCTTCATACAAGCCAGCCATGGTGGCCGTGCAATCTCCATCGCATCCTTGTCGCGGACGTCTCGCACATATTGTCATCGTTCAACATCAACCTGGCCTGCCCATATGTCGTTTCGCACCATTTCCCTGATCTGCGCAATGGTGGCCGTGACTGCCTGCGCGCATACGGGTCGCCTGTCGCCGGACACCGCGGTCCGTCCAGCCAGTGGCGTTCCGGAGTCCTTCTCCCTTCCAGCGGGAGGTACGGATGCACGGGATGGCACCTGTCGCAGTCCACTCCGAGATCCGCGTACCGGAGTGGAGCTGCGATTCGTGCGCTCGATTCCCGGGCTCGGTGACTATGAGATCCCCGAGCGTGCCTATGGTGCGCGTGCCGGTGAACTGCTGCGCATCGATTGCCACACCTGGCGCGCTATCGGGTTCGTCGCTCGTTGAGTGCGAGAGCGACCGGGCCTCGGCGCGCGGTACGTCAACGTGCCTGTTGTGCGCGCGCCTGCATTTCGTCCAAGGGGATGGAGCCAAACGGTCGCCCGGCCGGCAGCATGAACATGCGTGTGGTGCTCTGCCCGGGTCCGAAAAACACTTCGCCTTCCTGACGCAGCACATGCAACGGGACGCCAAATGGACGTGAGGTCGTCAGGCATAAGGTGGTCGTCGCAGCATCGACACCAGCCATATAGCTGCCGGCCTCGCTTTTCGGGTCGAATGCCGCGAGCACATTGGGCAGTAACTTTTCCCCGTCGGCCAGACTGCGCAGAGTGAACAGCGCCGCACGCACGGGAGTGGCCAGAAACGCGGCGACATCGTTGGGGATCGCCTCGTCTCCCGCATAGAACACCAGGCCACCGGGGGCGTCGGCATCGTATGCCACGCGGAACGGCGGCGTCGACACACCGGGACCATTGGCCTGCTGCACGAAAGGCACGATCGCGATGGTGTCTCCGTTCCGCAGGATCCACAGCGCCCGCACGTAGTCCGCGCTCTCCACCTGATAGGCACTGGCGGTGGCAATGGCTTCGAGGGGACTGAACTCGAAGATCACATTCGTCAGATCGACGGTGCCGGCGGGCTCACCGGACAAGAGATGCCGCGTCTCGGCGGTGGTTGGGAGGTCAGACATCAACAACGGCATGTGCCACACACTGCCGCGACGTGCCTGCAACAACGCCTGCAGAGCTGCCTCACAGTAGATCACCGTGGCAGCATCAAAGCGTGCCAGGATGTCGTCATCTGCGCCGTCGTCCACCATGATCTCGCGCAGTCCGCGGGACGCCAGCGGGGGCTGCTCCATGTTCAGTCGCGCCAGCAGGTTGTTGCGGATGTCCGGTGTGTCGTAGAGATAGAGCGCGATGGGAACCGGATGCCGGTACTGCACGTCGTCGGTCGGCTCCGGCATGATGGTGAGCGGTTGCCGCAGAAAGTTCTGATACCAGGGATCGACGGTCGGTGGCGGAAAGATGTCCTCGGTGCCGAGTTGCAGACGATCCGCGCCTTCCATGGGCCAGGCGACCTGCAGCGGTGGGCACACATAGAAGCTCGTGAGGTCACCGATGTCGGTGTCGGCATGCAGCAGACAGGCGCGTTGCACAGCCATCCGAGATGAATCACTCACCAGACTGGGCGCTTGCGTCGCGACATCGACCAATGTGCCGTGCTCGAGTTGCGCCTTTCCATCCCAGGGTCGCACGTCGAAGACATAGAGATAGGCGGTGTCCCGCCATGGCTGATAGCGCCAGAGCTTCTGCTTCACCTGGATGTCGTGCTCGGGATCTGGTTCTTGCCCAGGTCCCATGACGATGGTCGCATCTTTCGGCACCATTTCGTACAGCGCGAACCAGAGCGCCGACTGGATGTCACCCGTGACGTCGAGATAGTTGGAGTCGCCGCCATAGTGCTGCGCGATCGCGTGCACCCAGAACGACAGCATGTCGAGCGTGGACGGCACCCCTTTCGCTTCCGCCAATGCGAGGTCGGACTCGGAGGGCTGCACGAGCATGGCGTGACGATGCCAGAGACTCCAGTATTCTCGCGTCCGCCGACGGATGCCGCTCGGGATCATCTTCCCAAAATCCCGGTTCTGTCCGCGGTAGACCCGTCGCCATCCCGGCTGCAGAGGCGGCAGGGTGGCCAGATGTTGCTGCAGGGCGTCGAGTGAGCGGAAGACGGAATCGCCGGTGGTCATGAAAACGCTGCCGAGTGGTACACGTAGGTAGGATGGGGAGCTGGAACTTCCGTCCTTTCGGAGGCTCACGCCAGCGAGCTGTGGTGTAAATGAATCAACACTGACCCGGTGCGCATGTTCATATCAGTCAAGCGTGTGCTGTATCTCCTTGCTGTCACCAGCGCGATGGCGTGTGCGCAGCCCGGTGTGGACCGCCTTGCCGCGTGCCCGGCTGTTGCCGGCGACGAGATCAACGTCGCTGCGGCGGACAGTCTGTTCCATGATCTGGCGCGCGACAGCACCCGTGACATCAAGGGGGTGGTGGTACAGCGTCATGGATGCATTGTGGCGGAGCGCTACTTCAATGGTGACGATTCGACATCGTTGCATGACATCCGGTCGGCGACCAAGAGTATCACGGCGGCTCTCGTCGCGATCGCGATGCAGCAGCGTCTGATCAGGGATATTGACCAGCCTATCAGCGAACTGCTGCCGGCGGGCATGATCGCCACCGCTCAGCCGATTCGTGTGCGGGATGTGCTCACGATGCGCACCGGCCTCGATTCCGACGACGAGGACTCGTTGTCGACAGGCAACGAAGATCGCATGGACGAGAGTGACGACTGGATGGCGTTTGCCCGAACCGTACCTGCAAAGTCCTCTCCCGGTACGCACTACGTCTATTCATCGTTCACGGCCTTTCTGGCGGGAGCGATGGTGGAGCATGTGTCCCATCGCTCGCTACAGGACTTCGCGGCGCAGCATCTCTTTGGTCCACTGGGCATCGAGCGCTTTGCGTGGCGCCGAGGACCCAAGGGTGAGGGAGTGGGACAGGGCAATCTCTCGATCGCGACGCGTGATATGGCGAAGATCGGGGAACTGTTCCTGCGAGGTGGGCGAGTGGGGGATCGTCAGGTCATCAACAGTGCCTGGGTGCGCGATGCCCTGGCCTCGCATGTCGACATCTCGAAGGTCGACCGCTTTGCCGACGCCTATGGCTACATGTGGTACACGAAGCAGCATCAGGTGGGCACGAGCACGGTGACGGTGCATTTTGCCTCCGGAAACGGCGGCAACAAGATCTATCTGGTGCCGGACCGGGATCTCGTGGTTGCCATCACTTCCAGCGCGTATGGCCGCGGCTACGGCCAGCGGCGATCGGAGCAGATTCTGCTGCGGGTTCTGGCTGCCACCACCCCGCAAAATGCCCAACCGGGACGCGCAGGCGATTGAAGGCCCTTCATGGGTGGCCTGTCCCACCGTCAACCTGACACCGACCATGTCTTCAGCCTTGATAATCGCCCGCGTGCTGTTCGGCGCTCTTACGCTGACGGCCATCGTGATTCAGTTCACGAGGCATTTCTCGGCGGGGTTTCCGCTCCTCAACTTCTTCAGCTATTTCACGATCCTCTCCAATGGCATCGCGGGAGCGGTGCTGCTGATCGGTGCGTACTTGGGGATGCAAAAGCGGGTGCTACCGCTGTGGTACGACCGTGCACGCGGAACCGCCGTCCTTTACATGACCATAGTGGGCCTTGTCTTCGTGACACTGCTCCGCAATGTGGATCTCGGTGGACTGCTGCCCTGGATCAACACGGTGCACCACTACGTACTGCCCGTGGTCATGGTGGCGGATTGGTTGCTCGTTCCACCGATGCGACCGCCAACATCTCGCGACCTGCTGGCCTTCTATGTCTTCCCACTCGCCTATGTGCTGTACACCCTGCTGCGTGGGGCGATGATAGACTGGTATCCCTATCCGTTCCTCAATCCCTCGCTGGTGGGCGGATACGGCACCGTGATGTTGTACGGGCTGGGAATGCTCACCACGTTTGGGGTCGTTGGATGGGCACTGCGGGCCGCGACGTTTCGGGGGGCACGGGGTAGGACCTGAGCCACTGATCGGCCACGTCCACCTCCGTATCGCTTTCGTGCCCCTGCTCACCATCGCCGACCACGGCCTCTACTGCGCCGCCGGTGATTTTTACATAGATCCCTGGGCGCCGGTCTCGCGGGCCGTGGTGACGCATGCCCATGGCGATCATCTCACCTGGGGATGCGACCGCTACCTCGTCTCGCACGACGGGGTCGGCATCACGCGCGAGCGACTGGGGCAGTGGGCGCGTGGGGTCGAGTCGGTGGCCTATGGCGAGCCGTGTACCATCAACGGCGTCCGCGTCTCGCTCCACCCCGCTGGTCACATCCTTGGTTCGGCGCAGATCCGCGTGGAGCATCGCGGCGAAGTGTGGGTAGCCTCCGGCGACTACAAGACCGACCCCGATCCCACCTGCGCGCCGTGGGAACCCGTGCGGTGCCACACGTTCATCACCGAAAGCACGTTCGGCCTGCCGATCTATCGGTGGCCGTCACAGCAGCAGGTGTTTCAGGACATCAACACCTGGTGGGCGCAGAACGCGAGTGCCGGCCGGGTGTCGCTGCTGTGTGGCTACGCACTCGGCAAGGCGCAACGGCTCCTGGCGGGGCTCGATGCGTCCATCGGCCCCATCCTCACCCATGGCGCGGTGGAACGCATGACGGCGCTGTACCGAAGCGCCGGCGTGGCGCTCCCGGACACGCGCTATGCATCGGATGCACTGCGCGACAAGGCCACGGCCGGTGCCATGCTCATCGCGCCGCCCAGCGCAGCGGGTACGAGTTGGCTGCGCCGGTTCGGCGATATCCGCACGGCGTTTGCCAGCGGATGGATGCGCGTGCGTGGCGCACGCCGGCAGCGTGGCATGGATGCAGGCTTCACACTGTCCGATCATGTGGACTGGCCGCAGCTCCTCGCGGCGATCGACGCCACCGGTGCCGAACAGGTGTGGGTGACCCACGGCTTCACCAACACGGTGGTGCAGTGGCTCACCGAACAGGGGCGGGATGCACACGTGTTGCCCACGCGATGGGGTGACGAAGAGAAGGCACGCGGTGATGACGAGGGCAGCGAGGAGGCGTCCGGCAATGCCGCGTCCGGCAATGCCGCGTCCGGCAATGCCGCGCTGCCGACGGAGCCTATCGCGTGAAACAGTTCGCGGCCCTCTACGACGCCATTGATGCCACCACGGCTACGAGCGAAAAGGTGGCCGCTCTCGTGGCCTACTTTCAGGCGGCCGAGCCGGCGGATGCCGCGTTGGCGGTCTCGTTCCTCGTGGGCCGCCGTCCCAAACGATTGGTGAAGGCCGCCGATCTGCGCGCCTGGGCGGCGGAAGCGGCGGATATTCCTGCGTGGCTGTTCGAGGAGAGTTATGCACAGACCGGAGATCTGGCCGAGGCCATCTCGCTGCTCGTACCAGAGCCGGAGGCCACGGCCGACGCGTCGCTCGCCTGGTGGGTGGAGCAGCGCCTGCTGCCACTCGCCACCATGGAGCCTGCAGAACAGCGACTGGCCTTGCGTGCCGCCTGG
>NZ_DASWXE010000021.1:0-21525 GCF_036405635.1 Gemmatimonas sp. | reverse complement strand
TCTTTCTGCCAATCGACTGCAGCGTCTAGAGCGTGCTGACCAACGGACGCGCCGCCTGCGTCACCGTGACGCTGACTCCCGCCTGCCGCAGCCGCCCGATCGCCCGCTCGTCGAGACGTGCCCGGAGAATGACCAGGTCTTCGTCGAGGCGCTGCTCCAGCACCTCGCCGTCGCGATGCACCTCGGCGATCAACCGGCCATTCGCCGCCGGAATGCGTACCTCCAGCACGGGACGCTGACGCTTGAGACTCTCACGAAGCACTGTGCGCAGTCCATCCAGTCCACCCGGCTGGATGGCCGAAACGAACAGTGAATCCGGCATGAGATTGGCAACACGCGCCTGTACTCCGCTGCGCAACTCCTCCGGCACAGCGTCCATCTTGTTCATCACATACCGCGTTGCGCGCTGTGACAGGCCCAACTCGGCGAGCACACCGTCCACCACATCGCGGTGCTCCTCCCACGCTGGGTGACTCGCGTCTATCACATGCAGCAGCAAGTCAGCCTCGCGTGCCTCGGCGAGGGTGGCGCGGAATGAGGCCACAAGATGGTGGGGCAGCTTGCGAATGAAGCCTACCGTGTCGGTGAGCAGCACGGTGTACCCATCGCCGACATCCACCTCACGCGTGAGCGGATCGAGGGTGGCGAACAGCCGGTCTTCCACGAACACCGCGCCGTCATTCGCCAGCGACCGCAACACGGATGACTTGCCGGCATTGGTATAGCCCACCAGCGACACACGGAACGCCGAACGGCGACCCTGTCGCTGGATCTCGCGAGCGCGCTCGACGTCGGCCAGACGCTCCTTGAGCACCCGGATACGATGCTGAATGAGGCGACGGTCCGTTTCGAGCTGTGTTTCACCCGGACCGCGCATGCCGATACCACCGCGCATCTTCTCGAGGTGAGTCCACATGCGGGTGAGTCGCGGCAGCATGTACTCGAGCTGCGCGAGCTCCACCTGCATGCGTGCTTCGCTCGAGCGCGCGCGCGTGGCAAAGATGTCGAGGATCAATTCCGCGCGATCCATCACGCGCGTGTTCACGATCAACTCGATGTTCTTGCCCTGCGCCGGCGTGAGTTCATCGTCGAAGATGACCAGCGTTGCACCCAGCTCCTGGATGCGCAGCTTGAGCTCCTCGACCTTGCCGGTGCCGAGGTACGTGGCCGGGTGCGGGCGGTCGAGCTGCTGTGTGAGCGTGCCCACGACCTCCGCACCGGCGGTATCGGCCAGTCGCGCGAGCTCTTCGAGATGTTCATCGACGTAGTGCTTCGCGCCGCTGCGCTTGAATGGCGCGCTGACCAGGATCGCCCGCTCAACGGGGGGCGTGAGGGAAATCGGTTCGCGACTGATTGTCTGGCTACCTGCAGAAAGATTGATCCGCGTCCGGTGCCGCCTGAATCGTTCTGGCGGCTACCGGTTGCCCGCTACCGAAGAATAGCGGCCACGCTGATCGTAGGGGCGCGTGAAATTGCCGATGGGCGTCGCCACCGTGAAGTCTCCACGCACGCGATAGTTGATGGTGCCGGCATTCAGCATCGAGCGGCCGGCGGCGCCGAGCCCGGCATAGGTGAACCGGATGGGTAGACGCACGATGGCCGAGTCCTTTTCCGGCACCACGAAGCGTCCGTCGAGCTCACCGTCACCGAGCTTGATGGAGTCCACATCCACCTGATAGGTCATCTTGAGCGCATCGAGCTTGTAGCCGTTCGGATTGTGCACCTGCAGCATCACGTCGACACTGCCACCGGTCAGACCGAGGCCAGTGATGGTGAACTCGCGCAGTTGCACGGCGGGTTCCTTGAAGGTGGCCCGACCCAGCGTCGAGCAGGCAGCCGAAACGGCCACACCCAAACCCACCGTGACCATCATCACCGCGCGCGGGGTCCAGCGGCGGGTGCGTTGCTGCGTCTTCACGTCGACTCTCCTGACGGTTCACTCTGTGATTCGCGCGATGGCGATTCCGATTCCGGCTGTTCCTCGGCGCGGGCGCGCAGAGAAGCCCACCATGCCAGGCGCTTGCCGATGTCCTTCTCGAAACCGAATGGTCCCGGCTCGTAGAAGATGCGCTCCCCAAGTTGCGTGGGAAGGTACGACTGCGGCAGGTACGCCTCCGGCACTGTATGGGCGTATTGGTACCCTGCCCCATAGCCGAGTTCCTTCATGAGCTTGGTGGGGGCGTTGCGGAGGTGCATAGGCACCGGCGCTGACGGAGTGTCGTGGGCGGCCTCGAGGGCCGCTTTCCACGCCTCGTACAAACGCGCCGACTTGGGCGCCGTCGCGAGATACACTGCGGCCTCCGCCAAGGCCAGTTCACCTTCGGGGCTGCCAAGTCGCTCGTAGGTCTGCGCCGCCGTCATGGCCACACCGAGCGCCTGCGGGTCGGCCAGCCCGATGTCTTCGGTGGCCATCCGCACCATGCGCCGCGCGATGTAGCGGGGATCTTCCCCGCCCTGAATCATGCGGGCCAGCCAGTACAGCGCGCCGTGCGGATCACTGCCTCGCAACGCTTTGTGCAAGGCGGAGATGAGGTTGTAGTGCTCTTCGCCCGATTTGTCATAGCGTGGCGGCCGGTACTGCATGGCCGCTTCTGCGGTCGCGCGCGTGATCACACCACCATCGTCGATCAGTGCCGCCGCCGCTTCGAGCACACCGAGCAGTCGTCTGGCATCACCATCGGCGGATGTCGCGAGCAACTGCCGCGCATCGTCGTCGATGGTGAGGTTGCGCCCACCCAGCCCACGATCGGCGTCCGTGAGTGCTCGCTGCACCAGACCCTCGAGTGCCGACTCGGGGATGGCTTCGAGCACCATCACCCGTACGCGCGACAATAGCGCGCCGGTGAGAGCGAACGACGGGTTCTCCGTCGTGGCACCGATCAACACCACCGTGCCCGCTTCCACATGCGGCAGGAACGCGTCCTGCTGCGCGCGGTTGAAGCGGTGAATTTCATCAACGAACAGGATGGTGCCGCGCCCGCCATCGCGCCGCCGCTCCGCCTCGGCGACGATCTCACGCACACGCGCCACACCATCGCTGACGGCGGAGAAGCTGACGAAAGCCGACTCCGACGACTGCGCAAGCAGGCGCGCCAAGGTGGTCTTCCCCACACCGGGCGGTCCCCAAAACACCATGGAGTCGACCTTGCCGCGCGACAGAGCCTCACGCAGCGGCATGCCGATCGCCAGCAGGTGCTCCTGGCCGAGGTATTCCTCGAGCGTGCGGGGGCGCAGCCTGGCGGCCAGTGGCTCGGCGACGCGCGACGCGAACAACGATGGTCCGGCCGGGCGAGTCGGCTTGCTCATGATGCGATGCCCTGCAGACTGAGTCGCGCAGCGGCCGAGCCCAGCGCTTGCTGAAGCGCCGGTGCCGGGCGCAATGCGTTGGCCGTGAGTCGCCACGTTGGCGCTGGTACGCGGTCGCGCTCCACGAACCCCATCTCCTCGAGCAGGAACGTCCAGCGATCGGTACGCGCGTAGATCACCAGCAAGAGTTCGGGCGTAAGCGACAGCTGGTCGTCACCCGTGAAGAGGGACAGCTCCACACCCCCGTACGACGCGAGGGGGAGGCGCAGCCGGCCCACGGCTTCGCGCACGTCCGGGAGGGCAAGCCCGTGCCCCTCCCATTGCGCGCCGGTTCGTTCATCGCGCACGGCAACGTCGATGGCCGGGTCGAGATGCGTGCAGAGGGCATGCAACGTATCCAGCACACGCTCGGCATTGGTGCCAATCAGTACACGATGCACCTCGCGCTCAACCTCATGCACGAACCAGTCTTCACTGGGTCGAAAGCGGCCGTACCCAACCGGGCGAAGTTGAGAGAGTTCGCTCACGAACCCGCCTGCTCCTCGGCGCCAGACGGAGAGGCGACAAGATCGGCGGCCAGACGCAGCAACTCATCTCGCGTGTTGCGGGCGGGGTCGTCGATCACCAACTGTCGCAGCTTTTGCAGCACCCGGCCGAGTTCAGGGCCTGCCCGCAGGCCATGTTGGCGCAGGTCGTCACCATCCACGGCGAGATCGGCCACTTCGATGGGATCACGAAACGCGATGCGCATCAATCGACGGAACAGCTGACGCACCACTGCTGGCGCAATCCGCGTGTCACCTGCCCACAGAGCGGCCCCCAGTCGCAGGAAGGCGTTCACGCGCAGGCGGCCGATGTCGGCGGCCATCCGACGCAGGGCAGGATCACCCGGCAGCCCACCTGACGTGAGCTGCGCCGTGAGTTCTGCACCGAATCGCCGCCACCGATCGACCACGATCCCGACCACGCCGATTTCCTGATTGGACGCCCGCAGCGCCTTCAACGCGCGTTCGGCCTCCTTCCCTTCCAGCTCGCTGAACAGGGCGGCCAAGCGCAGGGAGCGGCGAAGTGGCCGAGTCACCGCGCCGGGGCGCGGCAGGCGATCGATGGCGGCCAGCGTGTCGTCGGAAACGTCGCGCAACGCAGGGACGACCGCCGCGAACGCCCCCGCGTCGCGCCAACGGCCAAATGCCTGGGATGGTGCCTCGACCTGATCGAGCGTCTTGTCGATTTCCTGCTTCACGCGCTCCGGAGACAGGCGCGTCAGGTGCGAAGCGCTGGAGCGAATGGCCTGCCAGGTGTCCGCATCGATACTGAAGCCAAAACGGCTCGCGAACCGAATGGCCCGCAGCGCGCGGAGGCGATCTTCCCGCATCCGCTCCTCGGCAACACCAACTGCGCGTACGACCCCGGCGACGAGATCCTCACGGCCGGCAAAGGGGTCGTGCAACCGGCGGGCGATGGGATCGAACGCGATCGCGTTGATGGTGAAGTCGCGTCGCGCCAGATCCTGGTCGAGGGACGCACCAAACTCCACGACCGCATGACGTCCGTCCGTCTGCACATCACGGCGGAAGGTGGTCACCTCGTGCATGCGCCCATCGCGATCGAGCACCCCAACGGTCCCGAACTCAATCCCCACCGGAATCGTCCGCCGGAACAGTCGGCGAACCTCGGCGGGTGTGGCCGCGGTCGCGAGATCCCAATCCAGCAGCGGAAGGCCCAGCAAGGCATCACGAACAGCTCCCCCGACACACCATGTGGGAAAGCCTGCGTCCTGAAGCGTCCGGGCCAGCTCGATGACCGGACCAGGCACCCGCAGCGCGCGCTCGTCGAACGTCATCACCCGCAGAGCACACTGCCGCCGTTCACGTTCAGGATCTCTCCCGTGACATGGCGGGCCAGCGGACTGGCCAGAAACAGGACCGGCCCCGCGATATCGTCCGGCGAGGCCACGCGACGCAGCGGGATATTGGCCTCGATGCGGGTGCGACCTTCATCGGCGAAGGGAATGGTCACCGCCTCGGTATCGACCCAGCCCGGGGCGATGCTGTTGACGGTGATGTCGCGAGGACCGAGCTCCACGGCCAATGACTTCACGAACGAGATCATCGCCCCCTTGCTGGCGGCGTAGTCTGCATGACCGGCCTCACCGCGCTGACCGGCCGTGCTGGAGATGAAGATCATCCGGCCGCCAGCCGGCAGGTGCGGAATAACCGCCTGCGCGCCGAAGTACATGCCGTCGACATTGGTGGCCATGGTATGCCGCCAACGGTCCGCGGGCAGCGCCTCGATCGCCAGGGGATTGGGCGGCCAGACCCCGGCATTGCCAACGAAGATGTCGACCTGACCGAACTGCTCGCGGGTTGCCTGCACCAGCCCTTCGTTGGCCGCGAGTGTGTCCAGCGACCCTCTCTGAAGAAGCACTGAACCACCGAGAGACGTGATTTCAGTGGCCAAACGCTGGGCCTCCTCATCGCGGGATCGATAGCCAATGGCCACCTTCGCTCCCGCGGACGCGAGCAAGCGGGCGCAAGCCGCACCGATACCGCGGGATCCACCGGTGACGATTGCCACCTTGCCGACAAGTGAAATCACCGCGTTCGTCTCCGAGAAACAAGTTTACATAAAGAACCGCAAGTTGTTTTGCGGCATACGATTGATGCAGTCGCCGTAAATCAGCGACCAAACATCCGTCTGACCTTCGCCATGATGCCGCCTCCGAGGGGTGGCACTGGCAAGGTGTCCTCGTCGTCGAGCAACTGACGGGCATTCACGCTCGTCAGCAGCTCCATCTGTTCTTGGCCACCACGCTCCAGCAGCCAGTCCCTTGCGGTAGCCAGCGAGCGATGGTCGCCGTGGTTGTCCGAGGCCAGGATGTCGATCAGACCAAGTGACAGCATCTCCCGGGCGAGCTCTGACGGGACACCGCGCCCCATCAGCACCGAGGCATCGGTCTGGATCACCACGCCAAACTTTCGCCACTCGCGCACCATCTCGATGGTGCATCCGAAGTAGCGCTCAGGGTGCGCCAGAACGGGCGTCCGGCCCATGCGGGTGATGCGGCGAAGTTCCGCCGACGCACCACGCGGCAAGCCGCCTCGCGTGAATTCCACCAGCAATGCCCTCGATGATCCGAGCGCCAACTCCTTGGCTGTGAGGTCCACCTGTGGAGTATCGAGCATGATCTCCCACCCGAGCTCCAGCGTCAGCCCCATCGGCGCTTTGGCCTGAAGGGCCCTGAAGATGGCCAGATGCTCCTGGTAGGGCGCCTGCGCGGCCTGTCCGGCGTTCAGGTGAGGCGTGCACACCACCGTGGTCACACCCTCGCGCGCGAACTTCTCCAGCACCGGGATCGACACCTCGAACGACGGCGATCCGTCGTCGACCCCGGGCAACAGATGCGAATGAATGTCGATCATCGTGTCACGTACTCAGGATCCCTCGAGGGGATGTTCACTCCCCCGCACGCACCGGCAACGCGGCGATCCGCGCCATTGCGGTCGCGGCTCGTTCCTCGATCTCCCACGAACGATCTGCCGCCGCCTGGAAGGCGTATGTGACCAGCGAATCCACGGCAAGCAGATCGAGCGCCTGGTCCCGTCCCGTATCCGACGAGGCCAGCATCCGCTCCAGCAGTGCTACCCCGGTGTCGATGCAAACATCCGCCACATCGGCTGCCGGCCTGCCAGCGTGTTCTGCCAGCAGATCAGAAAGGCGCGCGTGCAGGGCCGCGGGGGGATGGGGCTGGAGTTGGGCGAACCACTCCCCCACGGTCACCGCACCCATGCTGCTCACGCCCCTGCGGTTGCGAGACGGTTCACCACAGCCTCACCAGCCGCCAGTGCCGCGTCGATCTGCGCCGGCTCGACACCGGCCTGGGCCATGTGCGGCTTGCCACCGCCCCGTCCGCCCACCGTCGCCGCCACTTCGCGCACGACCGCGTCGGCACGCAGACCGCGATCACGCACATCGTCGGTCGCCACCGCCAGCAGGGCGCCCTTTCCATCGGCCAGCGCAGCACCCAAGAGCGCCACACCACTACCCAGCGCCTCGCGCACCGCGTCGCCGAGTGCCTGCAGGGCCTTCACGTCGGGCACATCGACGCGGGAGGTGATGAAGCGCGTGCCACCGGCATCAACGGCCTTGGCGATGAGCTGCTGGGCCAATCCGCCACCGCCGCTGCCGCCACGCAGTGATTCCTCGAGACGCTTCTCGAGCTGCTTCCGCTCGTCCATGAGCGCGTCGAGCTTGCGCTCGATCTGCTCGATGCCCGACGTCATACCAGACATGGGCACCTTGAGACGCGACGCCACTTGCAGCAGCGCCTTTTCGCGGTCCGCGAGGAACTGGAATGCGCGCGGTCCGGTCACCGCCTCGATGCGACGCACGCCCGCCGCCACACCACTCTCCGACACGATGCGCACCAGACCGATGTCTGCCGTATTGCGCACGTGCGTGCCGCCGCAGAGCTCCACCGACAAGGAAGGAATCTCCACCACGCGCACCACGTCGCCGTACTTTTCGCCAAAAAGCGCCATCGCGCCGCGGGCCACCGCGTCCACGTAGGACTCTTCGCGGGTGTTCACCGGTGCGCCCAACCAGACACCGGCATTCACGTCGGCTTCGATGGTCGCCAACTGATCGGCCGTCAGCGGGCCGTGGTGCGTGAAGTCGAATCGCAGGCGATCGGGCGCCACCAGCGAGCCTGCCTGATGCACATGGTCGCCCAGCACCTTCCGCAGAGCCGCATGCAGCAGGTGCGTGGCCGTGTGGTTGCGCTCCGTATCGCGCCGGCGGTCGCGCGGCACCGCCGCATGTGCTCGGCCGAAGATGATCTCTCCCGTCGACGCACCGATCGCAGCGATGCGCCCATCGAGCTTGCGCACTTCGTTCACCGTTACGGTCCAGCCTTCGCCGGTGATCGTGCCGTGGTCGGACACCTGACCACCAGACTCGGCGTAGAACGGCGACTCGCGAAGCATCACGGCAACGCGGCCATCGGGCAGCTGCCGCACGGCGGTCACGATCGTATCGATCTCGATGGTGTCGTACCCAACAAACTGACCCAGCGCGGCCTGATGCTGCTGGTCGTGCGTCCAGTGCGTGGGATCGGCAAAGTCATCAGCGCTGACGGTGATCTGACGCGACTTGCGATCATCCTGCGACTGCTTGCGCTGCGCCTGCAGCGAACGCTCGAAACCCGCGATGTCCACCAGATAGCCACGCTCGCGCGCCATCAGGTCGGTCAGGTCGATCGGGAAGCCAAACGTGTCGTACAAACGGAAAGCATCTTCGCCCGACAGCGTCCCGCGCACGGCAGTGCTGCCCTGCGTGGACTGCGCCGGCGCCAGCTCTTCGAAGCGGGACATACCCGCGTCGATCGTCGCCAGGAAGCGCTCTTCCTCAGCGCGCGTCGTTTCGATGATGTGCTTGCGGCGCACATGCAGCTCGGGATACAGGTCGCGCATCGTGTCGATGAGCACCTCCACCACATGCACCAGCGTGGGCTCGCGACGCCCGAGCAGCCACGCGTGACGCACCGCGCGGCGCAGAATACGGCGCAGCACATAGCCACGGCCTTCGTTGCTCGGGAACACGCCATCGGCCAACAGGAAACCCACCGCACGCGCATGGTCGGCCAGGACGCGGAATGATGCCGGATCGATCTCCTGGCCATCCTTGCCGTACGCCTTACCCAGCCCCACGCCCGGACGATACGGGTAACCAATCCCCACCACGTCTTCGACCTTCGCGATCAACGGTCGGAACAGATCGGTGTGGAAGTTGTTGGTCACGCCCTGCAGCACTGCCGCGATGCGCTCGAGACCCGCGCCCGTGTCCACCGACGGCTTGGGCAGCGGCACCAGCGTGCCATCTGCCTGACGGTCGAACTGCATGAACACGAGGTTCCAGATCTCCAGAAAGCGACCCGCTTCGGCGCCTTCCACAAAGGCGTCGAGCGAATAGTCCTCGATCTCGGTGTTCGTCCATTCGCCCGATGCATCAGCCGGGAAGGCCCAGTCGGCTGCGACCTTGGCGAGATCGACATAGATCTCGGTGCACGGGCCACAGGGGCCGGTGTCAGCCATCTGCCAGAAGTTGTCCTTGGCGCCGAGTCCGTAGATGCGGTTCTCCGGCACGTTGGCCACGTCCTTCCAGAGCTGACGCGCTTCGTCGTCCTCGTGGAAGACCGTCACGCGCAGGTGCTCGCGCGGAATCTTCAGGTCTTCCGTGATGAACTCCCACGCGAACTTGATGGCTTCGCGCTTGAAGTAGTCACCGAACGAGAAGTTGCCGAGCATCTCGAAGAACGTGTGGTGGCGTGCGGTATGCCCCACCTGCTCGAGGTCGTTGTGCTTGCCGCCGGCACGCACACACTTCTGCGACGTGGTAGCTCGCCGCTTTCCTTCGGGGGCGTCCTCCATCCCGAGAAAGACCTTCTTGAACTGCACCATGCCTGCGTTCGTGAACAGCAGGGTAGGATCATCGGCCGGAACAAGCGAGGAGCTTGGGCGGATGGCGTGGCCGTTCTTCTCGAAGAAGGCCAGGAATCGGTGGCGGATCTCGGACGCGTTCATAGGCCCGGAAATATAGACGCGTCGGGGCGCAACAGTGGTGACGATCGCGTGATTGTCGACCGAATTTGCGAGAGTGCCTCGATACCGCCTGACGTCGGTGATTCGCTATGCCTATTCCGTGCGGCGCAAGACGTCCCGCGCCACGCGGCGTACGATCGACCCCGAGTACCCCCGGCGCAGCAGGTAGGCCATCAGGCGACGTTCGGCCACCGCGGGCTCCAGTGTCGACAGCGATCGCGCCCGCTTCTCGGCAACCGCCCGGCACGCACCGGCCTCGTCGAAGCCCTCCTGACGCGCCTCATCGAGCGCCGACGTGACGGCCTCGCTCACCCGCTGGGCGGCAACGCCCTTCTTGCGCAGTTGCTGACGGACACGCGCTGGCGCCTCCCCCTTTCGTAACCGTGAAGCGGCCTCCGCATGGGCGACCGCCTCGTCGGACAGCACGCCTGACGCCTCGAGACGATCGAGCGCGACGCGAATCTGCGCCGGTGTCGCCTCTCGCCGTCGCAGGCGCATTTCGAGTTCACTGCGCGTACGTCGGCTGCGTGCCAAGGCATCCATGGCCCGATCCATCAGCCCAATGATGACCGATTCGTCTTCGAGCCGAGCGACCTGCTCCACCGTGAGCGAGGCGCCTACGCGGGTGGCACCCGTGTCACTCAGGATCGCCACGCCCACCAACAGATCCCGACCGTCACTCAATTCGAGCAGGTACCGGCCGGGGCGCCGCGGCGATTCCCGCAGCGACTTGACGAGCAACGCTTCCACGATGGACCTGTCGGACGCGGGTGCAGGGAGAAAAAGAGCCGAGGGGCAACTCACAATGAGCCGTGGTGATCCGGGCACCACTTCCCACCGCGAGCCACCCCTCGGCCCTTTCACAATATCTGGTCGAGCAAAAAACGGCCGATCAATCCTCGGCGTCTTCTCCCGCCCCTGTCTCACCGTTCTTCACGCCGAGGACCGTCTTCACCTTGTCCTCGACCTCGGCCATCAGCGCCGGGTTGTCCTTGAGGAACATCTTCGCGTTCTCACGGCCCTGCCCGATACGCTGGGTGCCGTAGCTGTACCAGGCGCCCGCCTTGTCGATGATGCCCGACTCGACACCGATATCGACCAGCAGCGACGTGTGGCTGATGCCTTCCGCATACATGATGTCGAACTCGGCCTGCTTGAACGGCGGCGCGACCTTGTTCTTGACGACCTTCACGCGGACGTGCGAACCAATCACGTCTTCCTTTTCCTTCACCGGACCGATGCGGCGGATGTCGAGTCGGAGCGACGCGTAGAACTTGAGCGCCTTGCCACCCGTGGTGGTCTCCGGATTGCCGAACATCACGCCGATCTTCTCACGCAGCTGGTTGATGAAGACCACCGAGACCTTCGACCGGGCGATGGCACCGGTGAGCTTGCGCAGCGCCTGGCTCATCAGGCGCGCCTGCAGGCCCACGTGCGAATCGCCCATATCGCCTTCGATTTCCGCCTTCGGCACCAACGCGGCCACCGAGTCGATCACGATGACGTCGACGGCGCCGGAGCGTACGAGGATCTCGCAGATCTCGAGCGCCTGTTCACCCGTGTCCGGCTGCGAGATGAGCATGTTCTCGACATCCACGCCCAGCTTTTTGGCGTATTCCGTGTCGAGCGCATGCTCGGCGTCGATATAAGCGGCGACACCGCCCTGCTTCTGCGCGTTGGCCACGACGTGCAAGCAGAGCGTCGTCTTGCCGCTCGATTCCGGGCCGTAGATCTCGGTGATGCGGCCGCGCGGAATGCCACCAACGCCAATCGCGGCATCGAGATTGATCGCACCGGTCGGGATGGACTCCACCCGCACCTTCGCGTCGGTACCGAGCCGCATGATCGAGCCCTTGCCACAGCTCTTTTCGATCTGGGCGACTGCGAGCGCCAGGGCCTTGCGCTTGTCGTCGGTTATCACTGAGCCCGCCATAAGACCGCCGTCGTGAGGAGTGAAGCACCATGCCCTGGCCCGCGAGAATCTAGGGTGAACGCAGGCAGGACCAAGACCCGAATAAAGTACGAAGAAGTTGCGATGTGGACAACTGCCTTATCTGCCCGAATTCAGGACAGTTCGAAGGCCCTTTCAATGTGCCTGACACGGACATTTTGACCGTCAATCAGCACGCCGACCACGTCAAACCGGTATTCCAGCCCTTCGGCACCGTGCCGATCCACCCAGACCTTCGCCGAACGGACCAATTCCCGCCGCTTGCGGGCGTGCACCGCCTCCACCGGCGTCCCGAAGGCCTCGCCGCTTCGGGCCTTGACCTCCACGAACGCGACCTCGCGGTCGCGCTGCATGACGAGGTCGATATCGCGATGCCCGTGGCGAAAGCGATGCGCGACGAGTTGCCATCCATCGCGCATCAGCCAACGTGCGGCGATGCGCTCACCAAGCAATCCGAGTTCCTGTCTCGCTCGTGTCATGGCGAGAGTGTAGCACCGCCAGCACCAATCGCTGTCACCAGAACATTGCCTGCATCATCATCCCGACGCGGCGCGGCGGGATTGAACAGCGGGGGAACGCAGACTGCACAGATCCCACTGAGAAACTCACAGAGACAACGTCAACAAAGGCAAAAAACACGTCGCTCGCAGCATCTGTGTGTTTGTGTCTTTGATCAGTGCAATCTGCGTTCCCCCGTTGTTCAAACCGACGGATACCGTCCCTCGCGCGCAGACAGAATGGCCCCCGGATCATCGCTGATGATGCCATTCACCCCGCGCCGCCACAGCTTGAGCGCATGGGCTGGTTCATTCACGGTCCAGATGTGCGTAGCCACACCATGCGGCCGCACAGCACGGGCGAGTGCTGCGATGGGCACGGGGATACCGTGGTAGACCGGCGGAATGCACATCGCCTGAAACACTGGCGCGCGCAGCCTGCGGCGCAGCAGCGACGGCAACAGGATGTCCACCATATCGGGAGTACTCGCACCCAGCGCAAATCCGCATCCGCGCAACGGACTCGTACAGGCAGCATCAAACCCGGCCACGATGATGCGACCACCCAGTGCATGCCGTGCGATGGCCTCTCGCAGGAACGGCGCCGCCGCCGGAGTCTTGAGCTCAATGATGAGCGGCAGGTCGCGCGGCAACGCCTCCACCACTTCGTCAAACGTGGGGATGCCTACTCCACGACCTCGCCATGGGAACGTGCGTCCGTCGCGGGTGAAGCGCGCACCGGCGTCGACTTCACGCAGCTCAGCCAGTGAGCGCGCGGCCAGCGGTCCCCGAGCGTCTGTGGTGCGGTCGAGGGTGGTGTCATGCATGAGAACCAGCACGCCGTCGCGCGTCACGTGCAGGTCGAACTCCACCGCGTCCACGCCAAGCGCCACCGCCTCCAGCAAGGAAGGGATGGTGTTTTCGGGCGCATGTTCGCGGTTGCCCCGGTGGCCGACGATCGGCCGCGCGGAAGGATCGAGCAGGATCATGACACTCGAAAAATGCCACGCGGGACGATGCCTGTGGCGTCGTCCCGCGGGATGTATCGATGGTAGATCACAGTCGTGACCCGGTAGTGACCGGACACGGCGGTGAACTCAGAAGCTGTACTGCAGGCGCGTCATCACCATGCGGCCGATCTCGGGCATGCCCGGGAAGGTGCGCACCTGGTTGTCGAACATATTCTGCGCGTTGATGGACCACAGCAGTTTCTGCTTGCCACCGAGGTCGAAGCGCTTGGACACCTGCGCATCGAACGTGACGGCTTCCGGCACGCCGGCATAACAGTAGGCACCAACGCCCACCGGCGAGCAGCGGTTGGCACCGATGGCCGGGTTGGGCGCCGCGCCCGGACGTCCCGCTGCGATCGGGAACGCGTAGTTGGTGGCATGCACACTGGAGTTCACCGGGTACGCCTCGTTGTAGCGCGTGCGCAGCTCGAAGCCCATGCCGTTGCTTTCATTGCGGTAGCGCATGCCCAGCGCACCGCGTGAATTCGGCGAGTTGGACATCAGCGGCAGGTTATTGCCGCCAGCGATGTTGTTGAAGACGTTGCGGTTCTGCCAGCTGAACGCCATGTCGAATGTCAGGCGATCGGTCGCCACGATGTCCGTGGCCAAATCCAGGCCGCTCACCCAGATCTTGCCCGGCACCGTGAGGTAGGTGGCGTAGATCGCGTTGGGCGCGGTGTTGCCGTTGGCGAAGGTCACCACGCCGAGCGGCAGACCGGCAACGCTGGGTGTGAGCGAGCCAGCCAATCCGGCGGCGAGGGCCGGAATGGCCGCTGCCGGCACGCCAGGCTGCGTAGCGAGGAAGGCACCGATCTGCTGGCCCAGATAGCCACCCAGCTGCGTCGGATTACCGAAGAAGACGTTCGGCGTGGAGAGTGCCGCCGTCGTGCCGACGTCGCCACGCTCCTGCCCCCAGAAGGAGATATCCCAGCGGAACCGGTCGCCGAAGATGCCCTTGTAGCCGACTTCGAAGGTGTTGTTGAACGAGGCAGACAACGGCTTGATGTCCTGCAGGTCATTGGCCGTCAGAGGCGTCGTCGCGCTGGAGATGTACGAGACGCGCGTCGCGAGATCCGCGTTGGTCGGGGTACGCGATGCCAGATACTGCACCATCCCCGCCGCCAATCCCTGAGCCTGAGCCTGCGTGAAGCCTTGCGCCTGAAGGCCCGCCGCGATCCCCGGCGTCAGGCGTGAAGACAGCGCCTGCACCGCACCTGGGAATGCCGCCGCTGCCGACGTCGCCGCAAACTGCCCCTGTCCCGTGTATGCCGACTTCATGCAATACGAACCGAACTGGCTCCCGGTGCCGCAGGTGCGGTTGAACTGGAAACCGTTCTTCGGCGGATTGCCGCGCGCATACAGGTCAAAACCCGAACCGCCGATGTTCGGCGTCTGGATGAGATCCAGGAAGAACGAGAAGTTGGCCGGCGTGGAGAACGCTCGGTTGTAGGTGAAACGGATGTTCTGCGTTTCGGTCGGCTTGAAAATCAGCGCGGCGCGGGGCGAGAAGAACTGCCCTTCGATGACGTTGTTCGCGTCACCACGTGCCGCCAGCAGCAGCTCGAAGTACTTGTTGGGCTTCGTGGAAGACTGCAGGTAGCCACCGTATTCGGTGACGTTGTCCACCGCCTCGTTGCCACCATTGATGGTGTTGCCCGTTTCCGGGTTCGTGGCGATGTAGTCGAAACCGTACGTGAAGCTCTGCTTGGTGCCGAGGTCGAAGCCATGCTGGATCTGCGCCGCCCAAACCTTGGACTTGTCCACGATGGGCTTGCCGGAGCGCAGCAGGTAGGTGCCTTCGTCCGACTGGGCGTTGTCGTTGCCGGCGTTGCTCATGTTGACGAACGCCTGGGCGAACAGCCGGTTCCAGCGGAAACGCTGTTGCAGGCTGGTGTAGGTCCACCCCTTGATCTGCGCCGCGCCGTTGGCGCCCGTGTACTCGATGCCACTGCCGATGTTGGTGTACCCGACCGTGGTGATCGCTTCGGTGTTCGCCGTCGGCCGGATATCCATGCGCGCTTCGCCCGTGTACCGCTCCAGGTCGAAATTGCGGTCGTTGGCCTTACCGCGCCGCGATGCCGGGACATCGGTCGTCGACGGGAACACCGCCGGCTCGGCCAGCTCGGTGAATTCCCAGTCCTTGCCACGCATGTACTCGCCGGAAAGCTTCACCGCGAACTGATCACTCAGCTTCGCAGCATGGCGGACGCCCGCCCGCATGACCGAGCGCTCACCACCGTCCACACTGATCGTCGTGCCCTGTGAAGCAAACGGCGACTTCGTGATGACGTGCAGCACGCCATTGGAGCTGTTCGGACCGTACAGCGCAGACGCGGGTCCGAGCAACACTTCCATGCGGTCGATGTCTTCATTGGTACCGGTGAACATGAACGGCACGTTCACACGCAACGACGGCACACCAGCGAAGCGGTAGTCCTGCAGCATCAGCATGGAGCCGCTGAACGCGTTGTTGAAGCCGCGTGCCACCACGTTCGACTGCGCGATACCGCCGCGGCTGATATCCACGCCGGGCGTGCTGCGCAGGTGATCGGTCACCGTCACCGCCGGGCGCTCTTCGATGCGCTCACTCGACACCACCGAGATCTGCGCCGGCGCATCGAGCGCCTTTTCCGGACGGCTACGGCTGGCCGTGACGACCGTCTGATTGAGCTGCGTGGGGCGCTCGGACAGCGCGGCGGCGATGTTGGCGCCAGGACGCTGGTCGGGGAACACCTTCTGATCATATCCGATGGCGCGCACCGTCACGGTGTAGCTGCCATCAGGAAGGTTCACCACACGAAAGGCACCATCGGCACCGGCGATGGCGCCGTACGATTGTCCACCCGAAAGCTGGGCCTGCACCTGGGCATTCTCGATTGGCCGCCCGGTCACAGCGTCAGTCACCTTGCCGGTGATCGTGCCGGACTGCGCCGCCAATCGACCTGCGGCGGCGGGCAACACGCCCAGCGCCAACACGGTGAAGGCCAACACACGTCGGAGGAGCAAGGACATCGCACACCTCAGTAGGAGGAATTGGACGACGAGGTCCGATGACCGACAGGAGGGAGTAGTCGGTCATGGTGGGCCCGTCTGTGCATTCGACGACACGACAGGGCCCATCCGTTGCACCAATGTTCATTGAGACCTTTCACGCCGTCAATACGCCGACGGCCCGATTACGTAAAAAACTTGACGTTACCGTCAGGATTCTCCGCAGATCCGGTCGAGGTCCTGCACACCGACCAGCACGTCCCGTGGACGTGCTGCCCCTTCCGACGGGGCCAGCACACCGGCCGCTTCCAGCTGGTCGATGATACGCGCCGCACGTCCGTACCCGATCTTGAGCCGCCGCTGCAACAGGGACGTCGACCCCTGGCGATGCTGGATCACCACCTCAGCCGCCTCTCGGAATCGGGCATCCCGATCGTCTGAACCGCCATCGCTGTCTTCGTCGTCACCACCGTTCGCCTTCGCTTCGGCGGCGCGCACCGTTTCCAGGATATCCGTTTCACCGGCCAGCATATCGCCCGCAGCCGCTTCGCCGATCGCTCGTTCGCGTGCTTGCTGATACCAGTTCAGCAACCGCTCGGTGTCCTCACTGGAAAGGTAGGCGCCCTGCAATCGCGACGCTTCCGACTTGCCCGGTGGGATGAACAGCATGTCGCCATTGCCCAGCAGCGACTCGGCGCCGGCACCATCGATAATCGTGCGGCTGTCCACCTGCGACGCCACACGGAACGCAATGCGGCAGGGGAAGTTCGCCTTGATCAGACCCGTGATGACGTTCACGCTCGGACGTTGCGTGGCGAGAATCAGGTGGATGCCGATCGCACGCGCCTTCTGCGCCAGCATGGCAATGGGTGTTTCCACCTCGCCCTGCACCGTCATCATGAGGTCGGCCATTTCGTCGATCACGACGACGATGTACGGCAGCACGCCCCCTGTGTAAGCGCGATCCTCGAATGCCACATCAGGACTGCGGGGCTTCATGACCGGCTGCCCTTCCCCGCTCTCCTGCTGCGTCACCCGCTTGTTGAACTCCTGCAGGTTGCGGCAGGCATTGGCTTCCAACAGTCGATAGCGGTCCTGCATCTCCATCACCGCCCACTTGAGCACCGCCGCGGCATCACGGTTGTCCGTGATGACCTTGTGGCGACGATGCGGGAGTGCGTTGTACACACTGAGCTCGACCATCTTGGGGTCGACCATCAGGAAGCGCAGGGTGGCCGGCGTGTGCCGGTACACGAGGCTGGTGATGATGGTGTTCACGCACACCGATTTACCCGAGCCGGTGGAACCGGCGATGAGCAGGTGTGGCATCTTGGCGAGGTCCGCCACCACCGGCCGTCCCTCGAGATCCTTGCCGAGTGCGATGGGTAGCGCCGCGCGGGCCTGCCGGAATTCCGCGGACTCCAGCACTTCACGCAGCACCACCATTTCGGGTGACGGATTGGGGACTTCCACACCCACGGCGCCACGACCCGGAATGGGTGCCACGATGCGAATGCTCGGCGCTCGCATGGCGAGGGCCAGGTCATCGGCGAGGGCCGCGATCTGCCGCACTTTCACACCCGCTGCCGGCTCGATCTCGAACTGCGTCACGGTCGGACCGCTGGTGCGCCCGGCCAGCGTGCCTTCCACCTTGAAGGTGCGCAATGCCGCCATGAGCTTCTCGCCAGCGAGGTCGAGCTCGCGCTTGCCCGCATCGGTGTTGCGCACCTCAGCGGGACTCAAGAGATCCGTTGGTGGCAGGTCATCACCATATGCCGCCGCCTCGGCCTGAGAATCGAGTGCCGTCTGCAGCGAAGGGTTCAGGGCGGCCTCCATCTGTTCGGCGCCTCCCTTGCTCTTGCCCTTCGTGCGATCGGCGCGCGGTGCGCTCGCGGCCTTTGCGTCCACGGACGCATCCGCCGCCGGCACAGCCGCGGCGAGTTCATGACCCAACACGTCGCGTGCCAGCGCCGGATCAATGGCCGGCATCTCCTCGGGTTCTGGAGCCAGCGATTCGGCGAGCGATGGCTTGCGGCCCGTACCACGAACGGCAGCGCCCCCGGTAGGCCCAAGAACCGCCGCCACGTCGCCGCCTGATTGCGCGTCAGTATGCCCCGGTCCGATCAGTAGACGGATGGGATTCCACCGCAGGGTGAACACGGTGAGCACGCTGGTCGCGAGCAGAAAGAATATCCATGCACCAGCCGGACCGATCCACTTCCGCAGGTAGTGCGCGACCAGGCTGCCCCACAGACCGGCGCCATCAGATGGTGCCGGCTCTCCACCAAGTGCCAAACCGATCGCGATGGGCACCAGGGCCACGGTGCCCGCGAACAGCACGGTCCAGTCGCTGGCATCGTCAGCGCGACGGATGCGGCCGAACAGAGCGAGGGCCACGACGATGCTGCCGAGCGCGATGATCACCATGCCGGGAATGCCCACGGCCGCAACGAGTACGCAACGTGTAATCGTCCCCGCAGGTCCGAACGGACCGCCGTAGGCCCAGCAATCACCGCCAGAGGCGCCGTCCAACGGACGCTGAAATACCAATGCGCCAAGCAGGAATACGGCCAGCAGCACCAGCGCCACCGCACCAAGTTCCCGCTTGAGGAGTTGTCGATCCACGGTCACGCTCCGCTCACGCAATGTCGGCGCAGGTCGGGCAACGCCGGTTCAGGTCGTTGCCCTGCTCCGCTGCGCTCAGCGACCCGTCGCGACGCCGTGTCGCGACAACTGACGGTCATGATAGCGCACCGCACAATCATACCGGTCAAGCGTTAGACACGCCGTGACATCGGCATCAAAGCCCGCCGCCGACAGGGATCGGCCATGTGAGGCCTCGTGGGCCACCGAGGACACGCCTCCCACGAATGGACGCTCGACCAGTTCTGCGACGCGTGCGCCGTCGCCGCGCGTCATCTGCTCCTGCCCCTGTGCAATGCCTCGCACCAGGCGTCCTGCGCACACGATGTCCTCGAGCGCCAAACGTCGCTCATGCCCCGCACAGAGGATCAGCACGTTGGTCGTCTCGCTCAACGCCGCCCGCACTGCACGCACGGTGGCCGACACATTCACAAAGCCCGCGAAGAAACACAGCCGCGCGCCATGCGATGCGGCCAGTGTTTGAGTGCCATTCGTGGTCGTGTACAGGATGGTCTTGCCATCAACCACCTCGGGCGTGACCTCGAGCGGCGAATTGCCCAGGTCGAAGCCGTCGATGCGCACCATGCGCCGTTCGCCCGCCAAGAGCACTTCGCTGCGTACAAGGCTGCGCGAGCGCCGCACGGCCTCTTCCACCGTCTCGAACGGAATCACCGCCCGGGCCCCATGGGCCAGCGCAGCGGCCACCGTGGAAGCCGCGCGCAGCACATCGATCACCACCACCACTCGATCGGCCACATCGGCGGGCACCACCGGTGCGTCGCCGAGTAGCACATCGATGCGCACTTAGCTCGGCTCCTTGAGCAGGTCGGCACCTTCGAATTCCAGCCACTTCGTGTGCACCTTGCCGGCCTGGAAGCCGGGGTGCTGCATCACGCGGGCCAGGAACGGCATGGTGGTCTTCACACCTTCCACCACGAAGCTCTCGAGCGCGATCTGCATGCGCTTGAGTGCCTCTTCACGCGTGGAGCCCTGCACGATGAGCTTGGCGATCATCGAGTCGTAGTACGGCGGCACGGTGTAGCCAGCATACGCATGCGTATCGATGCGCACGCCCGGGCCACCGGGCTGGTGGAACACTTCGAGCTTGCCGGGCGACGGCTGGAAGTTGCGCGACGGGTCTTCGGCATTCACGCGGCATTCGATCACGTGACCACGGAACGGCGGCAGCTCCTTCACCGTCAGCGGCAGGCCCGCCGCCACGCGAATCTGCTCCTTCACGAGGTCCACGCCGGTGAGCTGTTCCGTGACCGGATGCTCCACCTGAATTCGCGTGTTCATCTCCATGAAGTAAAACGAGCCATCTTCATCGAGCAGCATTTCGATGGTGCCGGCGCCGACGTAGTTGATCGCCTTCGCACCACGCACCGCGGCCTCACCCATCCGCTCACGCAACTCCGGCGTCATGACCGGACACGGCGCTTCTTCGATGAGCTTCTGGTGGCGACGCTGCACGGAGCAATCGCGCTCACCAAGGTGGATCACGTTGCCGTGCGTGTCACCCAGGATCTGAAATTCCACGTGACGCGGACGCTCGAGGAACTTCTCCACGTACACGTCGCCGTTGCCGAAGGCGGACAGTGCCTCGGAACGCGCGAGCTGGAACGAACGGAGGAAGTCATCCGGGTCGCGCGCCACGCGCATGCCCTTGCCACCACCACCGGCCGCGGCCTTGATGATGACGGGGAAGCCGATCGACCGGGCAAACTCGAGCGCCTCTTCGGGATCTTCGACCGGGCCCGGTGAACCCGGCACGATCGGCACACCGACATCCTGCATGGCGCGGCGGGCCGACGCCTTGTCGCCCATCGTGCGGATCTGGTCTGGCGTCGGGCCGATGAACGTGATTCCCGAGGCGCGACAGGTCTCCGCAAACTCGGCGTTCTCAGCCAGGAAGCCATAGCCCGGATGAATCGCGTCAGCGCCCGTGATTTCGGCGGCCGCGATCAAGCGGGTGATCTTGAGGTACGAGTCACGTCCCGACGGAGGACCGATGCAAACGTCATCGTCGGCGTAGCGCACGTGGAGCGACTCGCGGTCGGCCTCGGAGTAGACGGCCACCGTCTGGATGTCGAGCTCACGGCAGGCGCGGATGACGCGGAGGGCGATCTCGCCGCGATTGGCGATCAGGACTTTCTTGAACATCCCGTAATGGTGGCGAGGTCTACGCCCTCCCGCCAGTCCTGCTCCAGCTCGCCGAACCGTGTTACGCAGCCGATTAGGCGGCCGCGCTGCCCGGTCGGAAGCCGTCGAACGCCGTGTCGCTCGCGCCATCGACACCCTGCACACGCAGGGCGAACTCGGCCGGATTGGTCGCGTTGAACAGCGCGTCCTCGTACGAGATGATGCCGCGTGAGTACCAGTTCATCAGCGACTGGTCGAAGCTCTGCATGCCGTACGCCACACTGCCTTCCTTGATCAGGTCGGGAATGTTGAGCGCAGCCGAGAGGTCGCGGATCTGGTCGCGGACCGCTTCGGTGTTGACCAGAATCTCACAGGCGGGAACACGA
>NZ_DASWXE010000020.1:0-26152 GCF_036405635.1 Gemmatimonas sp. | reverse complement strand
CCGGGCTGCGCACGCTGCCACGGGTGACTGGTGGCGACACCACGCTCGTTGTGCATGCGCAATTCCTCGCAGTCGCGTTGCCCGAACCGGGTACGAGCATCGTGCTCACGGCCACATACAGCGTCGCCGCTCGCCAGATTCGGAATGCGCCGGTCTTCCAGCGTGCAGAAGCCGTCAATCCGCTGTACGCCTATCTGCTCGCGATCAGGGCGGCCGCACACCGGTCTTCCCCGCGAACGGAGCGCTGACTGTACGTCGGGGCGCGGTCGCGACAAGCGAGCGCCCGATGCAGAAGCTCGCCTTAGGTGATCCAGAACTCGATACCGGTGTCAGACTTGAACCAATTGCCCGAGATGCTCGCGGCAGCGGCGAAGAAGCGCGGCTTCGCGAGCGTGGCAATCATCGAGCGACCCGGTGCTGAACCGCGGTCATGCTGGGTCCCACAATCGGACCGGGAACCCGCGTTCCTGGCGTACAGCATCACCAAGACCTTCACCGCCGTGCTGGTCCTCGAGCTGTGCGAAGAGGGACAGCTCAACCTCGATGATCGGCTGGCACGATGGTTTTCGGACATCGATCAGGCGGACCATATCTCGCTTCGTCGACTGCTCAACCACACAGCCGGGATCCCCGATTACGGTGGCTTGCGCGCATATCACGAAGATCTGCGCACCTCACCGTTGACCCCCTGGTCGTTCCAGCGCTTCGCGGCCGAGACTTTCGACAAGGGTCTGCTCTTCGAACCCGGTCAGGGATGGGCCTATTCAAATCCTGGCTACATGCTGCTGAGGCGCATCGCAGAGGACGTCACCGGCGTTCCCTATCGCGCGCTCGTGGCGGAGCGCATCGCCGGCCCGCTTGGCTTGTCTCGAACCTCCGTCGTCGAATCGATCGACGATCTCTCCGCGCTGGCGCCGGGCACATCGACCGCGCTGTCGCCGGACAGAACCCCGCGTGACGTGCGCAAGCTCTACCATCCCGGCTGGGTATCACACGGCGTCATTGCCTCCACCGCTTCAGAGGTGGTGCGCTTCTACGACGGTCTTTTTCGGGGAGCGTTGCTGTCACAGCGCTCAATCACCGAGATGATGGAGCTGGTCACGGTTCCGACAGAGCACGAGGCCGCTTCGCGTTATGGGAAGCCAAGCTACGGTCTTGGGCTCATGGGTGATCCGGAGTCGCCCTGGGGACTCATCGCGGGCCACAACGGCGGCGGGCCCTGCTACAGCGCCAGTGCATTCCGCGCGTTCGAGCTCGGCGGCGCGACGGTGTGCGTGATGGGGGCGATCGAAGAGGGTTTCGACGCCGAGGCGCTGGTGTTCGACGTGCTTGATCACTTGGCGGCGAGCGATGGGGCGCGTCGCTGAATCGACTGAGCACCCGTTGTACCCGGGAAACTTTCCCCGATTCCCCGGCAGAGTCCGTCCCCTTCCGCATAGGGGAAATGCCTCAACCGATTGCCCAACAATGACATAAGCCGACTTCACGAGACGGCACACGCGTTGCTATGGATGAGGCAGACCGTGCCACGGGCATGGACCCAATCCGCACACACAACGCGCTCTCGTCTCAATACAGGAAGTCGTTATGTCGAACGCATTCCATTCCGCCACATCGCTGCTCATTGCCGGCGCTCTCCTGGGCGGGTGACCGGATGTCATCCCCCATCACGACGTGGGAGCTGCCCCACAAGAAGGCGGCCCAGCCGCAGGGCGCGCCCGATGCGCTCATTCATGCCTATACCGCGCTGCTGCTCGCGACCGGCATGTTCGTGTTCTATCGCTTCCAGCATCAGCTCGACGAGCTGCGCGAGACGCTGCTGACCACGCCCTGGGGCGCCGCGGCCATCGTCCTGTCCATTACGGTGCTCACATTCAAGGTGAGCTTCGTGGGCTTCATGCTGGTGCACTTCTTTCGCTATCGGGCGACGCCGTCGGTCTCTGACGAAGAGTTGCCCACCTGCACCGTTATCGTACCAGCATACAACGAAGGTCGTCTGGTGTTCGATACGCTGATGAGCATCGCCAACAGCCGCTACCCTGGACACAAGCTGCAAGTGCTGGCCATCGATGATGGCAGCACGGACGACACCTGGGAGTGGATCCAGCGCGCATCCTACCATCTCGGCGGCTTCCTCTCCATTCATCGTCTGCCGCGCAACATGGGCAAGCGACAGGCGCTGCACTGGGGCTTCACGCATGGCGATGGCGAAGTCTTCGTCACCATCGACAGTGATTCGGTCGTGGAGCTGGATACCATCCGCAACCTGGTCTCGCCGTTTTTCGTGAACCCGGATTGTGGCGGGGTGGGCGGCAACGTGAAGGTGCTCAACAACAAGAAGGCGATTATCCCTAAGATGCTGAGCGTGAGCTTCGCCTACAGTTTCGGCGTCATCCGCGCGGCGCAGAGTACAATGGGGTCAGTATTGTGCACCCCAGGTGCCCTCGCGGCGTATCGCCGCGACTGCGTGCGGGCCTGCCTGGACGATTGGATGAACCAGACCTTTCTGGGTGTGCCGAGTGACATCGGCGAAGACCGCGCGATGACGAATCTCATTCTGAAGCAGGGCAAGCACGTCCTGTTCCAGAGCAACGCGGTGGTGTACACCAACACGCCGGAGAACTATCGCGGGTTGCGCAAGATGTACACGCGCTGGGAGCGCAGTAACGTGCGCGAGAACATCGCGATGTCGGGGTTCGCGTTCACGAAGTATCGCAAGGCCGAGCGCATCCGCCCGCGCATCCTGCTGGTGAACCAGTGGATCCAGATGCTCTGGGCATATCCAGCGCTGCTGGCGGCGGCGATGGTGCTGTCTTCGTATCCGACGCTGTTCTTCAGTTCGATGATTGTGAGTGTGGCGGCGTTCTCGCTGATTCCAGCCGCGTACTATGCCATCACCCACTCATGGCGCCGTTCGATGTGGATGTTCTCGTACAGCCTGTTCTATTCGTTCACGATGTTCTGGCTGACCCCTTTCGCGATTGCCACGGCGCGTACGCGGGGATGGTTGACGCGGTAGCGAATGCCTGCGACATCTCTGCATGCCTGAACAGCCCTCGTCCCTGACTATCCGCCGAGCAACCGACGCCGACTGGCCAGCCCTCTGGTCGATCATCCGTGCGGTCGTGGCCACGGGAGACACCTACACGCTGGAACCCAATGTCCCGGAGCAGAGCGCCCGGGACTATTGGACGGGTGCGGGGCTCTCCACCTACGTCGCCGAGCAGAATGGCGAGATTGTCGGGACCTATGCCATCAGGGCCAATCAGCGAGGGCTGGGTTCTCACGTGGCCAACGCCGGCTACATGGTTCGGTCAGGTCGTTCGGGACATGGTATCGGCTTCCAACTCGGTGAGCACAGCCTCGCCGTAGCACGGGCGGCGGGCTTCGAAGCGATGCAGTTCAATGCTGTTGTCAGCACGAACACCCGAGCGGTTGCCCTATGGCAGCGGTTGGGCTTCGCAATCGTCGGCACCATCCCCAAGGCGTTCCGGCATCAGCAGCGGGGGCTCGTCGATTTGTACGTCATGCATCGCATGCTCTGACGGCCGCCAATACATCACACCGGCGGTGGCCCAGACGGATGCTTCTTGCACGCCGGCGGCTGTTCGATCGTGTAGATCAGTGAAGCCACCTGCCAGCGACCGTTGCTCTTCACCAGGGTGAAGACATCCACGCCGCAGTGCGACCACTCCTTGCCGACGTAGAGATCGTACGGCATCCACACCTGCGCAACGCGATCCTGCACGCGCGCGGTTGCACCGAAGCCTCGCTCGGTGAACTCCGATGGCCCCGAGCGCGATGTGTACGGTGCCCACGATCCGATCCGGATGCGCTCCTGCCCATTGCGCACGCCAACCGTGCCCACGATGGCAGAATCGATGGTGAGTCGCCTGAGCGTGGCGTTGTCTCCGGTGGAGAGCGCCACCAGCACCGAGTCAGCCACGGCGATCACGGCTCGATTGTCTACTCCCGCGCTTTGCGCGAGACACACAGGCGCGAACGACAGCGCATGAAGTACGAAGGATGCGGCAAGGACACGACCGGAAACAGACACCACTGAAGCCTCCTGAACGGGATCAGATGCAGCGCCCATATATACGCTGCGCCTGTCGACCCGGCGAGTAGACTCCTACTCGCTCCCGCCCCAAAGCGCCGAGGTCTCGTGAGCGGGATCCCCGACTCTCCTCAGGCGGCCTGAGGCTCCGGGCATGCTGATGCGAGGGGCGACCGCGCCAGATACGCCTGCAGCGCCATCGCATCGAGGGGACGGCCAAACAGATAGCCCTGACCGGTGTGGCAACCAAGTCGTTCCAGTGTTTCGCTCTGCGACGTCAGTTCGATGCCCTCCGCCACCACTTCCACATCGAGGGAGTGCGCGAGCGCCACCATGGTGCGCACGAAAGAGACTTCCCGCTCTCCGCGGTCGAGACGGGCGACAAAAGACTGATCGATCTTGAGTTCATCCACCGGAAAGTACTGAAGATGGCTCAGCGATGAATATCCGGTACCGAAGTCGTCGATGGCGACGCGAATGCCCAGCTCACGCAATGCCTGCAGGCGCCCGCGTGCGACTTCCGGGTTGCGCATCACCTCGCTCTCCGTGATTTCCAGCATCAGGCGATGCGGGGCCAGCTTCGTTTCTTTCAGCGTACGCCGCACATCGTCGAGCAGGTCAGGATGATCGACCTGACGAGCGGCGAGGTTGACGGACACCAGTGGACCATCGCCACCCGGTTCCGTCACCCATGACGCAGCACGGGCGCACGCCTCGTAGAGTACCCAGCGTCCGATCGGGACGATGAGCCCGGTCTCCTCGGCGACCGCCAGAAAGTCTCCCGGTGAGACCATTCCCCGCTGCGGATGATTCCAACGTACCAGCGCCTCGAACCCTCGCAGAATTCCCGAGTTGAGGTGCACGAGGGGCTGGAAGTGCAGCACGAATTCCTTGTTGGCAAGCGCGCGCCGCAGGTCCTGTTCCAGTTCCATCCGCGTGAGCGCGTTGGCGTGCATGCTGGGATCGAAGGTTCGTATGCACTGCTTGCCCACGCCCTTGGCCGCATACATGGCGGTATCCGCATCGCGGAGAACCGCTTCTCCGTCCTCGGCCGGCTGCGCGATCGCAATACCGATACTCACGTTGACGACCACTTCTCGCGAAGAGATCTGCGCGGGCATGGCAACGGCCTGCAGCAGTCGTTCGGCAAGCTGCTGAGGCTCGCCCGGGGACTGCATCGACTCGATGACGATGGCGAACTCGTCGCCACCCAATCGCGCAACGGTCTCACCAACGCGCACGCACGCCGCGATACGTTGCCCGATGATGCGCAGCAGTTCGTCACCCGCTGCATGCCCAAGTGAGTCATTGACTCGTTTGAAGCCATCGAGATCGAGCAACAACACCGCGACATCGGAGCGGGTGCGAGACCGGCGCTCGAGTGCATGTTGCAATCGATCCCGGAACAACACGCGATTGGCCAACCCCGTCAGATCATCCCGGAATGCCTGACGTTCGAGCTGGAGTTCCATGCGCTTGCGACCGGTCACGTCCTGCAACATGGCCATCAGCCGGGTTCCGTCGTCCCGATGTACGCGCGCGAGGGTCACCTGAGCCCACACTCGGCTCCCATTCCGATGCACGAACGGCAGTTCCACAGCGACCGAGTCCCGTATACCAGACGTCACTTCGGCGCAGGCTTCCGGAAATGCATCGGTATCAGTGTGATCCAGCAGTGCGGTGATGGGGTGCCCGGTGAGTTCTTCGGCTCCGTAGCCAAGAATTTCGCGGCACGCGGGATTGGCTTCAGTGATGGTGCCATCGAGGGTCAGCAGTTGGACAGCGATACCGGCGTGATCGAAAAAAGCGCTGAATCGCGCAGCACTCTCACGCGCGGAACGCTCGGCCTCATGAAGTGCGGTCACGTCGCGGAGAATCAGGAGGACCGACTCACCGTCGTTGAGCATCATGACCATTGCTTGCGCTTCCACCTCGATGAAACCACCGGATCGGGTGTTGAGGGTAGCGCGTTGCACCATGTGTGGATCGATCGAACCCTTGCCTGTCACCGCCTTGCCCAAAGGGCAGCTTCCGGCGCAAATGCCCAGCGTATCGAAAGCGCGGTGGATGACTTCGAGCCGCTCCCATCCGAATGCCCGGGCGGCCGCCGCATTCCAACCGAGGATCATGCGGTCGGCGCGACGCAACAGCACGCTGGGATACGGACTCATGTCGAAGAGCGTGCGATAGCGCAGCTCAGACTGACGCATCGCCTCCAGTCGGTCTTCGAGTTCGCGGGACAGCTCGTCCATGGTCCGACTCGCCACATCCCGGTCGCGTTCGAGGTCGTACAGCGCCCGGCTCGCGGCTTCAAGCACCGCCTGCACTCCAACCGACGGGGTTTCCTGGTCGCGCAGGCGGCGGATCTGCCGGAGAATCGTCTGATGCATCAGCGCTCACCCATGGCGGTGATCGTCATCGTCTGGTTGTGCAATTGCGCTGGACGATGCGGCAGACCGGGAGCGATTTCACCATTACTGTAGTACCCGCTGACTATCGACATGGGTGCGAGCTGCAGCACCTCCTCGACCTCTTCTTCCACACGGCTCTTGAGCACTGCACGGCGGCCGATGCAGGAGATGCAGAGCAGGAGTTGTGGTGACACACCATCCATGGCGGCGAGTGCCGACGCCGCCGCGTTCGATGCCCCATCCAGCAACTGGTCATTGGTGGAACGCATCAGGCGCACTTTGCTTCCGGGTGGTACGTCACCGGCAAATCGGAGCGATCCGGCCTGTTCATCGATGCCAAGAATGGTGCGCACCACCGATCCACCAAGATCCGAGTCTCCCAGGGACAGCGGAAAGAGCAGTGCGCTTCCGGGCAGCTCCGCTGCGAGTCCCCCCAGATAGCGCTTGTAGGTTGCCAGTGCCGGCTCTTCGTCCAGTTCATAGACAACGGGACCTTCGGCGCGGGTCACCAGCCGCTCAGGACCGAAGGGGATCCATCCTCCGGCACTCCCCGTGCCCACGACAAGCGCATCACCTGAGAAACCGATCGCGACGGCCTGTCCGGGAATGGGCGGTCCGTTGACGCCGACGCCTGTCGTCACGAAGTTCGTGCCATCACTCGCCAGACCACCGGAGAGCGTGACTTCCGGGGGCAATCCCCGATTGATGCCACGCGTCAATGCCGCGCCATTGACGTGCAAGCCATCGACAAATACGAGGGCGTGGCGCAATGCAGGATCGGACGCGAGGTCCGTCGCCAACGCAGTCCCGAGCTCTTCACACGGGATGATTCCCGCTCCGCTTTTCACGACGACCCGTACCTGCACTGAGTCGAACTGCAAAGCCGTCACGACTACCTCGTCTTCCAACACGGCGCCGTCATCGATCTGCCCACCCGCACTCACATAGACCAGTGGGGCATCCGGCCATCGTCGGGCAGCGTCGGCGAACCATGCGGATGAAGGGGCGGCGATGGGACCAAAGGCGAGAAGTAGATGGACCCCTGACTCGGGTGTGAAGGCGGGGACGGGCGTGGTCTGATCAGACCAACCGGAGCGTTGCGACCAACGAACGGTACGGGCGCGCATTGAATTCGATATCGAAGACAGGGTCCCGGTGCGACGGCATCGCGACACGCGAGGGGCCTATCCTGAGCAATCGGAATGTCGTGCGGAAACCTGAATGCACCTTTCCCTTACAAATTGCACGGGAAAGCCTGACAGGCCAAAGTCTCATTGGACCAATGCCCTACTCAACTTCCATGACCAGATGGACTGCCACCATCTCAATTCAAGCGACGAACCAGTAGTGAGAAGGTATCGGGCGGCGAAGGCCCATAGACGTTCTTCGCCACCCGTACCATGAATCCCTACGCCGCCTGCAGCACTCCCTCGAGCCGTGCGTAGCTCGTTTCCATGCCCTTCGTCATGCCCGTGCCAAGAATCATGTCACGCAGCTCCCTGGTGGGATACGTGATGACGAGGCTGAGCAACGTGCCGCCTTCCACTGGCGTGAGCGTGAGCTCGTTGTGCGTGGACGGACCGCCGGTGTCGATCATCTCTTCGGTGGTCACCGCACGATAGGGCCCGGCCATTTCGAGCAGCTCGCCTTCGAAACCGAAGCGCTCGGTGCCATCGGTCTTCTCCCACTCGTAGCGATAGTGGTCGCCCACCGTGTTCGCGGTGCGGCACACGGGCATGGTCCAGCCGTCTGGTCCGGTGAGCCACCTGGGCACCAGCGCGGGATCATGGTGCGCCTGCCACACCTGCTCGATGTTGCCACGAATGACACGGCTCACGCGCACCTGCGTATCGCTCAACATCTGCGCATCGGTGATGCGACCCACCGCAAACGAGTGCAGGTCCGCAAGTACGGCATCGGTCTGACTCATCGCCGACTTGATGCCTTCCACCATACCCATCTGCACCAACTGTTCCATCGCCTCGATACTGGGGAACGTGGTCACGCTCCTGAAACGCGAACCGGTGTCGGTGCTATGAAACGTGAACACCATTTCCATGGTGGGCATGCCGGGGGTGGGGGTTCCGTTTTCGCCGAAACCGTCGACGAGCGCGATGCGCTTGTGCGGTTCAACGGCAGTGAAACGGAACCAACCCGGCGCCTTGGTGCCGTCGGGACCGGTCATGTGGTAGTGCGATTCACCGCCCTCGGCCACGTCGTGCCGCGTGAATGTGGCGGGCCACTGCTCGGGTCCCCAGAAGCGTTCGAGCTGGCGCGGGTCCACATATGCATCCCATAGCCGCTCCACCGAGACGGGATAGTCCGCGATGATGGTGAGTGTGAGATCCTGGGCGTTCGACACCACTTCGGTGATGGGCATGCTCACTCCTTGGGCGGGCGGGGTTCTGCGAGAATGGCGTCGAGCTGGCTGAAGCGGGACATCCACAACTGCTCCAGTTGCATCAGCAAGCCACGGGCCTGTGCGAGACGTTCGGGGTTGGCGCGCACAATGCGTTCGCGCCCCTGCGTGTGCTTGGTCACCAGTCCAGCCTCCTCCAGCACCGCCACGTGCTTCTGCACGGCGGCAAAGGACATGTCGTAGCGCGAGGCGAGCGTCGAGACCGAGGCCGGCTCGTCCGCAAACAGGTGCGCCACGATGTCGCGACGTGTGGCGTCAGCCAGTGCCCGGAACAGGCGGTCCAGTTCGGCGTCGGTGAGGCGAGAACGTACAACCATATGGTTGTATATTTAGGAAGACCTATCAAAAGCGCAAGAGGGGGCCATCACACCCGCGACCGCGCCCTCAAGTCGCAGCGCGATACGCTCCCGGCGCCTTGCCCGTCCACCGACGAAAGGCGCGGTGAAAGGCACTGGGCTCCGAAAACCCCAGCAGGAATCCCACCTGACTCGCCGACGTGCCCGGCGCCGACAGATGACGCAGCGCGAGATCGCGGCGTACATCGTCGAGCAACTTCTGGTACGAGGTGCCGTCGTTGCGCAGGGCCCGCTGCAGGTTGCGGTCACTCATGGCGAGTTCACGCGCGACCTCGCTGAGTGGCGGCACACTGCCCTTGAGTCGCTGCACCAGCACCTGTGTCACCTGGTGCGAGCGGGACGCGGGTCGGTCGAGCGCGGCGATCAGCGCATCGGCATGCTGCTCAAACGTCGCCAGCAGCATCGGGTTGGCCGACCGTACGCGCTCAGCGAGATGCGATGTGGGCAGAATGAACCGGTCTTCTGGCATTCCGTAGCGCACCGGCGCACCGAGCACCCGTTCATACCCTGCGTGCGCATCGTCGCCGGGATGCGGCCGCCTGAGCCACACTTCCTGCGCCAACAGCGGTGTTGACGCCAGGCGTCGCAACTCGCGCGCGATACCGCCAAACAGCGCATCGATGGCCTCAGTAGGCCGGCGCAGCAGGTAGTTGTCGATGGACGTGATGAACGACGGCCGACAATACGTGATGGCCCCTTCGCAGACGATGGTCACTCGCAAGCCGTCATTCAGCACCCGCACATAGCGCGACAACCGATCGAGCACGTCCCCAATGATGCGGCAACTCAGCACCACATACCCCAGGATGTCCAACGTCCCCGGGCTGTAGTCCTCGGCCATGTGCAGTCCCACCAGTTCGTCGCCGGTGGCTTCCACCGCGGCGGCCCAGAGACGCTCCACCTGCCGGCCCGGTACCCGGGCGTCGGTCTCCAATGGCATCGGCAAGTCGATGCCACAGCGGCGCGCAATGACCACCGATGGCAGGCCACGGGCTTCGAGGTACTGCAACATGTCCACGACGATGGTCGCGGCAAGCGTGCTGTCGGGCATCGGCATGAAGTGGAGGCACGCCCAGGCTGGCGGGAATGACCAGGAAGATGGCGCCTCCGGTCAACGACCGCCACGCGGTATGACCATAGCCTTCCGTCACCCGCCGGGAGCGCGGGTCACCCTCCACCGCTCAAGGACCTACCAATGAACCTCCTGCACTCATACCTGCCGGCGCGCCTGCTGGGCGCGCTCATGCTGCTGCCCTTCGCACCATTCGCCGTGCATGCCCAGACCAAGACCGAACGGCCGGCGTATTCCGTGGCCGCCGAGGCAGATGCCATCTCGTTCTTCATCGGTGGGTACTCGGGAATCGTGAACCTCTCCCTGCGCAACGGCTTTCAGGTGGCCGTGGGCACGGGCAGCTACGACGTGCCGCGCTTTCTCACCGAAGGCGACAAGAACAATGATGTGGCCAAGTGGAAGGCGCGGTCCACTTCCGTGCAGGTGATGCGCATCGGCTATCGCTTTCGGGGCCCGATGCGCAGTGGGCCGGCACTGGCGGCAGTGGTACTCAACCAGAATTGGCGGTTGCGTTCGGAATCGCTGGGCGGCGAGACGCGCTTCCGTCCATTGAGCGTTGGCCTGTCCGGCGGATACTATGTGAAGTTCGGCAAACACTTCTACGTGTACCCGACGGCGGCCTTCACCCGCAATCACGTGGTGTCGGGCTCCCCCTCGCTCAACGGCACGTCGTACACGGTGGAAACGTGGGGACCCAACGCATCCATTCATGCTGGCTGGGAGTGGGGACGCTGAGCGTCCCCACCGACCGACAGTCTAGCGAAACGAAAGCGGCAACCAGTAACTGGCCTTGAGCGCGAGCACCTGCGTGCCATCAGCGCTCAGGGCATCCCACAGCGCGGCGGGGCGCACGGTGAGGCCACGCGTACGCTGCGCTGAACGGTCTTGCTGCCACACCACGAACAGCGTGCACCCGGGCCGCCATTCCCAACGCATCACCGCGTTGCTGCGAAACGAACGCAGATTGAAGTCATTGTTGACGAGCGTGAAGCTGGCCGCGCCATCGGTCACCACACGCGATCCGGTGCTGTCTGGCCCGCTGATCGTGGTGCCATTGGTGCCGTATGTGCGCAGGTCGCGATCGAGGCGCGCACCGAGCTCCCCGTAGTCGTGATAGCGACCACTGGCCGCGAACGGCTCGGCGTACGTCTCGAACGTGAGGTTGGGTGTGAGCGCGAAGTTGAGCCGGAAGCGCAGACCGTATTGCACCTGGTCCACATGCGCAAAGATGTAGCGCGAACCAAAAGTCGCAGCCGGGCCGCCGGTGCGTGTGGACACGTATTGGCGCGCGTTTTCGCTCTGATTGAGCGATGGGGTGAGTGACAACTCCACGCGCGTGCCCGGGCGCAGTGTCAGCGCACCGTCCACGCGCAGCGTGTAACTACCATCTTTGGAAGTGGAAGCGCCGGACGAGAAGGACCAGCTCGTGCGCGCACCGGAACGGCTCAGGATGCCCATGCCCAGCGACTGGCTCGCGTACACGCGCATGAGTGGGCCGCCTCGCGTGAGATCGTCCGATGTGGCCGGAAGGTTGAAACCCAGCTCCACCCACGAGCGAAGGAAATTCTTGTGTGTCTGGTTGCTGTACGCTTCGAAGCCAGTGTAGTTGTTCACGCCACCGAAGTTCCAGCCGGCGAACTGCGACACACCAAGGTCCCAGTTGTGCAGGTACTTGCCGCGCTTGGTCTCGCGATACCGCAGGTTGGACGACTGGTTGATGTCATCCGTGCCGCCCAGTCGTCCGGCATCGTTGATTTCATAGCCCGGCGATTCGGCCGAGAAGTCGAGATCCCACAACCATGAGCCACTGAGCTTGCTGTGGTTGATGCCGGCGAAGAACCCATTCATCGACGTCTTGCTGGGGTCCACCTGCACATAGCCGGCATCGGGACGCTGAAAGAAGCGTCGGCTGGAACGTTGCTGCGACAACAGTGCGAGAGAATCCCCCGACACGTGGCTGAACCCGATGAAAGCACTCGCATCGTACCCACCGCCAGCCCACCGCAGGCGGGTGTCGGCCAACCCCGTGTAGGCGCGTTGCGCCAGCACACGTTCGGCCTGGCTGCCATTGGTGAGATCACGCTCCACAGCGGTGAACATGGCATACGCGGTGGACGCATCCTTGCCAAACTCCTGCTGTACCACACCCACGCCATACAGAGTGCGCGGCGAGACTTCGGCCGTAGTCTCGGTGTTCTGTGCGGCATTGAAGACACGCGCATTCTCCTGCGCGCTCAGGGCCGTGAGTCCGGCAAACGACAGCTTCGACGGCAAGCGTCCTGACACCTTGGCCGCACCGAGAATGGTGGTGTTGTGCGGTACGTCGGCGTATGTGCCGCCGGGATTGAGCGGCGGCGGCGCACCAATGCGACGCGAGTAAAAGTTTCCGCGTGCGTTGAGCAGCTGCGTGCCTTCGGTGAAGAAGGGCCGACGTTCATCGAAGAACACTTCGAACGCGGAGAGATTCACAACGGCCGGATCCGCCTCCACTTGCCCGAAGTCGGGGTTGATGGTGGCTTCCAGCGTAGCGTTGGGGCCGAGCCCGATTTTCACGTCACCACCCGCTCGCACCTCGCTGCGATTCTTCAGGTCGTACGGATTGGCGGCGTTCACCGTGCTCTTGGCGCGCGTGTCGCTCGCCACATACGGCAGCACTTCGAGGCGCTGGCGAGCGCGCATGCCACGCAGCCCGGTGAGTTGCCCCATACGGGACGACCATCCCGTCTCGTTGCGCTTGACCAGCATCCAGTAGTCGGACTCGTTCCGGTCCGGCACGAGCCGCACGATGTTCACGCCCCAGTTCTGCTCATCGGCCGCGCTGAAGCGCAACTGAGAGAACGGAATGCGCATCTCGGCGGTCCACCCCTTGGAGTCAACTGTCGTGCGCACTTCCCACACCGGGTCGAAGGTGTAGTCGCGCGAATTCTCGAAGTCGGAGCCATGGTAGTAATCGACACGCACACCACCGGAGGTGACCGAAAACGTGTACGCCGTGCGGCGATCTCCAAACGTGTCGAACGAGAGAATGAGCTGCTCCGCGCTCCCCTCTTTGTCGCGGCGAGCCACCAGCGGGCGGATGCTCTCGGGGTGACTGCTCATCATGCGGGCACCGATGTACAGTGCCTGATTGTCATACACAAACGTCACCAGCGTGGAGTCACTCTCCGGCGAGCCTTCCGCCGGCTCACGCTGAATGAGTCCACTCACATAGCGGGCGGTCTGCCAGGCACCTTCGTCGAGCTTACCGTCGAGGTGAATGGGGCTGGTGATACGCGAGGCCTCGGCACGGCCGGGTTCCGACACGAACAGACGCGCAGACGGTACCGAGGCGCTGACAGTGGGTGTGGCATTGCCGAGCGCGGCCTGCGCTTCGGTTTGAGTAGACGCGCCGAGTGAAAGTGCGACGAGCAGAGTCGTCGCACGGGCGAACAATGCGGACATGAACGGGAAGGAGGGGTGCGCTGGTGTCGCGCGGCGGGAACGCGAACTGGGAAGGGAGGTTGTGTCGCGACTACTGGTCGTGCGTGGCGTTCTCGCGGAGTTCACCGAGGGCTTCCGCAGCGGCGCGGCGCACTTCGGCATCCTGGTCCTGCAGCATGCGCATCAGGGGCGCGTTGGCCTTGGCCGAGCCGATCTGGCCAAGCGCTTCGGCTACATGCACCCGCACATCGCGGTCGTCCATGTCCGCGAGGGAGATGAGCAGGTCGAGCGTGGCCGGGTCGTGCAGCTCGGCCACCGTCATGGCGGCGATGCGTGCCAGCCTACGATCGTTCGAGCGGCAGGCTTCGAGCAGGGCGGCAGGCGGGTGTTCGAGATCATCGAGTTCGCCGATGGCGCGAGCCGCAGTGTAGCGCACTTCAGCGTCACTGTCACGGAGCGCGGCGCTGAGCGGCTCGAGCGCCCGCAGTGAAGCGATTTCACCCAAAGCGTATGCGGACGCACGACGTACCCGGGCATCATCGTGCCGGAGTGCCCGCTCGAGCGCGGGTACCGACGCCACGTCATCTTCCTCGGCCAATGCCCATGCGGCCATGGCTGCTTCGGCACCAGCGGCGCGGCCAAGCATCTTTTCGAGCGGGGCGATCGCCTTTCGCTTCTCACCCGAGCCGATGGCATAGGCGGCCGCTTCCCGCACGCGCGGGGAGGGATCGTCGAGCAGACTCACCAGACGGGCGGTCTCGATGGTGCTGCGACCGAGCCACCGTGCGGCGAGTTGGCGTACGCACGGGTTCTCATGCGCCAACGACTTGGTCAGCAGGTTGATGGTGCCGGCGTGCTCGATGCGACCGCTGAGGGAATCGCGGGCGGCAGCCAGGTTAGGCTTCGCGTCGCTGAAGGTGCCGACACCGCCGCCACTGCCCCACCAGTTGCCGATACGTTCCGCCATCACTTCACACACCAGCGGATCGCCCTTGTCCAACGCCTCCAAGAGTGAGGCCACGCGCAGGGAATCCGGGCCGGTGCGACGCGGTTCGCTGAGCGACTGCAAGGACGGCAGGTTGGTGCCCGACGCATGCTCCAGGGCGCTCACGGTGGTCCACCCCATGGCCACCACGGCAGCAGCGGCAATCCCGATGCGCACGGGGCTCATGGCCGCTCTCCCAGCGCTTCGGCGGCGCGACGGCGCACGGCGGGGTCGCTGGAGGTCAGCGCCTCACGCAGGGCGGTGCGTGCCTCGGGGCTGCGCAATTCCGACAGCGCCTCCACTGCCTGTTCGCGCACATGTTCGTCCGAATCGCTCATCATGCGGCGGATGGTGGCCACGTTGCCGAGCGACGGCTGTTCCTTCACATACTCGAGCGCGGCGCGGCGCACATCGGGCGACGGATCGTTGAACAGGGTGGAGAGTTCTGCGGTACTCAGTAGCGCCTTGAGTTCGCACAGTGATTCCAGCGCGGCGGTGCGCACATCTTCCGAGCTGTCCTTCAGCAGCTTCTGCAGCGTGGGGATGGCATCTCGATCGCCGATCTCACCCAGCAGCTCGGCGGCCTTGGCCCGTGTTTCGGGGCGTGCATCCTGCGTGCTCGGCAGGACCTGCCTGGCGCTCAGTTCATCGGCGAATTCATCGAGCGCATCGATGGCGCGGTTGCGGACTTCCGGCGACGGGTCGGTGAGCAGCCGCGTGAGGGCGGGCACGGCGCGCGCATCACCGATGTTGCCGAGGGCCTGGCAAACCGCGACGCGCACTTCCTTGTTGCCGTCGTCGATGGCGGCAATGAGTGCGGTGACGGCAGTCTTGCTGCGCAGGTTGCCCAGCGAGCTGGCCGCGGCGCGGCGCACACCGGCATCGGCATCCTTGAGGCGCGCCACGAGGGCGGCCACGACAGCGGGATCGTCGGCTTCGGATTTGCCGTTGCGGTTGGCCTTGTCTTCGTGGGAGGGCTCATCGACAACGGGCTGTTCGTCCCGCTCGTTTGCCGGGTCCACCGCCGCCACGCTTTCGGACGGCGCCGGCGCATTCACGCGACGCACGCCCGGCGCCGCTGCCACCACGGCCGACAGCAATACCGTAGCCGTACCGATAGTGAGCACACGTGACATCGGCGAACCGGCCCGGCGTCCTTCAATGAGGCGCGCAATGCGGGTCACCAGCAACGAACGCTGCTCGGCCATGCCGGCCACGGGCACGCCCAACGGCGACGCTTCGATCCATTCAGCCACACGCGCCAGGCAGTGCGCCAGTGGCAGACCGTTGCCCGTGCGTTCAGCCGCCCAGTCATCGCAGAGAAATTCGGCGTTGCGCTGAATCTCCTGGCGGGCCAGCCGGTTGAGTGGCTGGAAGAAGAACACTCGCTCCATCAGCGACGCCACATCGAGCCACACGGGATCGCGGCGCGCGAGGTGCGCGAGTTCGTGCGCGAGCAGGCCACGCTGCTCATCGGTGCTGAGGTCCGTGATCGCCGCTTCGGGAACGCAGATTTCATGAAGTCCCAACGCGACCGGACTGGAGATGGTGTTCACCGACGTGAGTGCGACGTGCGAGCGAAAGCCCACGGTGCGGCACAACGTGTCGAGGAGAGCGGGCAGCGTGCCTTCGGTGATGTGTTGCCGATTGGCCAGGCGCCCCACGAGCATGAGACGGCGGGCGATGTAGACGAGCGCCAGCGTGAGGGCCACCAATGCCCATGCACCGAAGAACAACAGTTCCACCTTGGCGCGTGTGCTCAGTGTGTGTTCGACCGATGCAGGCGCTGCCGGAACTGGAGCGCCCGATGCGATGTCCTGGTGCTCGGCGGCGGCCGTATGCGTCGATGCATCTGCGGGCAGGCCTGCACGTTCGTCCTTCAACTCCGTCAGATCGCGGCTCGTCACCGCGGGCGCGGCACGGCGTGTGCTTTCGAGCGCAAATGAGCCCGAGGGGCGCACATCGAATGCCAACTGCGCGGTGGAGGTGAGCAACCCACCAACGAGCGCGAGCTTCCAGATGAAGTCCACCGTGTGCATGGACAAGCGTCCCCAGCGGGAGAGCAGCCACGCGACACCAAGCAGCGCCGTGCTGTGGATGGCGTAGGTCATCAGCCATGCCAACATCGTCCTCGTCATCGATTCCATCACTCGGACTCCAGCTTGCGTGAATGGGAGGGGTCGGCAGCATCGAGCATGGCGCGAATGCGCTCGCGATCGCCCGGGCTGATGTCCTGCGAGGTGAGCAGGTGACTCACGAGGGAGGGCACGTCGCCTTCGAAAAGGCGCGAGGTGAGTTCACTGACCATCGAGTGTCGGGCCGTGTCTTCACTGACCACGGCGCGGTAGACGAACTGCCGGGCACTGGTGCGATGACTCACGGCCCCGCGCTTCTCCAGACGGGAGAGCATGGTGGCCAGCGTGGTCTGGGCCAGGCCGCGCTCGTCATGCAGCGCCTCCCAGATTTCGACGACGGTAGCCTCGCCACGCTCCCAGAGCACACGGAGGATGGCGAGTTGGAGGGCGGTGAAGCTGTGTTGCTCAGACATGGAGGCTCCGGTTGTTACTACACGTGTAGTTTTACACCTGTAGTTGAGACCTGTCAAGGAGCCACATCCCCGCTGGTTCCGGTCCCTACGGCGTTGGATGCCGGTTGGTGCCAAAGGGTTCAAACGGACCGGCGGCCAGACCGTGTGAGGCCTGGCCGCCGGAGCGAACCGTCTTTGGACCACGCGGCGGAGCTACTTCACCCGTTCGGCTGTGAAGCGCGCCGAAATGGTCCAGCGCTTGGTCTCAGGGCGCGGCAGCACTTCGAGGGAATGGTCGAAGTCGCGGCTGATGACGGTGACCGTGCCGGTGGCGGTGTTGCCATTGAAAGTCACGCTGATTTGTCGCGTCTCGAATGGGAACCACAGCGTGAGGCCGTTGCCCTTGAAGGTGCTGAACTGCCAGTTCCAGAAGGTGCTCGTCAGGCTTCCGCTCGTGATGGTGCCGTTGAACGTGTAACTCTCGTCCAGATTGGCGGCATCGGCGGCCCGGAAGGGCATGACCGGATTGGTGAACCAGTTGGCGCGCACCTGCGGCTGACTGCTCGTGTTGAGCGTGGTGCCGAACGGCGGCATGTCCAGATAGCGCGACACGTCATCCGCCGACAGCAGTGGCTGGTCGGTGTCCACGAAGTAGATGCCGCGACGCTTGAGCGTGGCCGAACGGTTCTGTGTGCCGAACGTGGAGTCACGCTCGAGGAAGAGGAAGCCGCCGCGCTTCAGGCCACTCTGAATTTCCGTCCACAGTTGCTCGGGGCGCGTGAAATGCTGCGTGCTGCCAATTGACGGATTGTTCAGCCACGGATTGGGGCCCGACTTGTCGATCTGCACGGTGAACGACGTGAACTTCCACGTGGGCAGGATGTCGCTGACGTTGTATCGCTGACCCGTCACCTGTCCAATTGGCACACTGATGGAGTCTTCGCCGAAGGTGTACGCACGCACTTCCGCGCTCACCGCTCCCGTGCCCTTGAACGTAAGTGTCAGCGTGGGGCCGTCCGTGTACTCCTCGACGTCGCCGTCTGGTGTGCTCATGTACCAGGAGAATCGCTTGTTGCGGAGCGAGGCGAGCGGGTAGTCCGGTGAGGAGACCACGAAGGTCACCGATGTGTTGCGCGAGAGCACACCGGCAGGTGGCGACAGCGTGAGACGCAGTCCTACCACACGCGCGGCGGACGGCTTCGCGATGAGCACACCCCTCGCGTCCTTCATGAGGACGGTGACCCAGATCGCTCCTGGCTGCTTCGGGCTGAACACGAACGTCGGCACGGTGGTGGTCACATCGGGCGCACCATCGGTGGTCTGCCACGTGTACGTGACGCCTGGTGCGGCGAGCGCGCCGGCGTCGACACGCAGGGTTTCCGAACCGCCAACCGTTGGATCGGTGGTGGGCACAATGAGCTTGACCGGGCTGTACACGACGGTGAAGCGCTTTGCATCCAGCTGTGAGGCGCGAGTGTGGTCCACATCGGTGTAGGCTTCGAGCTCGGCGTAATACGACTCGGTACCGGGTTCGTTCTCCACATAGCGCTGCGGTACACTGACAGTGCCGCCACCATCCCACAGCCGCAGGGGATGTTCGTTCGGAGCTCCACCACGCGTGGGCGCCTTGCACGACGTACAGATGTGCCGGATGAGGAAACGCTCCGCGGTGGTGCGCACCGTGTCCGTGAGTCGCTCCCAGTTGTCGGTGAGCGGATTCAGATACTCGGCGCGATAGTCGGCCGGATAGAGATTGGCCCCTGCCCGCTGCTGCTGGAACTCAGCCCATCGCCTGGAGATGTCCGCCAGCGGCAGCTCGGCCGACACTGCGATGGCATACGCGCGCGTGAACGTGATCTGCGGATCGTTCGCCTTCGTGGAGAGCGCGACCGGCGTGAGCGTGCCACCCTGAAAGCGCATGGTGCGCGACTGCGTGGGCACGTTGGGATCGACGAATGTCACCGTGGTGACGGCAGTGGCCGGATCGTACGTGGCCGCGGTGGCAATCACAGCGTGGCCGGCCGACTCGCCGAGTAGTCCGATGAGGACCGGCTGCTTGAGCAGCTTGAGGGTGAGCACGATCCAGCTGGGCGTGAGTTCCTCGAGCTTGGTGCCGCGCTGCGTGGCCTCGGTGATGAGTTTCTGCACCTGGTCGCCATGTGCAGCTGCGTACGCGAGGTAGTCGGCCTGTACGGCGGAGGCGTAGCGCTGCCCCTGCACGTTGTCGAGCAAGTCGGTGAGCGACTTGTCGAAGCGATGGTACAGCGATGGTGCACCATTGCGCTTGAGGAAGTACCAGTAGTGCAGCGCCGTGATGCTCATGCCTTCGCAGCTACCGCGCGGTGAGGCGAAGTGTCCGCGATTCTCGAACTCCCAGTTGTCCTGTCCGGCCATGAAGCCAGAGGTGTATGTACCGGCCAGTTGCGCGCGTGGGGTCTTCACCCACACTACTTTCACGGCGCCGAAGGCACGCAGCGCGGCGCCGCCGGCAATGAGGGCGCTGCGTGCCGCACTCACCCCCGGGTCCACACCAGGCAGAGCGAGGAGGTCGCGCGAGAAGTGGCGGGTGGCCAATCCCACCGTGCCCGCACTCCGCTCCACGATGGGAATGGGTTCGAGGTAGCCCGTCGCCGCGTCGAAGTAGAATGGCGCCACCGCGTCATCCGTTGCGGCCGCGGTGGGCATTGAGAGCGACATGATGCTGTCGGCGTGCGCCGAACCGTTGTCCACGGTGAGCGTGGGCCCGACCTGCGTGAATCCCGCAGGCAGTGTGGGGCGCGTGACCGAATCAGCGGTGATGGTCCACGATGTGGCTGTGGCATACGACCGGGCAGGCACGGTGACCGTGAGTCCGTCGAGCGGATCGCCTGGCTTGCGGTACGTGATGGTGCCGCCCCCGGCCGGCATGGTGGTGCGCTCGATGAGCGTGCGCACGGCGGGGCTCACTGCGATGCTGCGGAACTTCACCACCGGCAGCGACGCCACGCGAGCGATCACCACATTGTTGCCCACTGCGCCCAGCGTCCACAGTCCGCTCGTGGCGACACCCTCGGCAGTGGTGGTGGCACTCGCACTGCTCAGCGAACCGCCGCCGGAATCGACGCTGAAGTCGACCGTGACACCAGACACCGGTGTGCCCGCGCTGTTGCGCACGAGCACCGAGAGCGCGTTGGGCAAACGCGTGCCTGACTCTCCCGACTGCGCATCACCGGCCACAATCGATACAGAGGCCGGTGTGTTGTTGGTCGCCGGCGGATTGGGCGTTGTGGGTGTGGTGGGCTGGGTTGGCGTGCCGGTGGAGGGGCTGTCACCACCGCCGCCGCATGCGCCGAGCGCGATGAGCGTGAGCGAGAGAGCACACCTGACGGCGAGGCGGGACGGACGGGCAGCGAGTCTGGACATTTCTGGGCGTCGAAGAGGGATACCCAGACACGCGCAATCTCTCAGCCAATCCCCTCATGGCCAGCCGAATGGACCGCAGCAATCGGCAGGTCCCGCTCCTTCGCCCACGCTTCCCATGCGGTGGCGGTGTGCTCACGAAAGCGTGCCGCCAGCGTCGCGCTTTCATCCGACCCCAGCTCATCCCGCAGCCGCGCGGCGAAGTGCGGTTCGAGCGCGGCCACCGCCACCTGCCCTTCTGCGCATTCGTACAGCGCATAGCGGGGCAGCCCGCCACCAAGTGTGCCGCCCGGCACCGTGAGTCCGTGCCGCAGCGTGGACTGCATGGGTGCCAGGCTCTCCACCATGCCGATGTCCATCACGCTGCCCGCTTCCATGCGCAGCAGGGCAAGCACACCAGCGAAGGCGCGCTCGGAGGTCATCACGTCGGCAACGAGGGCCAACGGCATCGATGCTCCGATCAATCCGGCAGTGGCCTGGTACGTGAGGTCGTGCCCCGCTTCATCGGGCGCATCGAGTCGACCCACGATGCGCAACACGCGGAGTGCCGGAAACGCGGCGTGCAGTGACGCCGGATCGAGTCCGAGCCGCGCAAGCGCAGCCGGTCGCTGGCTGGTGATGAATATCTGCGCGGTCTGAAGTCGCGCGTGCAGCGTGGCTCGTCCATCGGCCGACTTGAGATCGACACGCTCGATGGTCACACCCTCGTGCATCTCGGCGTGCCATGACTCCGAAATGGTGAGCAGCGGATCACCCTGCGGGGGTTCGATCTTGCACACCGATGCCCCGTGCTGCACAAGGCGCTGCACGGCGAGCGGCCCCGGCGCATTCTGCGCGATAGTGACAACGTGCACGCCGGCGAGCAACGTGGTGGGGTCGGTGCTGCGAACTGACGTCATGATAGCAATCGTGCGAAGGGAGAGCGAACTTCTGGCTTCACCATCTGCTTCTTACCATGCCAAAAACCACCGGTCGTGAAAAGACGCACCCGAATGAGAACGCATTTCCCGTGGGACTCTCGGGTCCTGCGCTGCGGGCCCTCGCGCACGCAGGTATCTCGTCCATGCAGGCGCTGACGCGGTACACAAGAGCCGACCTCGCGGCCATGCACGGCATGGGGCCCAAGGGGATTCAGATGCTGGAGGAAGCGCTCGCCGGGTCAGGCCATGCACTCCGCTCCGGAGGCTGACCGTCAACGTCGGATCAACCCAATTGCAGCATCAGGCGCGCGGCGTCGATGGCTTCGCTCGAGCCGGCCAGCGCGACGATATCTCCCACCAGTAGCCGCTCACTCCCCACGGGCAACATCACCTGCTCTTCGCCGCGTGTGATGGCGAGTACCACGGCACCCGTGAGAGAACGCAGCTGCAGCTCACCCAGCGTGCGCCCCACGGCAGGGCTTTCGGCGAGCATCAGCACCGGCACCGGATCACCCAATCCAGGCAGCACGCGATGGACCATACTGAAATCGCGGGGCGGCGGTGTACCACCCACGGCCTCTTCTGCCCCGTGAGCCTCCTGATGGGCCACCATCCCCTTGGCCAGTGCGGCAATCAGCACCTGCGCACCGGCCCGCGTGTGCCCATACAGGTTGGCGGTGCTGCGCCAGAACACCACGCCCAGCCAACCCACCACCAGCGCGAGGACCACGGCGCCGCGCCCGAGCGGCACGAAGGGGCCTGTCACCACCACCACCAGCAAGCCACTCACCGTCACCAGCGCCAGCTGCAGGGTGGCCATCAGCACCTGCCGCGGGGCCTGTGCATAGTCGAGTCGATTGCCCTCGGCCCGCGGCAGTGCGCGATACGCCAGCAGCGACGCAAACGCCGCCGACACACGCACGATGCCCACGATTAACGGGGCCGCGACGAGCGCAGCGATCGCATACAACACCACTGTGCTCACGGCCGGTGAGAGCGCAGTGGTGCTCGCGACATAGCCCGCCAGCGGTGCCTTCGCGAACGCCACGCCGATCACCACGCCGGCCAGTAGCAGCGCATCCACCGCCAGCATGATCACCTTGCGACGGATCAGCGGCGCGAGCCCCGCATCGGCCGATGCCACGCGCAATCGTTCGATCCAGCTTCCGTACAGACCCACAAACGTCTGCAGCGGCCGCGGCAGGTTCCGGTCCACCATCGACGCGAACGGTCCCGACGCGCGGATGAGCAGCGGCGTGGTGAGCGTCGTGATGGCAGACACGGCCACCGCCACGGGATACAGGAACTCACGTACCACCCCGCTCGACAGGCCCAGTGCCGCAATGATGAACGCAAATTCGCCGATCTGCGTGAGACTCATGCCGGCCTGCGTGGACGTCCGAACATCGTTGCCAGTGAGGAACGCACCCGTGGACACCGCAATGAGCTTGCCCGCGATGACGACCACCGACAGCAGTACCACCGCCCCCCAGTTTTCGGCCACCAGACGCGGGTCGATCATCATGCCCACCGACACGAAGAAGATCGCGCCGAACATATCGCGCACACCGGCAATGAGGTGCTCCACGCGGCGCGCTTCGCCAGACTCCGACACCAGCGAGCCCATGATGAACGCACCGAGCGCCACCGAATAGCCGGCGCCCAAAGCCAGCAACGCGCCCCCGAAGCACAAGCCGAGGCTCACGATCAGTGTGGTCTCGGGCCGGTCGAGGCGCACGATGGTGCGCACCAGTCTCGGTACCACCAGCAGACCGATGCCGACGAAGCCGCCAAGGAACAGCACAAGCTTGCCGGCCGTCATGCCCACTTCTCCGGCCGAAACACCACCACCAGCGGCCACAGTGGTCAATACGGCGATGAGCAGAATGGCGATCAGGTCTTCACTGATCAGGATGCCGAACACCAGTTCCGTGAAACGTCCCTTCACGCCCTGTTCGGCAAACGCCTTCACAATGATCGTCGTGGACGAAATCGCCACGATGGCTCCGCAGAACACACTCTCGAGCGTGCTCCACCCGAGCAGTTGCCCCGCTCCATAGCCGAAGACCAGCATCACACTGGTGTCCACCAACGCGACCACACCGGCTGTGGGGCCCACCTGCACCAGCTTGCGCAAACTGAACTCGAGCCCGAGTCCGAACATCAGCATGATCACGCCCAGCTCGGAGAGCGTGGTGACCATGGACAGGTCGGCGAACACGGGCACACCCACGTGTGGACCGACGATCATACCGGCCACCAGATAGCCGAACACCACCGGCTGCCGGATGCGCTGGAACAGATATGTCGTGAACGCCGCGACGCAGAGAACGAGCGTCAGGTTCGCCAGAAAGGCGTGCGCATCGTGCATGAAGTCTCTGGCGCGGGAGATAGCTCAGCTACACGGACCATCCAAGATCGTGTACGCGCACACGAAAACAAGAATCGCCAAAACAAGAATCCCGGTCATCAGCACATGCTGACAACCGGGATCAGGAAAGCGGGGACGCGTGAATCAGGGCGTCTGGTACTCACCCTTCGCTTCGCGGCTCAGCTGGCGCGAGAAGTTCAGCGCCACCGTGATCAGCGCGCCGAAGATGATCGTGACCGCGATGTAGCACACCATCGTGGTCGTCGGCTCCATGCCGCCCGTGGCGCTCGGCGTGGCGATGTACAGCAGCAGGGCGTAGATGCCGAGCAACGGCAGCACCGCAGCAGCGGCGGCCAGGCTCAGGAGACGATTGGTGGATGGAGCGAGCATCGCGTGAAGGCTTGGGGCGCAAAGCACCGGTAAGTCGGGCGCGGCTGAAGCCGCTGACCCCCAAAACTATGCACCCTCACCCTCATTCGTCCACCCAACGCTCCTCTCCGGCTTCGGTGACCCGGTAACTGATGAGGGGCAGCGGCGGATCGGCGTCGTCCGCCACCCGAATGGCCCGGGCCAGCGTCTCGCGCCCGGAAGCGATACCGGCGGGATCGCGTGCGAAGATGGTCGCCAGCGGTTCGCCGGCCCGCACCACGTCGCCGGGACGGGCCGAGACCACAAAGCCCACCGAGGGGTCCACAATGTCCTCCACCCGGGTGCGGCCACCACCCAGGGCGGTGATGCCGCGCCCGATGGTCTTGGGTTCCACCTGCGCCACCACACCACCTCGGGGTGCGAGATACAGCTCGCACTCAGCCGCCTGCGGCAGCAGCGACGGGTCATCCACCACCGCCGGATTGCCACCCTGCGCCTCGATGATCTGCTGAAAACGTTCGGCCGCCCTGCCACTGGAAATAGCGACTTCCATACGGCGGCGGGCCTCGTCTCGCGTGCGTGCCGCACCGCCGAGCACCAGCATCTCGGCGCCGAGCGCGTAGGTGACGGTCATGAGGTCCGATGGCCCCTCACCGCGCAGCGCCATGATGGATTCCTCCACCTCGATCGCATTGCCGCACGCGCGTCCGAGCGGGCGATCCATGGCGGTCAGCAGGGCGATCACCGGGCAGCCATGGTCGGCACCGAGCGCGATCATGGTGCGGGCCAGCTCGAGTCCGCGTTCCACTTCGGGGAGAAATGCCCCTGAACCGTGTTTCACATCGAGTACGAGACCGGTCAGCCCTTCGGCCAGCTTCTTCGACATGATGCTGGCGGAAATGAGCGGAATGCTTTCCACGGTCGCTGTGGCGTCGCGCAGGGCATAGAGCTTGCGGTCTGCTGGAGCGATTTCACGGGTTTGGCCGATCAGGGCGCACCCGATGGCCTCGATCTGCTTCGTTGCAGCCGCCAGAGAAAGATCCGTGCGAAATCCGGGGACCGATTCCAATTTGTCGAGGGTACCGCCAGTGTGACCGAGGCCACGTCCCGACATCATGGGCACGGCCACGCCACAGGCCGCCACCAGCGGTGCGAGTACCAACGACACCTTGTCGCCCACGCCGCCGGTCGAGTGTTTGTCCACCCGACCTACGCGCAGGTGATCGAGGTCGAGGGTGGCGCCGCTGGTCAGCATGGCGTCAGTCAGGGCGACGATTTCGTCGCGATCGAGTCCGACGAAGTAGATGGCCATCGCCAACGCGGCCATCTGGTAGTCGGGCACCTCGCCCGCCGCATAGGCCCTCATGAGGGCGCGCCATTCGGACGGAGTGATCCGTCCACCATCTCGTTTCCGTTCTATCAGTGTCCGAGCGTCCATACGTGCTGCCAACCTACACCCGATCGCTTGTGCCTGCACGACGTGCGGTCGGGACTGCCACGTCGGCCCTGTCGCCCTGGTGTGTGACGCTGTTACTGGTCATGGCCACTGCGCCGGGCACCGGCGAAGCGCAGGTGACACCGCATGCCGTGCCCACACGCGTGGCGACATCCGTGAACAGCGAAGTGGCCGACCTCATCGCGCGTGGAGACAAGGCCAGTGCGGCGCGGAATCCCACGCAGGCGCTCGCGCTGTACGAACAGGCGCTGCAGCGCGATTCACTGTCGTTCGACGCACTCTGGCGTGCGTCACGTGAGTTGGTGGACCTTGGCGAGTTCGAAACGAATCGGAAGATCCAGGCGGCGCGGTATGAAAGGGCCGACCGTTACGCACGGGAGGCGCTCGCGA
>NZ_DASWXE010000019.1:0-3988 GCF_036405635.1 Gemmatimonas sp. | reverse complement strand
CCGTGTCGGACACGATTCGCCTGTACACCCGCGAGACGATCAAGACGGGACGGTACGCGATGATCGGCGCGGAGCCCGTCATGGCGCGTCGTGTATGGTTCGTGTTGCACGGATATGCGCAGCTTGCATCGGGTATTCTGCGCCCGTTTCAGCACATCGTTCCGGATGACACTTGTGTGGTGGCGCCTGAAGGACTGTCGCGTTTCTATCGCGATATGCCGCGTCCCGATGGCAGTCATCTGCAGCAGGTGGGCGCCACGTGGATGACACGGGAATCGCGCGAAGATGACATCGCCGATGCCGTGCGCTGGTTGCAGAACGTACACGATACGGTGATGTCCGAAGCCCAGCAGGCGACGGCCGTTGGCGTGCTCGCGTTTTCACAGGGTGTGGCGACGTCCACCCGATGGTTGGCTGCCGGTCATGTGCGGCCCCATCACTGGGTGCCATGGGCAGGAGGGCTCGCCACCGATATCGATCACGGACGGTTGCGTCGGCAGCTCGAGCGCACGAAGGTCACGCTGGTGACGGGTGACGTCGATCCGTTCGTCTCGCCCGAGGCATTGCAATTGTCGTTGACGCGTTTGCAGTCGTGGCAGCCCACAGCAACGGTGCAGCGCTTCGCTGGAGAACATCGCCTCGACTCGGCCACGCTGTCTGCGCTTCTCCACGGACTGGGTGCGGATACGGAGATGTCTTCGTGACCGAACCTGTGAACCTCGAACGCCTGGCGCTTGCTGCGCTCATCGCCGAGTGGGCGCGTGCTGTGGATCGCATCGAACGGGGCGATGTCACGGTGCGTGATGGCGTGCCGGACTATCTCGACGAGCTGGCCGTGCGCCACGAGATCTCGAGACGTATTCGTGCTCGCCCGGTCACTGCGGACACGCGCGAGACCATGGCCGAGTTGGATGACATCTATCGCGGCGCCACGGTGCAGAGCGCTGAATGTGTGCCGGGAATACACGACGCGGCGGCCCAGGGTTGGACCGCCGCGCGTGAATGGTATTACTGGCGCCGGCCGCGCTGAATCGCGCGGGGCGGCCCTCAGGTCTTCTTGCCGGCAATCATCCGGTAGACGAACAGCAGCAGCATCGCGCCGAGCACGCTGGCAATGAAGCCCGCCTGCGCTCCCGCGGCGTAGAGCCCCAGCATCTGGCCGAGCCACGTCCCCACCAGGGCACCAGCGATGCCCAGCAGGATCGTGATGATGAATCCGCCCGGGTCCTTACCGGGCATCAGGAACTTCGCGATAGCACCCACGATCAGGCCGATCAGGCACGTATACAACAGACCCATGATCCGCTCCAGTGTAGTGAGAAGGCCCGCCAACGACGGACTTGCCTACGTACACCCGGGGTTGACATCCGGGTAAGTCTGTTGAAATATCAGCATGGTTGAAAAATCAGCAGACTTTCTCCCCTGATATCCATGGCCACCCCCCAAGATTCTGATTCCGCCCCCGGCAGTCTCTCCCGCCGCGAACGGCAGGTGATGGACATCCTGCACCGGCGTGGCGAGGCGACGGTGGCCGAGATCATGGCCGAGTTGCCCGATCCCCCGACCTATTCGGCGGTGCGGTCCATCGTGCGCATCCTGGCCGAAAAGGGCACGATCCTGTTCCGTGAGGACGGACCGCGCTACGTGTACTACCCGGCCGTCGACAGTGATGCGGTGCGTGAGACGGCACTCAATCACCTGGTGGAGACCTACTTCGGTGGATCCCCGGAGCTGGCCGTGACGGCGTTGCTGCGGCGTGGCGATCTGGGTCTCGATGCCCGTGATGTGTCGCGCCTGCGCGATGCCATCGCCAAGGCGCGTCGTTCGGAGGGTTCGGGCGATGTCTGAGACTCTCCTTGGGACCATCAGCACGTCGGCGCTAATGCTGGTCATTGCTAAGATCACGCTGTTGCTGGGGCTCGCCGTGCTCGGCGCTCGCCTGCTGCGCCGCGCGACGGCAGGCGTACGGCACCTGTGGTGGTTGGTGGTGCTGCTGGCCACGCTGCTCATTCCGGTGCTCGAGATGACGCAGCCGGTGAGACTGGCGGTGCTTCCGGTGCTGGGCGGTTCCGCGTCGGTTCGTACGCAGGCTGCAACGCAGTCTGATGTTGTGGATGGTGCGGCGAATGGCGCGACGTTGAATGCGATCGGTGAGGCGTCGCCTGGTGCGACGGTGTCGCTGCCGGGCGTCGACGTACCGGTTGCTCCTTCGTCGGTGGCATCTGACACGCCGGGTGTGATGATGCAGGTGAAGACCTACCTGCAGACGCAGTCGCCGCTGATGCTCATCGCGATGGTGTGGTGCGTGGGCATGCTGGTCACGGCGGCGTGGTTGCTGCGCAGCTGGATTGCCGCCGCGCGCATCGTGCGCCGTGCCAACGTGGTGTCGGCGCCGGACTGGCTGGACCCGCTGTACGAAGTGGCCGATCGGATCGGTCTCGATGATGTGCCGCGCGTGGTGCGATCGGCCGATGTGCGCATGCCGTTTGCCTGCGGGGTGCGCAAGCCGACCATCGTGCTGCCGTTGTCGTCGGATACGTGGAGCATGGAGCGTCGACAGGCCGTGTTGTTGCATGAGCTGGCGCACGTGCGGCGCAACGACCTGCTCGGACACACCTTCGCTCGGCTGGTCTGTGTCGTGTACTGGTTCCATCCCATGGTATGGATGGCGGCCGGTGCGTTGCGCGCCGAGAGCGAGCAGGCGTGCGATGATCTCGCAGTGTCGTCGGGCACGCGTCCGTCGGACTATGCCGAGCACCTGCTGGATATCGTGACGTCGGTGAAGGGTGATGCCACGCCCGCGGTGGCCATTGCGATGGCGCGCCGCAGTGAGTTCGAAGGGCGCATGCTGGCCATCCTCGACCCCGAGCGGCCGCGTCGCAACACGACGCGTCGTCAGGGTGTCACGCTCGCCGGGTTGATTGGAGCCGTGACGTTGCTGGTGGGCGCTGCGGCACCGGTCGTTCCGGCGGCCACGCCACTGACGGCGCAGAAGTCACACGACGACTCGTTGCCGTACGATGCCGCGCAGGCCGACGCGGAGATGCAGACGACGATCTCCAGTGACTCGGTGCGGCGTGGCGTTCGCCCGCAGCCGTCGCCGGTGATCAGTGGGATCGCGTCACCCGAGCCCGCCGCGTCTCCCGATGCGATGAGCCGTGAGCAGCCGGTGCAGCCACCGGCTGATCCGTCGACGCGCCTGAACCGCCGCATCAACGACGCGGCGCAGGATGTGATCACACGGCTGTCGGTTGGTGTGAGCACCAGTGTGGTGGACGCCTTCGGCATGGGTGGACGGTCCCGCCTGGCGAACGCGGGAATGCCCGGTCTCGACAGCATGCCGGTGGGTGAGCGGGTGCGTCTGCTGGTGCGGCTCCTCAACACGGACAGCAGCGCTTCCATTCGCCGTGTGGCGGCGTGGGGCCTGAACGAGTACCAGGCGGTGGATGGCAGTGTGCGTGCCGCACTCATCTCGGCGCTGCGTCGTGATGCCGACGAGAAGGTGCGCGAGATGGCCGCCTGGGCGCTGGCCGATGAACGTGGTGCGCGTGCAGAAGCAGGAAGTGCGCTGATCAACGCCGTGCGCAGCGATGCGAGTGCGCGTGTGCGCGCCACGGCCTCGTGGGCGATCGGCACGCTGGATGTGCGCGAAGCTGAACCGGTGCTCATCAAGGCACTGGATGATCCGGAAGCATCCGTGCGATATCGCGCGGCGTGGGCGCTGGGCTCCATCACACCCGAACGCGTCCCGGCGGGGCTCACATCACATCTGGCCGACAGCTCACGTCAGGTGCGTCGCGCGGTGGCCTGGGTGCTGCATCAGATCGGCGATCAGAGTGCTGCGCCGGCCATCATGCGCGCTTTCCGCGCCGAAAAGGATCAGGGTGTGCGTCGCGATCTGTTCCGCGCGCTGGTGTCGATGGGCGAAAACTCGACGGACTTCATCAAGGAAATGCTGGACAGCAACGACAACGAGATTCGCGAACAA
>NZ_DASWXE010000018.1:0-8683 GCF_036405635.1 Gemmatimonas sp. | reverse complement strand
CACGGCCACATTGCGATTGCTCCAGTCCATGAACTGACTGATCAACTCCACACCGATGACGATGGCGTTTTTCACGACGCCGGTCTGGATCATCGCGGTGGCCGTGGAGAGTCCGTACAGGAAACTTGTGCACGCCGTATTCACATCCATCGCCGCCGCGCGTGTGGCGCCAAGCGCGACCTGCACACCCGAGGCGCAGTTGGGCACCTGCTCGTCGTTGCTGCAACTGCCATAGACGATCAACTCCACCTCGCCGGCTTCGAGGCCCGCACAGGCGAGGGCGCGACGCGACGCCAATGTGGCCATCTCGATGGCAGACACGTGAGAGACGCGGCGTTGCTGCATGCCCGTGCGCTGCACGATCCACTCGTCCGACGTGTCGAGGAACGTGGAGAGGTCCTCGTTGGAGAGGATGGCGGGTGGAAGTCCCTCCCCCCAACCGGTGATGGCGGCGTAGCGGGCCTGGGTCATGGCATTCGGAACGGTGGGGACGCGCGGGGCCGGCAGGCGGTGCGCGGAGGTGGGATACTCCTGCAAAGCCTACCGACGAATCCCGGGCCCGACAAGCCAAATACGACTTTCGACGCCAAGCGCGAACGCCGCTCAGATCACGGCGTCCAGCCGGTGGTCAACACCCGGTCGAGCGCTGCCAATAAGTCATCGCGAAGATCGTCTCCGTGCTCGATGCCGACTGACAACCGCACCAGGCCATCGGTGATACCAGCCGCGGCGCGCGCTTCGGGCGTCATCGACGCATGGGTCATCGTTGCGGGATGGGCAATCAGACTTTCCACGCCGCCCAGCGATTCAGCTAGGGTGAAGCAGCGCAGGGACGCGGTGAGTGCACGCACGGCATCTTCTCCACCCGCCAGTTCGAAGCTGAGCATGGCACCGAAGCCATCCTGCTGGGATACGGCGATGGCATGGCCCGGGTGGCTGCGCAGGCCAGGGTAGTGCACGGCGCGCACCGCCGGATGCCCGTCGAGAGCTTCGGCAATCGCCTGTGCGTTCGCCTCATGCAAGGCGAGCCGTGGATACAGCGTGCGCACACCGCGTAGCGTGAGATAGCTGTCGAACGGTGCACCGGTCACGCCGAGGCAGTTCGCCCAGAATCCGAGCTGCTCCACGATCTGCTCGTTGCGTGCGATCACCGCACCGCCCACCACATCGCTGTGTCCGTTGAGGTACTTCGTTGTGGAGTGCACCACGATGTCGGCGCCGAGCGTGAGCGGACGCTGCAGCGCGGGCGAAAGAAACGTGTTGTCGACCACGCTGAGTGCGCCGGCGCGCTGGGCCGCAGCGCAAATGGCGCGCACATCGGTGATGCGCAGCAGCGGATTGCTGGGTGTTTCAATCCACAACAGCGATGGCGCCAGTGCTTCGATGCGTGCGGCGGCGCTGTCCTGTGTGAGATCGACGAGGTGCAGCGAGAACAGGCCACGGGCGGCGAGCGATTGCAGCAGTCGCCAGGTGCCGCCGTAACAATCGTGCGCACACACGATGGAGCCGCCGGACGGCACGAGCTGCAGCACCAGCGTGATGGCGGACATGCCGCTCGACGTCACGACGGCGCCCGTGCCTTCTTCGAGTTCGGCCAGCGCGTCGGCCAGAATCTGCCTGGTGGGGTTGCCGCTGCGTGTGTAGTCGAACGGGCGCTTCTCACCGAAAGCGGCGAACGAAAAGTTCGACGAGAGGTGCAGGGGCGGGACGACGGCGCCATGCGCCACGTCCGTGTCGATGCCGACGCGCACGGCCCGCGTGCGACGGGAAGGAATGCTGGCGGCGTCGAGCGAAGCGGGAACAACAGCGGGCGCGCACATCGGAAACCTCGTGAGTTGGGGTACTAGACGAGGTTCCAAAACAAAAAACCCAGCGCGGGCCGGGTATTCGCGTTTTAGCACCTTGTTTAGCGTGGCGGCAATAGCGGCAAATGACCACGGAGCGAACTGCGTCTTCGGTTTTGTTGTTGCTTGGTGTTGCTCTTTTGAGGTTAGTGTCGATCGGCACGCGAAGTCAAGGGGCCGGTGTCGACAATTCGGCTCGCAGCGCTTGACATGACGCGCAAAGCCGCATTACGCTGCGTCAGACGATGTTGCCGGCAGATGCCGTGTCTGCGTCGATCACCCGAGCCCACGACTCACGTGTCGCATCGCGATGTCACCTGTTGTTGTCCCTGCTGTCGCGTGGTGTGCTGTCGCACATCACACGCCGGGGGCTTGGTGACGTCCATCTGTTCGGGCTAGCACGCGCAACGCATTTTGCGTCGTGCGTACCCGCACGGCTTCGGCGCCTGCCCCTCATGCGAGGGGCGGGCGTTTTTCATTTTCAGGCCCCCGCATGTGTTCACCTCCATCACGGTGGTTTCATGTCGGTGTTGGCCTCCATCGCGTTGCTGATCGGCAGCAACGTTTCTTCTCTGCCCGTGCAGCCCGTCGAACGGGTGAAGTGGGCCGTTACGCGTGTCACGCGGGCGGTTCGTGGCGATACGCAGTTCGTGCAGATCGGCGCGCAGATCGATCCGGGCTGGCATGTCTACTCGCTCACCCAACAGCCCGACGGCCCATTCCCGTTGCGGGTGACCAGCGGGCCGGCAAGTGCCGGCAGTAACACGCCATGGACCGTGGCGGGAACGGTGAAGGGTCCCGTACCCGAGCGGCAGCCCACGTCACCGTTTGGCATCCCCGTGGAGTGGTACAGCGGTGCGCCGCAGTTCTCGGTGCCGTTGATCGCGAACGCCGCAGCATCCGGCACCAGCACGGCGGTGCTGCGTGTGCGCTATCAGGCGTGCAGCGACACGCTGTGCCTCCCCCCCAAGACCATCGAACTCTCAACGCGGCTTGCCGCACGGTGATGCCATGACACAACGCAAGACCTCCGTCGCGCCCATACGTCGCAAGCGATCGGCGTATCGTGTGCGCACCAACACATTGCTAGCGGTGCTGTCCGGCGCTGCACTTGCCGTGCTGGATGCGGCCACTGCGCACGCGCAGTCATCTGCACCGCCGCTCGCCGGACGGTGGGAAGGCACGCTGCACTATGACTCACTCACCGTGAACTTTCCGCTGGCATGGGCAGCCACCGGGGCGGCACAACCGGCGCATCTGGCACTCTACAACGGCACCGACTCGATCACGTCGACGGCCGTACGTGTGGTGCCGCGCAAAGGTGGCGCGGCGAATGCTGCCGTGGGCGACTCGGTGATCGTGGAGTTCGCGCACCTCGCGTCACGGTTGCGTGGCACACGCACTGCCGAGGGTTTTGAAGGCTGGTTCGGCAACCCGCGTCGACGCGACTCTGTGCGCGTGACGGCCCGGCCAGGAGCAAAGACCGCTGCGGTGGCGGCGGGTACCACCCCGTCGATTGCCGGCACGTGGATCTTCCCGGTGGAAAGCTCCAAGGGCGAAAAGGCGTGGCGTTTTGTGGCACAGCAGTCTGGTTCGCAGGTGACCGCGACGATCCTGCGCGTGGATGGTGATGCCGGCGCACACACCGGCACGTTCGCCGATGGCCGGTTCACCCTGTCGCACTTCGACGGCACGCGTCCGGGGCGCATCGATGTCGAGCCCAACACCGATGGCTCGCTCACCATCGTGCAGCGTTCGCCGCGAGGCGCCGCACGACGCTATGTGGCCTGGCGTGATGCCGATGCGCGCGCGCGGGGATTGGCCGAGCCGGCCGACGTCGCCACACACACCTCGGTGCGTGATGCACGTGAACCATTTGTGTTCGACTTCAAGGACGTGAATGGCACGCGTGTCACCAATCGCGACGCACGTTATACCGGCAAGGTGGTGGTGGTGAATGTCACCGGCACCTGGTGCCCGAATTGCCACGACGAAGCGCCGTTCCTGTCGTCGCTGTATCGCAAGTATCGCGAGCAGGGGCTCGAGGTGGTCGCCCTCGACTTCGAGGAAACCGAGGAACTCACCGACCTCACACGGCTCAAGGCCTTCGTGAAGCGCTATGACGTGGACTATGCGTACCTCGTGGCTGGGGAGCCCAAGGAAGTCACGGCCAAGCTACCGCAGGCGGTGAACCTCAACACCTGGCCGGCCACATTCTTCCTCGGCCGCGACGGCATCGTGCGGGCCGTGCGCACTGGCTTTGCGGCCAAGGCGAGCGGAGTACACCACGAGACGCTGGTCGCGGAGTACGAAGCCATCGTGGAGGGGTTGTTGCAGGAGCAGGTCGGCAGCGCGGGCGGGCGCTGAGCCCTGAGTGGCCGGGGGGACACTCGGTGGCGCACTCGGTGCTGGCGGGGTAGTGTGGGTCTATGGCCCATCTCTACTCCGCCACCATCGAGTGGTCGCGCGGTGAGGCGCGATTCACCGACAATCGCTACAGCCGCGCGCATCAGTGGCGCTTCGACGGAGGCGCTGTGGTGCCCGCGTCCTCTTCACCGCAGGTGGTGCGCATTCCGCTCTCCGACCCGTCTGGTGTGGATCCAGAAGAGGCCTTTGTGGCTTCGCTGTCGTCATGCCATATGCTCTGGTTCCTGTCCATCGCGGCGGAGCGTGGCTGGGTGGTGGATCGTTATCTCGATGAGGCGAAAGGCGAGATGACGAAGAACGAACGCGGGCAACTGGTGATGTCACGCGTGACCTTGCGCCCATGGGTGCAATTCTCCGGAGATGCACCGACAGCGGAAGAAGAGGACGCGGCGCATCATGAGGCGCACGAGTCGTGTTTCATTGCCAACTCAGTCCGGACAGAAGTCCTGGTGGAGCCGAATCGTGGATCGACGTGACCTGCTCAAGCGTGTAGTGATCGGCTCCGGTGTGCTTGCAGCGCCGCGCTGGCTGTTGGCTGCCGGCGACGGTGACACCCGCGCACCGCTGGTCGCAGCGGACTACCGCGCCGCGGCGCTTGGGGCAGAGCGTTGGATCACTGCGAGTGCGCAGCGCGAGGGTGATGTCGTGCGCTGGCCGGTCGATCCGTCAAAGCCGACCACCGTCGACCAGAGTCTCTACTCCGGCATGCCCGGTGTGGTGTTGTTGCATCTCGAATTGCATCATGCCACCGGCGACGCTCGGCATCTGCAGGAGGCACAGGCGGGCGCCCGCGCGATGATTGCCGCACTGCCATCCGACGGACTCGGCATGGGGGGCGCCGGCTTGTACACGGGGCTCACCGGCATCGCCTACGTGCTGCAATTGGTGCAGGATCGTGCGCCGTTTCCCGGTGGCCAGGAAGCGCTCGCGCGCATCGCCCGGCAAGTGCGTGACAGCACTACATGGAAGGGCGAAAGCGCGACCTGGATCGATTCCACCGACATCATCTCGGGCACGGCAGGTATCGCGCTCGCACTGGTGTGGCTGCAGGGGCGCGATCGCTCCACGGCGTCACCGTGGCGGGACGTGGATCGCCAGTTGCGCGGAGCCGCCCGCTCGCTGCTCGATGCCGGCGTTGCGGAAGGGAACGGTACCAAGTGGGCCATTTCCGATAAAACGCCGCGCCGCTATCCCAACTTCTCGCACGGCACGGCGGGCGTGAGCTATACGCTGGCCACGTTGGCCATGCACCCCGCGTTGGCCGGTGACCGCACATTGCAGCAGGCCGCGCGGAATGGCGCATTGTCCGGCGCACGATATCTCGACGCCATCAGCACGGTGTCGCCAGGTGGCTCACGCAAGATCTTTCACTCCGAGCCCGGCAACGAGTCGTTGTACTATCTGAGCTGGTGCCATGGGCCCGCGGGCACCGGCCGACTGTACCGGCAGCTCGAGCGGCTCACCGGAGATGCTGCGTGGCGCCGCTATCAGCCCGCATTGGCCAAGGCCATCGTGGAGAGTGGCGTGCCCGAGCAGCATCCCGATCGCTCGGGCTTCTGGAACAACATCTCGCAATGCTGCGGCAACTGTGGTGTGGCGGAGTACTTCATCTCGCGTCACACCGCCACACGCAGTGCGGACGATCTCGCCTTTGCGCAGCGTGTGATGGATGATGTGGTCACTCGCGCCACGTCGGACAACGGTGGGCTCAAGTGGGTGCAGGCGGAAAATCGCACCAGCCCGGAGGATGTCGTCGCGCAGACGGGGTACATGCAGGGAGCCGCCGGCGTTGGCATCGCACTGCTTCACCTCGAAGGCGCGATGCGTGGACGCAAGCCCCTCGTGGTGCTCCCCGATTCCCCGTCGTGGACGTGAGTGAGTCACCGGTCGCTCCGCATCCTCGCATCGGCGTCGCGGTCATCATCCGGCGTGGCCAACACGTGCTGCTCGGCAAACGACGCAGCAGCACACATGGCGACGGGGTGTGGCAGTTTCCGGGCGGTCACCTGGAATGGGGCGAATCCGTGCACGACTGCGCGCGCCGCGAGGCCCTCGAGGAAACCGGACTCACGCTGACCGACACGCGCGACGGCCCATGGACCAACGACCTGTTCCCGGCGGGGTCGGGACAGCTCGAGCGACACTACGTCACCCTGTTCGTGATCGCCGAAGCGCCACTGGGTGAGGCCGTGGTGCGCGAGCCCGACAAGTGCGAAGCGTGGACGTGGTTCCCGTGGGACGCGTTGCCGTCGCCACGGTTTCTGCCCATCGATCACCTGCTTGCGCAAGGCTTCGAATTGCCTGACGACTCTTCGTCAGCCTCCTGACGGAGCGGTTCGAGGCCTAGGGCACGATGACCGTGCGCACGGGTGCCTCGTGACGGTCGAGTGCATCCAGCACACCATTGATCGCGTCGGCATCGAGTGGCACAGTGTGAGTGACCACGTTCCGCAAGTCGAGGTGTCCGTCTGCCGCGAGCGTCATGAGTTCCACCAGTTCACTGCGCAGGTGATCGTTCGACCCGATCAACTCAGCTTCGCGGCCGATGATGTCGCGATAGCTGTCCACGGGGACGGCGACGTTGTTGAGGCCCACCACGACGGCGCGTCCGAGTGGCGCGAGCGCTTTGAGCGAGACCTGCACCGTGTCGACGCTGCCCACCAGCTCGAGCGCCACGTCCACACCACGACCGTTGGATGCGTTGCGTACGGCGGCCACCACATCGTCCACCGACAGCCCGGCAGCCGATACAGGCGTCGCACCAAACTGTTCGGCCAACGCCAACTTGCGCGCATCCCGGTCCACAGCGATGACCTGCGACGCCCCCAGGCGTTTGGCGAGCTGAATCGCCGACATGCCGAGGCCGCCGGCGCCGATCACCAGCACCGATTCACCGGCTTGCATGCGGCCCTTGCGAAGGGCGTGCAATGATGTGGAGGACGAACACATCATGACCGCGCCGTGCTCGTACGACACCGAGTCGGGTAGCGGCACCGCGTTCCACGCCGGTACGACGATGTATTCCGCCCAACCACCGTTGGTGTAGTGGCCGAGCATGAGCCCTGTGCTGCAGAACTGCTCGCGGCCCGCACGGCAATCGTCACATGCTCCGCAGATCACGAGGTAGTGCAGCGCGACGCGTGCGCCCACCGCCACATCGGTCACACCCTCGCCTGTGGCCACGACATCGCCAGACACTTCATGGCCCAGCGTGAGGGGCAGGGGGTGTGCCGGAGAGCGGCCACTTCGGTAGTGCGCGTCGGAATGACAAATGCCCGCCGCACGCACTCGCACCAACACCTCGCCAGCGCCTGGTGCGGGACGCGGAATCACCGTCGCCACGACCGGGCTGCCCTGACTGATCAATTGCACGGCGTTCATGGTCGCCGTGTGAAGCTCCGGGGTTGATGCACGCGCGTCTGCTGTCATGCCCGGAAACTCGATCGTGGTACCGGGGCCAGCAAGGCTGACCCGTGGAGCTATCCGCCATCGTGCGATGGCAATGGCCTATCGGCGTCGTGCCGATGGACGGGCAGCCGGTTCGGTGCGAGGTGGTGGGGGCACCTTCTCCAACGCGAGGCGCAACTGATCAATGCATCGATCGGCGGTTTCGGTCGACGTGAAGCCTTCGCGCTCGAGACCGTAGGGATGCCAATACCATCCCGATTCGTTCTCGGCCGACACCACATGCGCCTCTTCCCAAATGGGCTCCGGCGGCGGTGGGGCGTGGCGTGGTGCGCGCTCGGGCACATGGTCGCCGCGGGGGGCGATGATGCCGTGCCAGACGATGGCCAGTAGCTGGCCTCCGACATGCGAATCGCCCACCGAACGGAGATGCCCCAGTGTGAGGGCGATTTGTCCGATCTGGATCACACAACGATCCGGTGCGCGGCGCAGCACTGGTGGATCAGTGTCGAGCGCGCTCGCGATGGACTGGGCGGCTTCGATAGCCTGTTCGGAGAGTTGGGAAAACTCTCTGGGGGCGGCCGACTGTGCCCGGTGGGTCATCAGGAACGCGCCGCGGTCGAGCCCCAGGCGAGACTCCCGCACAAAATCAGGTGATGCGTGTCGGATCATGCCGGCACCCTCCGGCAGTGTCCGATACCACTGTCACGAAGGGTGACGTGTGGCAGGGGGCCTGCGCTCGGTAGCGGGCCCGTGGTGGATGCAGAGCGAATATCACTGGCATCTCACCTTGGGAAAGCTAGACTGAAACAGCGCTTCACACAACGCCACCTGCGCGGCTCGCCACCGACCGAGGACCCCGAAAACGATGCCCAGGAGTTCGTCTCCCCTCCAGATCGCGCTGCTGCGCGGCGTGAATGTGGGTGGTGGCAAGAAGGTGCCGATGGCGGAGCTGCGTGCCATCGCAGAATCGGTCGGTTTCGGTGATGTGCGCACGCTGCTCAACA
>NZ_DASWXE010000017.1:0-5701 GCF_036405635.1 Gemmatimonas sp. | reverse complement strand
GTCCTCGCGGAACTGGGAGGCGTGGAGCCCGACGGGGTCCATTTTGCCTACCCTGAGTTGGCTGAGGGTGGAGACCCATTACGGACAACCAGCGGTCCCGTGATGCGCTTCAAGGCGGGCACAGCCACGCCACAGGAGGTCGAGGCGCTTCAGGCATACATCAGGCGAGAGCGGATCGAGTTCGTTTTGGCCTTCGACCTGCAGGCCACTCACCCGATCTATCCGCGTCTTCGGGAAGCTGGCGTCAAAGTGATCGTTTCCTATTGGGGAGCCCCTATTTCGCCCCGCAACAGCGGCGTGCGATTGCTCGCCAAGCGCTTGCAGTTCCTGCTTTCCGGTTCGAAGGTGGACGGGCTGATCTTCGAGTCCCACGCCATGGCGTCGCTGGCGACTCACGGACGTGGCGTGCCCGCGTCCCGCATTCGTGTGGTGCCACTGGGGGTCGACACCGATCGGTTCCGCCCCGGTACCAGCGACTATGCGCACACGGCCCTGGGGATCCCATCCGATCAGACCCTCGTGGTGTACTCTGGTCATATGGAGAAACGGAAAGGGGTGGACGTCCTGGTGCGCGCCGCGGTGCAACTCTTGGCCGAAGAAGGGCGGCGGGACGTGACCTTCCTGTTTTTTGGGAATCGCGGTGACGAAGCGGATGTCTTTCGTCCCCTATACGAAGGACGGGGGATCGATGCGCACATCCATTTCGGAGGCTATCGGAACGACCTGCCCAGCATTTTCCCCTGCTGTGTCATGGGAGTGATCCCCTCGTCTGGTTGGGATTCTTTTCCCCGGACCGCGGTGGAATTCGCGGCGTGTGGCATTCCACTGGTTGTTTCGGACCTTGGTGGTTTGCCAGAGACGATCGACGTGGGTCGCACCGGACTGATGTTTGCGCCCGGCGACGACCAGCAGTTGGCGGCGCATCTCCGGCGACTGCTCGACGATCCCCGTGAAGCTCGTGCCATGGGTGCGCTCGGTCGTGAACGGTGTGAGGCCGAGTTCTCGTTGGCGGCGCAGCGTTCGGCCATTGCTCGTGTCCTGGGAGGCTTCGCCGATGCGGCCCACTGAGTTGCTTTCCCGGAGACGGAGCCCCTCAGCCGCTGTGTCCTGTGACGCGCACGATGCTTGCAATACGTCGTCCGTCCGGGCGACACTCTATCTCGAACCGTCACCGTCAGCAGGACGCGGCTCGTGACTGATCGCTCAGCGTGCCCTGATGCGCGGAACGGCGCTGCTTCCCACAACTCCAAGATGAGCAGCGAATTGGCAAACAGAGGTCCCCTCACGATCGCGCTGCTCTTGGAGTCCGATGGGCCTGGGGGAGCGGAAGTGATCATCCTCGAGATGGCCCGGGAGCTCAAGGCGCGGGGGCATCGCGTGATTCCGATCGGGCCGGCCATCGGTATCGGCTGGCTGGGGGAACGATTGGCCGAGTGTGGGCTGCAGCAGGTGGCGTTCACCAAGTACCACCCGCTGGATCCGCGCTGGATTCGCGACTTTCGGGCGATCTTTCGCGACCATGCTGTGGATGTCGTGCATTCCCACGAGTTTTCCATGGCGGTCTACGGTACGGTGGCGGCGCGTACGTTGGGTATCCCGACGGTCAATACTTTGCATGGTGCGCAAAGCATGACGGAAGCGATGCGCAGGCGCGTGGCGCTGCGATGGGCTCTCCGCAATGCGAACGCGAACTTCACGGTCTCGCATGCCACCAAACGTCAACTCGATGCAGATCTCGGCATTGCCGATGATGTGATCGGCGTGGTGTGGAACGGCATTCCCGTTCGTTCAGGTGACCGTGAACGCACCCGCGCGGCGTTGGGCGTTGCCCCCGATGAATTGCTGGTACTCGCCATCGGCACGCTCGAAGAGCGCAAAGGACATCGATTCCTGCTCGATGCCTTGACTTCACTGCCAGCAGCGACGGCCCCCAAATGGCGGCTGGCCGTCGCATGTGGTCGGGGTGGTCCTGAGCGGGAGGGGCTCGAAGCGATGGCGCAGGCGCGCGGAGTGTCGGACCGCCTGCAGCTCTTGACCTACCGGAATGACATTCCCGACCTGCTGGCGGCAGCCGATGTGTTCTCGATGCCATCGCTCTGGGAAGGTCTGCCGCTGGCGCTGCTGGAGGCCATGGTCGCACGCAAGCCAATAGTCGCATCACGCACATCCGGAATCCCCGAGGCGATCGTGAATGGCGAAACTGGCCTGTTGACGGAGCCTGGCGATGTTCCCGGTCTCACCGAGGCGCTCGGTCGGCTACTCGACGATGCGAAGTTGCGTGATCAACTGGCTGGCGCTGCGCAAGCAGTGGCGTTGCAGTCGTTCACGATCAGTGCGATGGTCAATGCATACGAAGCGGCGTACGCCAAGGGGATTTCTGCGAAATGAGTGATGTCCAGCTTGTCACACGACCGATGCGTGAACTGCGGTGGCGGCACATCTGGGCGTCGCTACTGAGCTCTCCGTTGTCGTTCAAGCTGGTTTGCCTGTACGTCTTTTTTGAGTACGTACGGCCGCAGTCCGTCTACTCGTTCCTTGCCGGACCGCCTTGGGCTCTCATGAGCCTGGCCGGCGCGGTGCTCGCTTTCCTCATGGAAGGTCGCCGACCGGCGCTGCCGACACCTGCCACGGTGGCGCTGCTGGGATTCACGGTGGTGTTCCTGATGAGCAGCTTGTTCGCCGAACGCGCGTCCGAGTCGGTGAATGACATCAAGCTCTTTGCGAACTGGTTGCTGGTGATCGTGCTGATCACGGGGACCGTGACCACCGAGCGACGGTGGTTCCTGTTCCTCGTGCTGTTCCTGTTGTTCAGTCTCAAGATGAGTCAACACGGATTTCGGTCGTGGGTGACTCGCGGATTTGCGTTTACCGGGTGGGGCGTGACAGGCGGGCCGGGGTGGTTTCAAAACTCTGGTGAGTTTGCCTTGCAGATGGGCATCTTCGTTCCGTTGTCCACCTACCTGTATCTGGCCATTCGTCCGCAGCTCTCGCGTCTGAAGCGGCTGCTGATGTTGATGCTGCCGATCAGCGGCGTGGCATCCATTATCGCCTCCTCGTCGCGCGGTGGATTGCTGGCACTGGCCGCTGTCGCCATCTGGGCCGCACTGCGAAGCCGCTACCGTTTTCGTGCGTCGTTTGCCTTGGTCGTCGTGGCGCCGCTAATATGGCTGATCGTGCCCGCGGAAATGAAAGCGCGATTCACGACCGCAGGGACGGACGCCACCTCGCTCTCCCGCTTGACCTACTGGAAGTACGGTATGGAGATGGCCAAGGACCATCCGGTCCTCGGCGTCGGCGTCGGCAATTGGGAGTCATACTATCGCGCACACTATTTCGTCGCAGGCGACACTCTCAATCGCTTCGACGAAACAGGCAAGGTGAAGATCGAGGTGGCCCACAACTCCTTTGTCGAAGTGGGCTCGCAGATGGGCTATGCCGGCCTATTGGCCTTCGTGTCCGTGCTCATTTCCATCTTCATCATCAATCGGCGCACGCGCGTGCTGTTGGAGCGACTCAGCGACCGCGGGCGATTACTTTCGTTGAGTGCCCGCGCACTGGATGACGGCGTCGTGGCCTTCTGCATAGCCGGCTTCTTCATGTCGGTGGCCCTGTACCCGTTCGTGTGGTTCCAGCTGGCCATGTCCGCGGGAGTGCACGCGGCAGCGCGCAATCTTGTACAGAGCGCACGCAAGGCGCAGGCGACGCATCCCGCTCCTGACCGACTTTCCATGCAGCGTCGGCCGGGTCGCGTGCGCGCGCCGAGATGGAGGGGAACAGCTGCGGCATCCGTCCCGTTCGTGTCCGACATCCAAGCCGATCACGGTGCGCAATGACGGCGCGCGTCGGTCTATTGATCGAGACTGATGGTCCTGGCGGGGCTGAATCGATGTTCCTCACCCTGTCGCGCGGTCTGCGGCAGCGGGGCATGGATGTGCGACCCGTTGTGCTGGGCGGAGGCATGGGGTGGCTGAGCGAGCGTCTTCGTCAGGACGGCTTCCCCGTGTTCCAACCCGCCCTGCGTCGCCCCATCGACAGTCGACTTGTCGGCGCCCTCGTGCGCTGGATTCGCACCGAATCCATTTCGCTCGTGCATGGGCATGAGTTCACCATGAGTTTTTACGCTGGCGTCGCAGGCATGATCAGTCCCACGCCATTCGTCATGACCATGCATGGTGGTACGGGATACGCCAAGGTGATGCGACGTCGCGTGGCACTCGCCAGCGTGGCCCGGACCGCGCGTGCCATCGTTGGAGTATCTGACGGCACGGCGATGTTACTGTCCGACGCGCTCTGGCTCGACCGGGATCAGATCACCGTAGTGCCGAACGGCGTGGATGCCTGCGCCGGGTCGGCGGAGATCGGGCGCACCGCGCTGGGGATCGGACGCGAGCAGCGCTTGATTCTTTCGGTGGGAAACCTGTACGCGGTCAAGGGGCACGACTACCTGATTCGCGCCGCCGCCACATTGCGTGGCATATCCGGACTGCCGCCGTGGCGCGTGGCCATTGCCGGGCGCGGCGGGGAAGAACAACGGTTGCGGGAGCTCATTCAGGAATTGCAGCTTGAACAACATGTGCATTTGCTGGGACTGCGTGACGATGTGCCGCACCTGATGGCGGCAGCGGATATGGTGGTGATGTCCTCCCTGTCGGAGGGACTTCCCATGGCAGTCCTCGAGGCCATGCTCGCCAGCAAACCGTTGGTGTGCACGCGCGTCGGAGGCATTCCGGACCTCATTCAGCATGGCGAGAGTGGCCTGCTGGTGGAGCCGACTGATGTCAGTGGACTGGCTCACGCGATGGCGGACGTGCTCCGGGAACCCCAGCGAGCTGCTGACATGGGGCGATTGGCACACACCGCAGCCGTGCAACGCTACTCGGCGCGTGCAATGACCGATGCGTACGAGGCGCTCTACGCCCTGTAACGCTCCCTCGCGTCGCGTGAGGTCAGCGGATGGTGGAGGCGTGATAGTGTTCCGTGGATCCATTGGTGACGGCCTCCGGATACACGATGGCGCCCCGCAGGTCCAGTGAGCTCCCCTGTCCCCGAAACTCGTGCGGTTGCGCCGTGGCGTTCGCGAGCGCGCGTCCGACGAGACCATCGGCGGCATGAATCACCGGCGTCGAGGTCTCGAGCAGGCGACGAGCCGTGTGCAGCGTGACGAGATACGCCGCTGTTGATCCGTGATACTCGCGGTCGGTGAAAAGCGTCGGCGCGAGCAAATCACCCGGTGGGGTCTTCGACATGAAAGCATTGAGAAACACCACGTCCACCCATGCCGGCACTTGGTCCAACCGCAGCTTGAGCAGCCGCGACGTGCGAAACAGCGCATCGTCTTCGAGCACAATGGCACGTTCATGGCCAGCGTCGACGATGCGACGATAGCACTCTGCATGGGAAAGGCTGCAGGCGATTTCGTTCCGCGAGAGGCCGGCCTTGTGCCAACGCTTGGACTCGGTGGGGTCGTACAGCCCGCGTGCGACCGCGTCTTCGATCGTTAGCGTCCCGGCATCGACGGCGGAGACAAAATGAAACTGCTGGAGCTCCATGCGTTGGACCTGCCGCTCCATCAGTCGGCGACGACCTTTCGCCCGATCCAGATTGATGCAGTAGATCGGCATGTGCTCCATCCAATGGCCGCGCATGGACCCCACAGGCCAATAGTTCCACTGGGAGAACACGTAGTTGCGCAAGCTTGGCA
>NZ_DASWXE010000016.1:0-11275 GCF_036405635.1 Gemmatimonas sp. | reverse complement strand
CCTCCTCCATCCGCGAGCTACGCTCCGGAACACCCTCCTGTCGCTGGTCGTGCTCGGTGCGGGCGCCTGCGGCGGCGGTGGTGATTCCACCGCCCCGGAATCACCCGAGCGGGTCACCGTCAGCCCGGCCACCGCGACCCTGGCCAGCGGCGCCACGCAGGCGCTTACCGCCACCACGATCGGGTCCAAGGGCAGCACACTCGGTGGCCGCACCTACACCTGGACCTCGTCCAATCCGGCCGTTGCCACCGTCGACGGTTCGGGCGTGGTGACGGGTGCGCGCATCACCACCGCCGCACCGGGCACGGCGACGATTACGGCCAGCACCGGCGGCATCTCCGGCTCTGCCACCATCACTGTCTCCCCGGTCGCCGTGGCTTCGCTCCGCGTGAGCCAGACGGCCAGCACCGTGCGCCCCGGGCAGACGAACCAGCTCACGGTCATCGCCAGTGATGCCACCGGTACGGTCATTCCCGACCGTGCGGCCACCTGGACCAGCAGCGACACCGCTGTGGCCACCGTGAGTGCGACGGGCCTCATCACCGCCAAGGCGTTTGCCGGCCTGGGTGATCGTACCGCCACCATCGCGGCCGCCATCGATGGGCGTTCGGCCACCCACACGCTCACCGTCGCTGCGTGGCCGGTTGCGCGGGTGACGGTCACCCCCGGCACCGCAAGCCGTCAGCCACGGCAAACCGTGCAACTCACCGCCGCAGCAGTCGACAGCCTGGGCGGCGCGCTCACCGGCCGCACCATCACGTGGACCTCCAGCGATACCACCGTCGCTCGTGTCTCGACCACCGGGCTGGTGACCATGGTGCTGTACACCGGGGGCGATACCCGCACGGCCACCATCACCGCGGCGAGCGAGGGACGCAGCGGTACCACCGTGCTCACCGCCACGCCGATCCCCGTCGCGTCGCTCACCGTGGCGCCCACCAGCGTATTGGTGCGCCCGGGGCAGACGCAGCAGCTCGTCGCCTCACCCCGCGACAGCCTCGGCACTGCGCTGACCGAACGCACCCTCACCTGGACCAGCGCCGCGCCGGCGATCGCCACAGTCTCCGCCACCGGTCTTGTCACTGGCGTGGCCCAAGGCTCCACGACCATCACCGGCACCGCTGATGGACGTACCGTCGCCGTGCCGGTGCTCATCGCGCCCGTGTCAGGACCGTTTGTGGCGTCGGTCTCGCCGGCGTCTGCTGCGCCCGGTACCACGCTCACCGTTGTCGGCCTGGGTCTCAATCCGTCCACGGCCAACAATCGCGTGACGATCGGCGGCGCTGCGGCCACGGTGCTCACCGCCACGGCCGAACAGCTCACGGTGCGCATGCCCTGCGCACTCAGCGGAGCCACGACACTCACCGTGGCGGTGACCGGCGGGACGTCAACTCCCGTGCCCATCGCCATCACCACGGCGCGTCATACGCTCGCGGCGGGACAGTCGGTCATCTTCGGTACCGCGTCGGAAAGTGCGTGCAATGAACTCGCGCCCACAGGCGGGGCCGCGCGCTACCTGCTCACCGTGTTCAGTGCCGCCGGAACAACCGCCGGGTCTGTGGATGTCGACGTGAGCGGCAACCCGGCCACGAGTGGCACCACCGCACTGCGCATCGCCGCACCGGCCGCGCGACTCGCCGGTCCGCTCAACATGACGGCCAGCGCCGAATCGGAGCATGATCGCGAACACCTACGCCACATGGATCGCGAACGCGCGTCCTATCGCCGCCTCATGGCCAGCGGTGCCCATCGCAGTGCGATGCGTACGACCCGTGCACGTCTGGTGGACCCGCCGGTGGTCGGCGAGAAGCGCACCATCTTTTTCAACTACAACACCTGCAACGATTCCACGCAGACCATGCGGGTGCGGGCGGTGTACGTGGGTGACAAGGCCGTGGTATGGGAAGACACCACCAACGCCTTCCAGTCGGCCGGGTCGCTCTCGATGGCGAACTACTATCGCCGCCTCGGCGTGATCTTTGATCGTGACCAGTACAGCTCCATCAAGAAGTACTTCGGCGATCCGCTGCTGCGTGACCCGCTCACCGACAACGATGGCAAGCTGCACATGATCTTCACGCGGCGCGTGAATGGCACCGGTGCCGCCGCCTACGTGGCCTTCTGCGACCAGTTCCCGCGTGGTCCGGGACGGCAGGGCAGCAACTTCGGTGAATACTTCTATTCCAGCGTGCCTATCACGGCCACGTCGAACCTGAACAGCACCGACTCGCAGGACGGTTGGTTCTACTTCATCGCTCGCACGGTCATCCATGAGGTGAAACACATCGCCTCCGTGGCCGCCCGCGTGCAGAACGAATCGCCCAACTTCGATCAAAGCTGGCTGGAGGAAGGCACCGCACGTCATTCGGAAGAGTTGTGGGCCCGTGACTCCCTGCATCGCGTGGCGTGGAAGGCGAATACCGGATGGGGCACGGCGTCCAGCAACGGCGTGTTCTGCGACTTCAACCCGTCCAACGCCTCCTGCATCACCGCCGATACACTGCGCCGTCCCGCCTACGGCATGCGACGCCAGTTCAACGAAATCCGGCCCAAGCTGCTCGATCCGTGGAACTGGTCTCCCTTTGGTGATGGTTCCGGTCAATCAGGCTCGGTGTTCTATCAGACCGTATGGTCGCTGGTGCGCTACACGATCGATCGCTACGCGAGCAGTGAAGCGTCGTTCTTTCAGGCGCTCACCAACACCACGCTCGAAGGCACCGCCAATCTGGCGGCCGTGAGTGGCGTGCCGTTCGAACGGCTGATCGGCGGCTGGGGCCTCGCGCTCTATGCCGACGACTATCCCGACATGCCCGGCGGCAATCGTGATATCGACTTCCCGACCTGGAACCTGCGCAGCATTTACGCTGGTCTGAACGCCGATCCGGTGTGGCGTGCTACCTATCCGAACGCATTCCCCATGCAGCCCGTGGCGTTGCCGTTCGGCACCTTCTCCACGACCCGACTCGGCATTCGCGGTGGCGCACACGCCTACTACGAGCTCAACGGCCCACACACCGCCGCACAGCTCCTCAACATCCGCAACGCGGTGGGTGGAGGTGTCATTCCCGCCGATGCCCGTGTGGCTATCGTGCGCTTGCAATGAGTGCGTGACGGGCGCCAGACGAGTCGCGATTCACAACGCGTGAATCGCTGGGCGTGAATCGCCGGTGGTAGATTGTGAGCGCGGGCAGCGAACTCCGGCTGCCCGCGCTCACGTCGTTCTACACCCCACCGTTGCCGCCCGCTTTCGCTGCCATGCCCGTCCGCTTTGGTGTCGATGTGCTCCTCGAAAAGATCCGTCAGTCCGGCGCACGGCACGAGGCTTGGCGTCGGGTGGGGCTCGTCACCAATGACGCGGCACGACTGGCGACGGATAGTGCGCAACGCACCCGCGAGGCGCTGGTACGGGCCGGCCTGCCGCTTCATCGCCTCTTTGGGCCCGAGCACGGTCTCGTGGCCACCGAAGCCGATGGCGCAGCGGTGCACGATCGCGTGGATCACCTCACCGGCCTTCCCGTGATCTCGCTGTACGGCGAGCGCATGCGACCGGAGCCCCGGCATCTCGCCGATCTCGATGTCGTGCTGTTCGACATCCCCGATGTCGGGGCACGGTGTTACACCTACGCGTGGACCCTCTTTCACGTGCTGCACGCCTGCGCGGAGGCACGAGTGTCCCTCGTGGTGCTCGACCGACCCAATCCGCTTGGCGGATGTCCACATGCCGCAGAAGGGCCGCTGCTCACCGAAGCCTGCCGGTCGTTCATTGGGGACGACGACATCCCACTCCGGCATAGCCTCACGCCGGGTGAGCTCGCGCGGTTGTGGCAACGCGAACATGTCGCCGATGCCATGCTCGACGTCGTCGCGTGTGAAGGTTGGGAGCGCAAACGGGCCTGGCCGGCCGTTGGGGCAACATGGGTACCCACATCCCCGGCCATGCCACACTTCGAGTGCGCCATCTGGTACACGGGCACCTGCCTCTTCGAAGCGACAAACCTCAGTGTTGGTCGTGGTACTGACTTGCCGTTCGCGCAGATTGGCGCGCCCTGGCTGGATGCATCGTCACTGGTGGCCATGTGCCGCGACGAAGCGCTCGATGCCGGGGCCGAACTCACCATGTGCACCTTCACCCCCAGCGAGGGGCCGCACATGGGACAGGTGTGTCACGGCGTGCGTCTGCAATGCGCGCCACCACGCGCGCGCCATGAGACCGGCAGCAGTGATGACGCAGCCTGGATTGCGCAGCACACCAGCCCCGTGCGACTGGGCCTCGCGCTGCTGGATGGCATCGCCCGACTGCAGCCAGAGCATTTTGCGTGGTCCCGCTATCCCACGGCGGCCAATCCTTCGGGCGACGATCATTTCGCGCGTCTGATTGGACGCGACGATCTCCGCGAACGCATCGGTGCGCTCTCGCCGGACGATCGTCGTGAGCTCACGCAGGTGCCGGGCTGGCGTGAACGCACCGCCACTGCGCGGTTGTACTGAATGCCCGCTGCGAGCTTGTTGTGAGCGACCACGAAACAGCGGCAAACCAGGACGACTGGCTCTGGGGCTGGGATCCCACGCCCGGCATCGTATCAGTGTGGGCGGATGAAAGCGGAAAAGCCATCGTCTGGCGTCGGCCCGATGGTGGGGCACTGCTGCGGGAGGAAGCGCGATTCCGGCCGTGGGTGTTGCTGGCTACTCTCGACGATCTTGAGGCATCGGGTGTGCCGTATGCCCAAGCGCCCGCCGCGCCTCGTGGCACGATCGCGCATGCCGTCGGGTTGGCGGGCATCCGCTACACCGAACTGGAAGGTCCCGGCGAGTTGCGCTATCTGGTCTCCGCCGATCGTTGGCGAACGCTCGAACAAGCCATCGCCCGCGGTGCTTCCACGCGTACCGGTCAGCGCATCACACGCCTGCAGCAACTCGATCGCAATCAGCGCCACATCCTCCCGCCAGACGAGCAGTATCTGGTGGCGACTGGTCGCAACTATTTCCGCGACCTCAGCTTCGCCCAGCTTCGTCGCGCGCAGTTCGACCTCGAGACCACCGGACTCGATCCCGCCACCGATCGCATCTTCCTCATTGCGGTTCGCTCGCCGGAGGGCGCCGTGGGGTTGCTCGAGGCGCGCGGCGAAGATGATGCGGCCGAGGCGTCGCTGTTGCGACGATTCGCGGCAGCCATCCAGCGCATCGACCCCGATGTGTTGGAGAATCACAATCTTCACGGTTTTGACCTGCCGTTCCTGCACCGTCGCGCGAAGATACTCGGCGTGTCGCTGGTGCTGGGTCGACTCGAAGGCGTGCCATTGCAGGAACGTGCCGCGATGCGCGGGACACGCACTTCTGCCGCACAGCGCCCTCAGCCCCAGCCCGCAGACGGTGAAGGAGACAGTGACGGTGCGCCGTCGTCGCCCGCGGCGATGTCCGATCGTCGCGTGCGCTTCGTGGCGCCGGGCCGCGAGTGCATCGACACACTCGACGCCGTGCGTCGCTACGACTTTTCTGTGCGCGACCTGCCGGGCCACGGACTCAAGGCCGTCGCTCGGCATTTCGGGCTCGCCGGTCCTGAACGCGAACTGATTCGCGGCGATCGCATTCACACCGTGTATCGCACCGACCCGGCGCGCGTACGTCGCTACGCCACGGCCGATGTCTCCGAAGTCGAAGGGCTTTCGCGACTACTGGGTGGTGCCGCGTTTGCTCTCGCACGCATTGCCCCGCGCCGCTACGAGCGTCTCGCCGATGCCGGCCCGGCCACCGGCGTGATCGATCCCATGCTGGTACGCACATACCTGCGGGCAGGACAGGCGTTGCCCGCCTATGCCGGCAGTGACGGCACGGTGCACAGTGGTGCCGCGTTGCACCTGTTCACATCGGGCGTCGCGCAGCGCATCGTCAAAGCCGACGTGGCCAGCCTGTATCCGTCGCTGATGCGCGAATTCCAGATTGGTCCCCGTACAGACCATCTCGGGGCGCTGCTCCTGCTCGTCGACCGGCTCGTGCAGCAACGCCTGGCCGCAAAAGCACGTGGTCGCGCAGCGGCACTAGGCTCCGATGAGCAGTTCACGCAGGAGGCGCTGTCGGCGGCCATGAAATTGGTGGTCAACTCGGCGTACGGATACATGGCCGCGGGAGAAGGACTCACGCGCTTTGCCGATGTACATGCCGCCAACGAGGTGACACGCCGCGGACGGGAAACACTCCGGCTGATGTGTCGCGCACTGGCCGATCGTGGGGTCACACTGCTCGAGGCAGACACCGACGGCATCTACTTTGCCGTGCCTGACACGTGGAGCGAATCCGACGAGCGCCGCGTCGTCGACGAAGTGGCGGCCCTGCTGCCACCGCTGGTCCGACTCGAATTCGAGGGACGCTATGCGGCCATGTTGTCGCACGAGCCCAAGAACTATGCGCTGCTCACGCGCGATGATCGGCTCGTCCTCAAGGGTGTGGCATTCCGTTCGAGTCGCGCGGAGCCTTTCGGCGAGCGATTCCTGCGGGACGCGATCGCCCGTCTGCTGATGGGCGACGTGCCGGGCGTGCGTCGGGTGTATGTCGACATGGTCACCGCACTGCTCCGCGGCGACATGCCCACCGCCGACGTCACCTCGCGAGTGCAACTGCGCAAATCCGCGGCGTCGTATCAGGACACCCGGGCCAGTCGCCGTGAGTTCGCCTACGAAGCCATGCTGCACAGCGGTCGCACCACCTGGCGGGTTGGCGAGCGCGTCCGTGTGTATCGCACACCCGGCGGCGGGAAGATCATCGACGAGATCGACGACGAATTGCGTCTCGATGACGACCCGCGCGACTACGACCGTGCCTACTACGTAGCGCTGCTCCGGCGCACCTTCGCCACCCGCCTCGATCGGGCGTTCACGCCACACGACTTTGCGGTTGTGTTCGCCGATCCCCAGCAGTTGCCGCTGTTTCCACCTGGTGTCGAACACATCCGTCCCATCGCCACGCGCATACACGAGGAGTGGGCAGCGCTGGCCGAACCGGCGCGGTAGTTTCCGCGCATGCCTCCATTTCCAAAGCCGACGATCGACTATGTGTACGACGTGGCCGCCGAGAAGCGGGCCCTCCGTGCGCATCGCAAGCTGCGTGGTATCCCGTCCAAGACGGCCGACACCGTGCTCATTGCCACCTGGAACGTGGCCAACCTCGGCACACAACTGCGGCGCGACGAAGACTTTGCGTTGATCGCGGAGATGCTGAGCTGGTTCGACATCGTGGCGGTGCAGGAGGTCAACGACAACTTCGCCGATCTCGCCTACATCGTGCAGCTCATGGGCACGAAGTACCGCTATGTGATGTCCGATGCATCGGGCAACAACGAGCGCATGGCCTTTGTGTACGACTCGCGAAAGATCAAACTCTCCGAGGAGATCGGCGAGGTGGCGTTCCCACCCTCTCAGTACAAGTCGGTGAAGGTGGACGGCGCGAACGGCGATTTCGCGGGTTTCGATCGCAGTCCCTACTTGGGCACGTTTGTCGCGCAGCACTTCAGTCTCACGTTGCTCAATGTGCACCTGTACTTCGGCAGCGCGCAGACGGCGGACATTCATCGCCGCGCGCTCGAGACGGCTGCCGTGGCGCGCTGGGCACGCCTTCGTGCCGCCAGCAAGTACGCCACCACACGTGACGTGCTTGCACTGGGCGACTTCAACATGCCACGCGGTGAACCCGGCAACCTGGTGTACAGTGCCGCCACCAAGGCGGGCCTCAAGCGCCCCGATCATTCGTCGCAGGTACCGTCCGCCATCGCCTCGGACAATCAGTACGACCAGATCCTGTATTTCCCCGAGCAGACGGAACCCAAGCTGAAGGCCATGGGCGTGTTCGACTACGACACGGCGATTTTCAGCTCGCTCTGGAACGGCGCTGTGAACCAGGATCGCACCAAGTTCTGCGCCTACCTGCGCTACTACATGTCGGACCACCGGCCGGTCTGGTGCCAGATGACCATGGCGCCCGTGTCAGGCTGACGGGAACAGCGGGGGGGAACACAGATCACGCCGATTCAAACAACAAACCCACAGATACAGCAACATCCATCGTGAATGCTGTATCTGTGGGTTTGTTGTTTCCTATCTGTGCAATCTGTGTTCTTCCCGCTGTTTCAAGGCTTCGCCGCCGTCGCCTTCGGAGTGTGCCACTCGCCGCGCAGCCAGTCGACCACCATCTCGATCTCACGCTGCGACAGCGTCTTCTCGGTGCCAAACGACGGCATGCGGTCGTTGTCGCGGCCAAAGAATCGCGGATGTGTCGGGTCAGCCACAAAGGCGATCGTCCACTCCCGTGAGCCCCAGTCCGTGAGTTCCGGGCTGTCGGTGCCAACGTCCTGGAACTTGTGGCACTCCGCGCAACCGCTCGACGTGTTGCGCATGAACGCGATGCCCGAGGCAATCCGCGCACTGTCACGCACATCCAGCGCCGACTGCGAACGCAGCTTCGCCTGATACGACAGCGCCAGCACCACGTTCTCGCGCATCGCCTGCTCGTCTTCATCTTCCGGCGCATGGTCCGCCAGCCACATCGCCATGTCGCCTTCGGCGTGGATGGTGCCGCCCCAGTAGCGCGACGTCAGGATCGTGTCGGCATGCAGGAATCCACGTACCCACTCCCGTGAACCGAAACCCTTGAGGTCGGAACCGGAGATGGAGTCCTTGGGCAGGGGACTGCCCAGGCCATCATGGCCATCGAAGCGGTGGCACGACGAGCAGTTCTGCGAGAAGATGCGCGGGCCACGCGTGTAGGCGTCATCGCGCATCAGTGACAGCGCACCCGTGATGGGCACACCGCCATTGGCGAGTTCCACCGCACGGGCCGCATCGCGCTTGGCCGTGGCCTTGGCTGCCTGGAACTCCACGTCGTTCTTGTCGGCCGCCATGGCCTGCCAGGTGAGCAGCACCACGCCGCCCAGCATCACGCCCATGAAGCCCAGGTTGAACCGATGACCCAGGCGCCACTTCCCGATGATCGGCATCGCCGCGAGCGTCAGGAGCAACAGCGTCGGCAGAATGATCGCGCCGATGATCTCCGTCTTGCCCGGGAAGTACTTGAGCATCTGGAACAGGAACAGGAAGTACCACTCGGGGCGCGCCGCCGAGAACTGTTCGGCAGGGTCAGCCGGCGCACCGAGGGGCGCGCCATGTTCACGCACCACGAAGAACAGCACCACCAGCAGCACCGCCAGGCAGGCCACCACGTCCTTGAGAATCTGCTCCGGCCAGAAGCCCTCGTCCGGACCCTTGAGCGGCTTGGCCGGCGTGATCCCGTGGCGACGGAACAGGTACACATGTCCCACGATGAACAGGATGATCACCCCTGGAATCACGCCCGCGTGCAATGCCAGGAATCGTGAGAGCGTTTGGTGTCCGTAGTTGGCACCACCCACGACCACTGTTTGCGCCGCCTGGCCCACGATGGGACTCATGCCTACCAGGTTCGTGGACACCGCCGTCGACCAATACCCGTTCTGGTCCCACGGCAGCAGGTAGCCCGTGAGTGACAACGCCAGAATGAGCAACAGCAGCACCACCCCAAACCAGTAGTTCACCTCACGTGGCGCTTTGTACGCGCCATCGATGATGACCTGCATGAGGTGCAAGACCAGCAACACCGTCATCGCCTGGGCCACGAAGTGGTGCAACCCGCGCAGGAACCAGCCGCCCCACATCTGGTGCTGAATGAAGTACACGCTTTCCCACGCCGACTGCGTGCTCGGGCTGTACGACATCCACAGGAACGTGCCCGTGATGACCTGCACCACGAAGAAGAACGACAGCGTGCTGCCCCACACGTACCGCCAGCGGGAACCGCCCGGCACGTTCTCGAACAGCACCTCGTGCAGCAGTCCCTTGAAGCCGGTCCGGTTGTCGAGCCACCGCTCGGCCTGTTGGAGCTTTGATCCCGGCTCGGACGGCGAGTTGGATGTGTCGGCCATCAGACGGCGATCTTGTCGGGGGAGCCTTTGCGGAAGTTCTGGAATCGCACCCAGACTTCGCCGTCGCGCACTTCAGCCGTCAGCTCGTCCATCGCCCGCGGGCTCGGGCTCTTCGGGTCGGCGATGCTGCCGTCGATCGCGAAGGCGCTCTTGTGACACGGGCAGAAATAACCCTGCGTCGTCGCGCGGTAACCCACCGAGCACCCCAGGTGCGGGCACACCGAGTTGAGCACACGCACCGTGTCAGGCCCCGTCTTCTGCACATAGACGGAACCCACCGGCACGTTCTCCGTCTTGTTCCACGCATCCACCAGCGTGTCGAGCACCGGGAACTTGCGCGGCTCGCCGTTTTCCGGGAGCGAAGCCAGAGAGGTGATGCGCACCAGGCCACGCGTATCGGACTTGCGGCGCAGCGGATCGAGGAAGGTGAGCAGGCCCGCGACGGGTGCCACCACGGAAATGAGGCCGCCCACGACAATCGAGGCGACCTTGGTGACGAAATTGCGCCGATCTGGCGCCTTCTGGGTCTCGGACATGACGGCGGAGGGATCCGGGAAACGGCACCGGCCTAGGAGGGTGGGACAAGGCCGTGCGATGTCACAGATGTGACTGTACTGGCTGGGGATAGTACGCAATGTGCGGGAGATTTGCTGGCATGAAACGGGTGGGCCGTACTGGAGGCGATCCCAGTCGTACGACCCTCCGCCAGCTGGAACACGAGGTGGGCTGGACGGTATTTCCGCACAGCGAGGCGGCACCCGACAGCGAACGACGCCGTTCGCACGTAGTTACCGCCAAGCAGTGCACCCGCGGCCAGAAAGGCTCTCCTGGCCGGAGTGTCCGGGCCAGACGCCCGGTTTTCTTCCCTCGGACTTTCCCACCCGCCATGAACCTTCGAGTTCGTCAGATCGGCACCCTCTGCGTGCTCGCGCTTGCCCTGACCCAGGCCGCCTTCCGTTTCCAGGACGACGAGAAGACGCCGCTGGGCAAGAAGATGGCCGCCATCAACACCGCCTTCAAAGCCGTCGGTCGCCAGATCGATGATCCCAGCAAGAACGCCGCCACCCTGAAGCAGCTCGACATCATCGAGACCAACGCCAAGGAAGCCATGGCGCTGGATCCCGAGAAGAAGGCGCAGGTGCCCGCCGCCCAGCAGGCCAAGTTCGTGGCCGACTACAAGGCGGGCATGAAGGTGTTCATCGAAACGGTGGGCAAGATGCGCACAGCCGTGAAGGCCGGCAACAACGCCGAAGCGTCGAAGCTCATCGACGCCATGAAGGACCAGCAGCGCGACAGCCACAAGGAATTCCGCATCCGCAAGGCGGGTGCGCC
>NZ_DASWXE010000015.1:0-12107 GCF_036405635.1 Gemmatimonas sp. | reverse complement strand
GTGTTCCAGGTGACGGGCTCGCGACCCGCAACTCGCGTCCCGGAACCCGGTGGTTCACCCCCAAACCCGCACCCCCGCGACCCAAAACCGCCTATCGCTGCAACCCAGCAGCTTCCGGCAATCCCAGCATGAGATTCGCGTTCTGCACCGCCTGCCCCGCCGCACCCTTCACGAGATTGTCGATCGCGCTGAACACGAGCAGCGTCGGCTGACGCATCCCGGTTGGTGAAACGGCGCCAATGCGCACGACGTTGCGATGTTGTACATCGGCCAGTGCCGGCAAACCCTTCGTGAGTTCGACGAACGGTTCGTCAGCGAACATTGCGCGATATGGCTCGAGCGGATCGCTCAGCGAACGAGAAAGCGGAACCGTGATCGTGGACAGGATGCCCCGATCCACCGGGAGCAGGTGGGGCGTGAACAACAGGTCGCAATCAGCACCCAGTCGCGACATCGTATCCCGCATCTCGAACAGGTGACGGTGTGAATTGCCCACCCCATATGCGCGGTAGTTCTCCGTCACCTCGGCGAACAGGTACTCGAGCTTGGGCGATGCCCCCGCCCCGCTGATGCCGCTGGCCGCCGCGATGTTCACGGCAGCACCCGGCGCGATGAGCCCCGCCTTGGCGAGCGGAGCCAGCGCGACAAGCACACTCGTCGCGTAGCACCCGGGGTTGGCCACCACGCGCGCGTTCCGGATTGGCTCCCGGAACAGCTCCGGCAATCCATAGGGGGCATCGGCCGGCACGCCCTCTGGCAACCCATGCGCCGTACCACCGTGGCCCGGGCGCAGGTCGCTCGACAGATCCACCACCCGCGCACCTGCCGCGATGACCCTGGCCACCCACTCAGCCGATGCGCCATGCGGCAACGCGGCGAACACCAGGTCCGCCCCCGCCAGATCGGCCTCTTCCGGTCCGATCAGCGGGATGTCATGCACTGTGCCGCCGGCACGCACGCGCAGCGTGGTGCCACGCTGGCTATGCGCCGTGGCGAAGGCGAGCGAGAGCTGAGGATGGCCGAGAACGAGCGCGCACAGCTCGCGCCCGGAGTAGCCGGAGGCACCCAGCACCCCCACACGATAGGTCGGCATTGAAGACGAGTCGGGCACGTTCGATGAAACGGAAGACGGTTGCATAAGGACCGGCATACTATGCACAATGTATGCATAATTTTGCAGTGGGGTGCTGTCAATCGCCCCCCGGGTGCCCTGAGTCCCGATTCCGGAGATTCCGTTGTCAGACAAGCGAGAGCGGCAGCAGACCATTCGCGAAATCGTCGCGGCCCACGCCGTGGCGAGCCAGGAGGAGCTGCGACGACAACTCGCAAAGCGAGGTTGGGACGTCACGCAGTCCACCCTCTCGCGTGATTTGCGCGAACTGCGCCTGGCCCGCATTCCCGACGGCCAGGGGCGCGCGCGATATGCCTTCCCTGAAAACGGCAGCGTGGACCAGGACGTGGCCCGTCTCGAGCGCATGCTCCCCGAGCTGCTCGTGGACGTGGAGGGTGTGCAGGTGCTGGTCGTGGCCCGCACTATGAAGTCCGGCGCACAGCCGGTCGCCGAGGCGCTCGACCAGCTCGAATGGCCCGACGTCGCGGGCACGATTGCCGGTGACGACACGGTCCTCATCATCTGCCGCAGCACCGAAGGCCGTGAGCGCGTGCTCCGGAAGCTGCGCACCTACATCGATCGCTAGATTTCCGCGCCATGACTGCCTCTTCTTCATCCGAATCTGCCGGCGGCACCCACAAGCTGTGGGGCGGCCGATTTGCCGGTGGCCCTTCGCCGCTGCTCGACGCCATCAATCGGTCCATCGGGACCGACTTCCGTCTCTGGCCGCATGATGTGCGCCTCTCTCAGGCATGGGCTGCTGGACTGGGTCAGGCCGGCGTGCTCACCCAGGACGAAAGCCTCGCGCTGCAGCAGGGGCTCGATCGCGTGGCGCAGCGCATTGCCGATGGCGCGCAGCCCGTCGCGACGGATGAAGACATCCACACCATGATCGATCGGTTGCTGCACGAGGAAGCCGGTACGGTGGCGTCCAAGTTGCACACCGGCCGCTCGCGCAACGATCAGGTGGCCACGGCCTCGCGCCTGTGGACCATGGACGCGTGCCAGAAGCTCGATGTCGCCATCCGCGAACTGCAGCAGGCGCTGCTCACGCAGGCCGAGACGCTCACCGATGCGATCCTGCCGGCGTACACGCACCTGCAGCGCGCACAGCCGGTGAGCGGCACGCATTGGCTGCTTTCGCACTTCTGGCCGCTCGATCGCGATCGCACGCGTCTCGCCAACGCCGCACGTGGCACCGCCACGCTGCCCCTTGGCTCGGGTGCCATTGCCGGTTCGGCGTTTCCGATCCCGCGCACACTCATCAAGGACACGCTGGGCTTCGCGGCCATCTCGCCCAATTCCATCGATGCCACGGGCGACCGCGACTTCGTGGCCGAGACGCTGTTTGCGTGCACGATGACCGCCGTGCACTGCTCGCGCATTGCCGAAGATCTCATCATCTACGGCTCGAGTGAATTCGGCTTCGTGAAGTTCGGCGACGGCTTCTCCACCGGCAGCAGCATGATGCCGCAGAAGCGCAATCCCGATGTGTTCGAACTCGCGCGTGGGTCCGGTGCGCGCGTGCTGGGTGATCTCGTCTCGCTGCTGGGCACAATCAAGGGCTTGCCGAGTGGCTACAGCAAGGACCTGCAGGACGACAAGCGCGCGCTGTTCAACGCGGTGGACCTGCTGTTCCTCGTGTTGCCGGCCATGGCCGGTGCGATCAGTGAACTGCGTTTCAATCGCGATCGCATGCGCAACGCGGTGTCGAGCGCCATGATGGCCACCGATCTCGCCGACTACCTCGTGAAGAAGGGCGCCACGTTCCGTGAAGCACACGGCGCGGTGGGTTCGCTGGTGCGACAGGCGGAGGAAGCGGGCATCGAGATGACCGAGATTCCGGCCGAGGCGTTCACCAAGGCCCATGCGCTGTTTGGCGATGATGCGCGCGAGGCATTGGGTGCCGAAGCGTCGCTCGCGGCGCGCGATATCGATGGTGGCACGGGCCCCAATGCGGTGGCGCGTCAAGTCGAGCAGGCGCGCGCCAGTCTCGCCGCATCGGCATGAGCACAAGGTCGGAGATGGTGGCTGGTACGACACTCGTCGCACAGCTCGAAGGTGTGGTGTTCGATTGCGACGGCGTGTTGGTGGACAGTGAGCGTATCACCAATGGTGTGTGGGCGAGGTTGCTGACTGAACTCGGCCTGCCCACCACCACCGAGCAGTCACTCGCCACCTACCTCGGCAACTCCATGGCGCGTTGCCTCGAAATCGTCGGCGAACAGTTCGGCCGGCCCGCGCCGGACGAGCTGTTGCCGCGTTTTCATGCCGCTGTGTCGGTGGAACTCGCCCGTGACGTGACCGCGGTGCCCGGCATCGTGGCGTTGCTCGACCAGCTCGATGCGGCACGCATCCCGTACGCAGTCGCGTCCAATGGCGAACAGGCCAAGATGCAGACCACGCTCGGCACCACGGGGCTCGCCGATCGCTTCGTGAACCGGCGGTTCTCGAGCCTCGATGTGGGCCGCCCCAAGCCGGCACCCGATGTGTACCTGCACGCGGCCCGTGCACTTGGAGCGGCTCCAGCGCAGACCGTTGCCGTCGAGGATAGCCCACTCGGTGTGCAGGCGGCGGTGGCCGCTGGCATGGTGGTGATTGGGTATGCCGAACTGGTGGCCCCTGCGCGACTGCGTGCCGCAGGTGCGACGGTCACGGTCGACCACCTCGACGAGATTGCACCGTTACTGGGACTTCTGCGCGGGTCCACCGACACCTAGACGCGACATTACAGCGGTCTGGCGAGCGGGAGTGTTGTTCACGCATGGCTGCATTGACGCCAGTGTGGGGATTCACGAAGTTTGGCGCGCCGTGATGATGAGATCATCGCACGAGCCAAGACCTGCAAACGCCAAGGAGCTTACCGGATGCGTCGCCTGAATCCCCGCAATTTCGTACTCGCCGGCCTGATGGGCGTCACGTTGGTGTCGAACACGGCTTGCTTCGCGAGCTTCCCGCTCACGCGCAAGCTGTACAACTACAACAAGAACATCGGCGGCAAGTGGGCGCAGGAACTGTTCTTCCTGGCCACGGGCGTGATCCTGCCGGTGTACGGCGTGACGGGTCTTCTGGACATGGTGGTCTTCAACTCGATGGAGTTCTGGACCGGTAAGCCCGCACTCGCTTCGGCCTCCGCACCAGAGACGAAGGTGAAGGTGGTGGCGAAGGGCGACGTGAAGCTCACGCAGACGATGACGCGCTCTGTGGAAGGCCGCACGATGATCCTCGACGAAGAAGTGAAGGGCCAGTTCCACAGCCGCACCGTGCTGTCGCAGGCGGCCGACGCGTCGGTGGTCACGGCGAACATCACCTACGCCGATGGCCGCACAGAACAGCGCATGCTGACGGTGGACGAAGCGGGCAAGTTCACGGTGACGGGCTCGAAGCAGCTGCCGCGCACCCTGACCACGGGTGAAGTGGAAGCACTGACGTCACGGCTGTCGGCACTCAGCACGACCGCGTACTGATCGTTCAAAGTGAGTGTACCGGCGTGGGCCGGTACTCTCGAGCAGGTATTTCCCGGGGGCTCGCATTCGTGCGGGCCCCTTCGTTTTGAGGTGGATGGTGACAAATCCACCCACTGGGCGAGTAAGGCGCTGGCATTGCATGAGCTCGCAATGCCGTCCCTCATTTCCACCATCCGGCACAACCACTGTGCGGGGGGTCAACGACATGACGTCCACATGAAACCAGATTGTGGGCATCCTCCGTACGGGGAGTGGCTGACCTATCCCACCCCTCGGGGTGGGCTCTCACGTAGATGCCATCGGGCGCGTCCCCTTGCCGTGACGTGCCTTCGACATCATTGATTGTGGTGGGCGCTGCCGCCCGCTTCTTTACGTTCACATCACACGGCAAGACCGAACTCCTCTCACGTTTCAGGAGAAGTGCATGATCGCTCGTTTCGCTCGTTTCGCCGCTGCCGCCGCACTGGTGGCTGCGCTGCCCCTTACCGCATCGGCCCAGTTCGCGAAGGGTGACCGCGTTGGCACGGTCAATTTCATGACCGGCGGTGATTACAACGGCTCGGGTGTCGGTGTGCAGGCCGAATGGGGCATTCTCCCGATCGGCAAGGCCACGCTGGGTATCGGCGGCTTCGTTGGCTACCAGAGCGACAGCGAAACGTATGGTACGTTCAAGGCGAGCAACTCGGTGATGCCGTTCATGGCCATCGGTAACGTGCACTTCCCGATCGCCTCGCAGCCCAAGCTCGACCTGTATGCGGGCGCCAGCGTCGGCATCATCCGCGTGTCCTGGGATTCGAACGTTCCGGCGGCTTACAACGTCGATGGCAGCGATACGGACACCGGCTTCGGCATTCAGGGCGGCGCGCGCTACTGGTTCGGCTCGAAGCTCGGCCTCAACGGCCAGATCGGTATCGGCGACATCCCGCTCCTGCACGCGGGTCTTTCGCTCAAGTTCTGATCGCCTGAGCAAGAAAAAAGGGGGCGCGTGCATCAGCACGCGCCCCCTTTTTCATGTCAGTTGGCAAGTCTGACCTCGCCTCAGAATGCGTAGCCGATGGTGAGACGCATCGTCGGCATCACACGCTGAATGCCTTTGCTGCGCTCCTCGGCAATGAAATAGCGCTTGATACCACCGCCGATGGTAACGGCTGTTGATTGCGATGTACCGAGCAACCACTGGTACTGACCCTCGACCGAGAAGGTCGGTGCCGATTCGGTGGTGTTATCACGCTGGCAGTTCTCGCTGATGATGTCGCACAGCGTGTCCTTGCGGCGGATAGCGCCGTACCCGAGCCCTCCCGACAGGCCCAGCCCGTGCAGCGCGCGCTCCTGGGGATACAGACGGAGTTTGGCGTCGACGTTGGTGTAGTAGTCGTCGAACCGGACGTAAGAGCCGGCCAACGCAAACGATACGTTGGGTCTGATGCGCTGCTCGTATTCGCCCTGGAAGTAGCCGAGCAGCGGCAGGAATGGATTGATCGCGATGATGTGGTCGGGTCCACTGGTGGTGCGCGTCTGTTCGCGCAGCGATCCCTGGGCACCAAGTGGTTCACGCGGGGCGAGAGCGGCGCTCGCCAGCAGGGCCACGCCAAGAGCGCGAACCGTGCGGGATGTTCGATGCAACATGAAGACCTCGTTGTCCTTCAAGGGACGCGACAAGACAAATGCCCTGCGCGCACGAGGCGCACAGGGCATTGCCCGCCCATCCGTGAAATCAGAATCGGATACCGAACGTGATCGGCACCCACTTCGCGCTCGCGTCTCCATCACCGAAGACGTTCACGTACTTGGCTTCGAGGAACGTGGAGAATCCGGAAAGCTGGAAGCGCAGACCACCACCCACCTGGATACCCAGATCGTTGGAGCTCTCGGTATCTCCCGAGGTGCTCCCCAGATCGACGCTGGCCTTGGAGTTGAACATGCCCACACCGCCAAGCAGGTACGGCTTCACCATGCTGGATGAGTTCACGCTGTAGAGCGCGTTGGCAACAAAACCCAGGCTCCGGAGGTTGACATCATCACTGAACTTCGTCGTCCAGCGGTCGTAGCTGACATCGCCACGAAAGCCGAGCGATGCCATGGAGGCCGGCTTGAAGTAGATGTGACCGGCAGCGGTGAATCCCGACTCTGCGGCATCGCCAAGATCGCTCATCGGGAGCGACAGGCCACCGCTAACGCCAAACGACACCGGCTTGTCAGAGCTGGCCTGCGCCGATAGCGCCGCAGGGGCAGCGATTGCCGCCGCCAGTCCGAACATACGCAGTGCACGCTTCATGCTTTCCTCCAGAGTGTTGAATTGATGTGACGCAGCCCTACAACCCCTGATCTCAATCAGGGATCCTTTCCACGCCCGTGACGAAGTACTCCGTTTCTCCGAAGCAGGATGTCGGGATTCCGACATGTTGCTCGTAGTGGACCGCCACACGTTCTCCGCTGAGCGCCTCGATGGCATGAGCCACTGAGTCGCTGCGTACCGTGAAGGTGAAGCTGTCAGACCGGAAACCACGGGCGATATCCGTATAAAGTGTCCCCTCCCACGTCTTACAGACATACCCCTTTCGGGCAATCTTCTGCACGTAGCCGGCACGCTTGCCACTGGAGTAACTCCAGGACATGGCTACAGCCGACCAGGCGGCGACGCCGATCACTGGCAGGCCGATAAGCACGACCAGCGTAGTGAGCAGCCAATGACGCCGGAAAAACGAACGGCGGGCCGCGGGTGCGGCAGGTGGGACCGGTGTGGGCGCGAGTTCATCGGGCGATGTGTCATCCGATGATGGCTGGGAGGGGTCTGTCATGATCTGGAACTTGGGGGAGCCCGGGAGCACGCGCTAGCTTACGGTACTCACTCTCAACAGGGTTTCAGGATCGTGTCATCAGTCAGCGAATTCGGCCGCCGCCGCCCCTCCGTCACGGTGCGCGTGCGTGGTGTCCCCGTAGGCTCGGGATCGCCGGTGGTCGTGCAATCGATGACCAATACCGACACGGCCGATGCAGCCGGTACGGCCGACCAGGTGGCGGCACTGTTCGAGGCCGGATCGCAGAAGGTGCGCATCACGGTCAACAACGATGAGGCGGCCAAGGCGGTGCCCGAGATCCGGCAGCGCCTCGATGATCGCGGCCTGGATGTGCCGCTCATCGGCGACTTCCACTACAACGGCCACCTGCTGCTCACGAAGTATCCGACCGCCGCCGCCGCGCTCGACAAGTACCGCATCAATCCGGGCAACGTGGGGTCGAAGCATCGCGACGCGAACTTCACCACCATCGTGCAGGCCGCCATCGAGCACGACAAGCCGGTGCGCATCGGCGTGAACTGGGGTTCGCTCGATCAGGATCTGCTCACACAGATGATGGACGCCAACGCCAACTCGGCCACGCCGCGTGATGCGAAGGATGTCTATATGGACGCAATGCTCGAGAGTGCGCTGCGTTCGGCGACGCTGGCCGAGGAAGTGGGGCTCGCGCACGACAAGATCATCGTGAGCGCGAAGATCTCGGTCGTGCCCGACCTGGTGGAGTGCTATCGCCGTCTCGCGGCGCGCTGCGACTACCCGCTACACCTAGGCCTCACCGAGGCCGGTATGGGCAACAAGGGCGTGATCGCGTCCTCGGCGGCGCTGGCCGTCCTGTTGTCCGAAGGCATCGGCGACACCATTCGCGTGTCACTCACGCCGAAGCCGGGTGGTGATCGCCGCGAAGAAGTGTTCGTGGCGCAGCAGATCCTGCAGTCACTGGGTTTGCGCTCGTTCGCCCCGCAGGTGACCGCGTGCCCGGGCTGTGGCCGTACCACCAGCTCGTTCTTCCAGCGCATGGCCGAAGACATTCAGGGCTATCTGCGCGAACAGATGCCCGTCTGGCGTGAATCGCGTCCCGGCGTGGTGGAGATGAAGGTGGCCGTGATGGGCTGCGTGGTGAACGGCCCTGGCGAATCGAAGCACGCCAACATCGGCATCTCGCTGCCCGGTACGTTCGAAGAGCCCAAGGCACCGGTGTACGTGGACGGCAAGCTGTTCACGACGCTCAAGGGCGAGCACATCGTGGCCGAGTTCCTCGTGATCCTGAATGACTACGTCGAGCGCACGTACGGGCAGCTGTCGGCGGTCTGAACGGCTGCAACAGCGGGGGGAACACAGATCACACAGATCTGGAACTACAAAAGCACAGATACCGCGAACCACGAGAAAGAGCTTGAATTCGTGGCGAGTCTGATCTGTGCTTTTGTTTGTTTGATCTGCGGAATCTGTGTTCCCCCCGCTGTTCAAGGCACCACGTCGATACCACCTGCCTGCTGGCCGACGTCCACGCGCGCAACCGTCTTGAGCGCAACGAGATCAATGATCTCGACGGTGCCGGGCTCACTGCCCACGCCCTCGACGCTTACAAAGGCGTAGCGGTCATCGGTCGTGATGGCCACGCCATGCACCACCCGGCGCTGCGTTGGCAGCGTGGCGAGCGTGGCGCCACTCACCGCGTCGATGATGGACACACTCTGGCCGCGCTTGTTGGTAGCCACGAGACGCTTGCCGTCGCGCGTGATGGCGAGATTGTACACGCCGTTGCCAGCCGGAATGCGGCGACGCATGCGCCACGTGGCCACATCGATCTCCACCAGGTCGCTCGTGCCATTGCATGCCACCCATACCGTGCGGTCGTCGGGTGAAGGCTGCGCCCACGTCGGCGAGCAGGTGGTGCTGCCCGCCGCGGGCTGCGCGAGCCCGTGTCCACTCATGTCATGCCCAGCATGACCTGCCGCCGCGGTACGCGTGGCCGGCGCACCATTCATGCCCTGCTCGGCACCCTTCGTGACCAGGAAATGCCGTGACACCTGCAAGCCGTCGAGATCGATCTCCACGAGCTGCTCGTCCATCATGCACACCGAATAGTGCTTCGTGCCTGCGCGGTTCATGCGCGATCCATGCGGCATCGCGCAGGTGGTGATGCGCGCGATCTCCTGCAGACTGTCGGCGCGCACCACCGACACGTCCGAGGGCACCATCTCGCCGTGCAGATTGAAATTCACGACCACGATGAGGCGCCCATCGGGACTCACCTGCAGCGTGGCCGGGAAATTCCCCAGCATCACCTGCCCCTGATAGGTGTTGGTGCGCGTGTCGAACTTCCACAGCACACCGTACGGCGTGCCATGTGCGGTGGTCACATAGTAGTTCGCACCATCGGGCGTGACGGCAAGACCGTGCGGACCATCGGGATCGGCGAGCATCACACCTACCTCGTGTTCGCTCACCATCTTCGCGCCCTGCGGCCCGAACTCGATGACGGCCACACGGTCAACGGACTCCGAGGCCACCAGCGCACGATAGGTGCGTGTGGGCGCGGCGACCCCGGAAGACAACGACGCGGGTGCCGGCTGGGCACCCGCGTCGTTGAGGCCGCTCACGGCGGCGGACACCACCGCCGTGGCCATCGTGGCAAACCGGCGGATCTGTCGATCAGTCAGACGATACATCACATCCTCACGGTACGATTGCGCTCTTCTTGGGATCGGGCTTGGGTTCCATCCGCACGATCCAGAGGCCGTTGTACATGTCGTTCACATACGCCAGGCCGTTGCGCACCACCACGCCCCACGTCATGGCGGCGTTCTTCACGAAACCATCGAGATCGGCCGTGTGCACGTGGACCATCTCGCGCTGCTGCGCGCGCAGGTCGCCGCGCAACTCACCCGAAATATCAAAGGCGCGGAATCCGGCGTTGTACGCGCCCATATACAGCGTGTCACCGGCCACCCATACGTTGTGCACGCCACCGAACTCGGGCTCGTAGAACGCCACGCTCTTGGGCTTGGCGATATCCGACACATCGATCACCTGCAGACGACCGTACGCACGACCAGCCGATGCATCCTTCGCACCCTTTACCGGCGCCGCCGGGAAGACTTCGTCGGCGATGAACACGTAGTTGTTGTGGCGCCAGGCGGTGTGCGTGCCGCGAATGAAGCCCGGGCCACCCGCCGCCTCCACCTGCCGGTACATGTCGTTCAGGTCGTACTTGTACTGCGACACCAACTGCGGATTGGCCGGCGAACCACCCTTCACACCATTGCCGATGTCGAGGATGACCAGCCCGTCATTCCAGTAGCTCAGATATGCGAGGCCATCCTGCACATCCACGTCATGCAGCGAACGACCTGCATCCGGGCGCGGCGTCTTCCATACCGACGCCGTCTTGGGCGCACACGGGTCGCTGATGTCGATGATGTGGAACGCACCCGTACCATCGTTGGTGAGGTACACATGCGTACCGAACTTCTCCTGCTTGTACACGAACGTGGAGTGCACACCGCCCGTCAGGCCGTCGGTGAAGTCGGCGCACTTCTTGGGGTGCAGCGGATCTTCCAGTGAAGCTATGACGATGCCGTTCTTGCGATCGCTCGCGCCCTCGCGCGTGAACACCATGTGCTTGCCATCGGGCGTCGTCATGATGTCGTTCACACGTCGCGTATTCTCGACGAGCGAATCGGTCACCACCGGCTTGGTCTTGTCGGTGATGTCGATGGTGTACATGCGATCACCACCAGAGCCGGTGCCCAGATACGCGATCTCGCGCGTCGGATGCAGCCACACTTCTTCGGTGGTGAACTTCATGCGCGGCAAGCGTCCGACCACCGTGGCCGGCCGGCGCACATCACGCGGCGTGAGACGCACCACGGCCTGCGCACTCTGCGTGCCCAGCGTGGCTGTCACCACGTAGGTACCACCCTCGTAGCCCGTGAACGCACCATCCCGGTCGATGATGCCCTGACCGGGACTGAAGCTGTAGCTCGGCGTGACACCCGTGATCGTCTTACCGGCAGCGTCTTTCGCCGTGACGGCAAACCGGATCACATCACCCGTGCGCGCTTCACGCGACGATGGCGACATGGCAATGGATGCCACACGCGACGCGACCACATCCACCGCCACCGTGGTCGTGGCCCGATCGACCCGACCGGTGAGTGTGGCGCGTCCCATCGCCTTGGCTTCCACCAGGCCATCCGCGTTCACACTGACCGCCGTCGGATTGCTGCTCGTCCACACCACACGGTCACGGCGCACATCACCACCCGCGCTCTTCACGATGGGCGCCAGCACCACACGCTGACCGGCCACCATGCGCGTCGGGGCATCCACGGTAATCGTCGCTGCAGGCCCCGGCACCATGCGCACTTCCACACGCTGCGTGAGCGCGGCAAAACCCGGAATCTGCGCCACCACCGTCACCGGCAACGTGCCTGTCGAGCCAGAGCGCACGAGACCATCGGGATCGACGCGGCCTTCGAATACACCACCCGCCGCCACGAAGCGGATCTGCGCCGCCGACACGGGCTGGCCCGATGCATCCACCACCCGTGCCTGCAATCGCAGGGTATCCTCAGCGACCACCACCGGCTCGGCCGGCGTGATCACGAGACGGGTGCCCTGCGCCGGGGCCGGCTGGGCCGCTGCGGGCTGCGCCGCCTGCAACAGGGCGGCCATGACGAGCATTGGTGTCATGTCACTTCCTCGGTGTTGATGTCAGGCTTCCTC
>NZ_DASWXE010000014.1:0-23245 GCF_036405635.1 Gemmatimonas sp. | reverse complement strand
GTGGTACCGCCCAGCAACTCTCCGATCGCATAGAGGAGGTTGATCTCCTCGTAGCGCTCAGCCAGCTCGCGCGTGGCACCGTCGCGCTCGCGCGTGATGCGCCGCACCAGGGGTAGCAGGCGTCCCAGCAGGCGATCAACATCGGCCGCCGGCCCACCCGCCGCGGCTTGCAGGGCCACCGTCTCGTCGGCCTCGACGAACAACCAGCCCACACTTTCGCCGGTGTTCACCAGCTGCGCGTGCAGTTGATGCGAACGGGCCCACGACGCGACGTCCCAGGCCTGCGCGCAGGAGGTGGTGCGTTCGGCAAACACGCTCGACGACGCCCCAAGCAGGGTGGGCGCCACCGAACCTTCACGTCGTTCCCAGATGGCCGCCTGCCGCCCAGTGGCCTCGAGAAACGCGGCCAGAAGGGCTGCGACCTCGTTCATGCGCGATACAGCACGAGACGGAGACGATGACCGCACTGGCCATCGCGACGGGCGTTTTCGATGTGGTCCATCAGGTTCCGCATCAGAAACACGCCGCGGCCATGCTCACGCTCAAACCAGTCGGCGTCGTCGGGCGATTGCTGGAGCTGCTGGAGATCGAAGCCCTCACCCTCATCGCACACGTCCACGACCAGGCGCTGCTCGTCCACGTCGACCGTGATTTCCACGTGTCGCGTGGCGTCGCTGTCATTGCCCCGCAGAATCGCATTGGCCATCGCTTCGGTGACCGCCACCGGCACATTCAACCCACACTGCTTGGAAGAAAACCCGGCATCGCGGCACAGAGTGACAATGTCCTCCACCACCGGCGGAATCACCGTGAGTTCGGACGACAGCACCCAACACCGCGACATGTGCTTCACCGGATCACATTCCACGTCAGCTGACACGAACGGCGTGAGCACGGGCGCGCCATCGTCCGTCCGGGGGTGTGCAGCCGGGGCGAGTCGACTGGCCACCAATCAGCGCGAGGCGAGGGCGTCGGCACGCGACGGAAACAGCGGAAAGAGCGCATCAAGCCGAGTCAGCTCGAAGAGCGTCCGCAGGTCGTCATTGAGCCCGACCAAACGGAGATCACCGCCCACATCGCGCAGGCGTCGGCTCAGCGAGACCAGCGCACCCAACCCTGAGCTGTCGATGTAGCCGGTGTGCGTGAAGTCGACGATGACGATGCGCACGCCCTGATCCGCGGCGTCGAGGATCGCCTGCTTGAATTCCTGCCGGTTGGTCACGATCAGCTGGCCGTCGACCGTCACCGTCAGCACATCATCTGCGCGGTCCAGTGTGAAGCTCATTTCGTGCTCGCAGACTGAAGGATTCAGGGAGCGGCGTCCGCGGCCTGGAGGGCCGTGATCGCGGCGACATGCACAATGTCGTCTGCCGTGGCCCCCCGGGACAAGTCACTGCAGGGTCTGGCCAACCCTTGCAAGATGGGCCCGATGGCCGTACCGCCTGCCAACCGCTGGGTCAGCTTGTACGCGATGTTACCCGCGTCGAGGCACGGAAACACCAGCACATTGGCTACCCCGCCGGCCGCTTCGCCGGGCGCCTTGCGGCGGGCAATGTCACCGATCAGGGCAGCATCCACCTGCAACTCCCCCGACACCACCAGGGATGGGGCCGCGGCCCGCACCAAGGCCACCGCTTCACGCACCTTACTCACCGACGGGCCGTCTGCACTGCCCATGGTGCTGTAAGAAAGAAACGCCACGCGCGGCTCGTCGCCCACAATTCGTCGGCGGTCTGCAGCCGCCGATAGCGCAATATCGGCCAGCTGTCGCGCATTGGGATCGGGAATCACCGCGCAGTCGGTGAACGTGAGCACCTCACCTTCCCCACTGCGAAACGGCGGTACGATCAGGTAGAACGACGAAGACACATTGCGCACCCCGCTGGCTGCGCCGATCGTCCACAGCGCAGCCCGCAACACATCAGCCGTGGTGTGCACCGCGCCGGCCACGCACCCATCGGCTTCGCCCATCGCCACCAGGGAGTCGGCGAAGTACAGGGGATCGCGGGCGAGACGCTCGGCGTCTTCCCGCACCAACCCCTTGTCACCGCGCCGGGCCAGCAGGTGCGCCACCACCCGCTCATGGCGAGGATCGGTCAGGGGATCGAGCACGGTACCCGACGTGGGCGTCACCCCCGTGGCGGCGTCACTGCGGCGCACCAGGACCGGCACTACGGACCGCAGCTTCTGCAGCTTGATGACGGCCTGCACCGTGCGAATATCCGTCGCTTCGGGAAACAGAATGGTGCGCGGCTTGGCACCGGCCCGGGCGTGCAGCGACTCGAGAAACGCCGCCGATGCCGCTGATGCTCCCTGCCCGACGCCGCTCATGCGTCACCTCGACGCAGCGCCGCGTACCGCTGCTCCATGGCCTCGGCCACCAGCGGATGCACCAACCCCGTCACGTTGCCACCAAACCGCGCCACCTCGCGCACCATGCTCGAGCTGATGTAGGTGGTGTCCAGCGAGGGCGTCATGAAGACCGTCTCGAGATCGGGATACAGGTGACGGTTCATCAGGGCGATCTGAAACTCATACTCGAAGTCGCTCACCGCTCGCAGACCGCGCACGTTGACGCGGGCACCAGTCTCGCGCGCGAAATCGACGAGCAGGCCGCTGAACGACCGTACTTCGATGCGCGGGTCATCACCGACCACATCGCGAATGAAACCGATGCGTTCATCGACCGAAAACAATGGTTGCTTGTTGACGTTGTTGGCCACCGCCACGATCAGCCGGTCAGCGAACGTCAACGTGCGCTTGATGAGATCGTCGTGGCCGTGCGTGATCGGATCGAACGAGCCCGCATACAGGGCGAGCAACGGCGTACGGCTGTCCGAGGAGGACGAACCTGCGGTCGGTGATGGAGTGGACGACATCACGAGAGGGCACGAAAGAAGGTCAACGCGGTGGCCCCGTACCGTCGGGTTTCACCGATGGCCGGCATTACCGTCGCCGACGAATGTTCCACCGCGAACACGGTGGCAAAAGGCACCGCTATCCATAGCTCCGCCAAGCGCAACGCGACCTCGGAGGCGTATGGCGGGTCGGCGAAGGCGATGTCGTATCGTCCCGCATCGAGACCGGCCACGAACCGCGTGGCTTCGTCCCGGTGTACCTGCGCGCCCGGATGACCACCTACCAAGGCGATGTTGTCCTGCAACACCCGCAACACCTTGGGCGACTGCTCCACGAAGTCGCATTCTGCCGCGCCGCGCGAAAGGCTTTCGAGCCCGAGCGCTCCGCTGCCCGCGCAGAGGTCGAGCACCCGGGCATCCGGCAGCAACGGATGCACAATACTCATCCACGCTTCCCGTACACGGTCACCCGTGGGCCGTACGGTGTCTCCCGGTGGTGCGCTGATGCGGCGACCCTTCCAGCGACCGGCGATGATACGCATGGTCAGTCTCCGTGTGAGAAATGCGTGCCGGTCGTCGACTCGCCCGGTCGCACATCGGCCAGCTTGAGCTGGAGGCGCGACACGCCCCGATACTCATCACGCTCGAGCCGAAATGTCAGGTCATACGGACGAGCCACATCGAGACGCGGCATACGCGCCGCCAGGCCCCAGCCGATGCCTTCGAGTGTGCCACCCGGTGTATCGACACTGATGCGCAATCCATCGGTACCGACGCGACGTGTCGGACCGGCAAGTCGCACACCATCAGCGCGGAACGTGGGCGACGGGTTGCCGATGCCGAACGGTTCGAAATGGCGCACCAGCTTCTCCAGCTCATCTCCTACCGCATCGATGGGCACATCGAGATCCACCCGCAACTCCGGCACCAGATCATCTGGCGACAACTGCGCCCGTGCCACGTCGTCAAACCGCTCGGCGAATGCGGGCAATTGCGCCGCATCCATCGTGAGGCCGGCGGCCGCGCGATGCCCGCCGTAGCGCTGGAAGAGATCCGCACACGCGCCGAGGCCTGCGTGCAAGTCGAACGCGTGAATGGATCGACCCGATCCCTTGCCGATGCCATCCTCCACCGCAACGAGCACGGTGGGACGCGCGGTGTGTTCCACGATGCGCGAGGCCACGATGCCGATCACACCGGCATGCCATCCTTCCTGCGCGAGTACAAACCCGACGCGATCGCGCATGCTCGGCGATTCCACCAGGCGCAGCGCGTCGTCAAGCACGGACCGATCGAGTTCCTGACGCGCGCGATTGAGTTCTTCGAGCTCCCGCGCAATCACGTTCGCCTCGTCATCGCGCTCGGCCAACAGCAGTTGCAGTCCCAGACGCGCGTCGGCAATGCGTCCGGCCGCGTTGAGGCGAGGTGCCAGCACAAAACCCACACGACCTGCGGTGAGTGGCTTGGCATCGAGGCCGGAAGAACGGATCAGCGCACGAAGCCCTGGATGCGCACTCTCGGCCAACAGCTTGAGGCCATAGCGCACAAACACACGATTCTCCCCGCGCAGGGGCGCCACGTCGGCAATGGTGGCCAGTGCCACCAAGTCGAGCTGGCGATGCGCGAGATTGGGCGACACGCCAAACACTTCGCACAACGCGAGGGCGAGCTTGTAGGCCACGCCCACGGCCGCAAGATCCTTGTCGGTCGACGCGCAGTTGGGATGGCGCGGGTTGCACACGGCATATGCCGGCGGCATACCGTGGCCTGGCAGGTGGTGATCGGTGACGATCACATCGATGCCCGCCGACATCAATTCGGCCACCGCTCCGTGTGCGCTCGTACCGCAATCGCAGGTGATGACGAGTCGAGCGCCAGCAGCGCGGGCAGCGAGTACACCGGCCGGACCGAGATCGTAGCCATCGGTGAGCCGGTTGGGCACGAATGGCACGACGTTTCGGGCGCCGAGGTCGCGCAGGACGCGCGTCATCAGCGCGGTGGACGACATCCCATCCACATCGTAGTCGCCGTGGACGAAGATGGTTTCCTGCGCGCGCACGGCATCGGCAATGCGCGAGACCGCGCGTTCGGCGTCGTGCAACTGCCACGGTGACTCCACGTGATCCAGGCGCGGACGCAGGAACCGCTTGGCCGCCTCCACGTCGCCGTAACCGCGGTTCACCAGCAACCGGCACACGGGCTCAGGGAGCAACAACCCCTCGACCAGTGCCGACACCGCGTCGAGCGACGGCGGCGGTGCCGTCACCCATCGGGCGTCCGGGCGCAGGGATTGGCGTGGTGTGGGTCGGCTGGTGGTCGTCACGCCCTGAATCTACGAGCGACCACCCGGCCATGGCACCCGAAAGTGCGCATCCATCATCGTGGCTACGCGCCGGACCATCAGGTCCTCATGGCGCGTGATGGCGGCGTCACGCACTCGGCGTGGTGAATCAGCTCACCGGCTCGGCGCGAAAGTACAGCAACACACCACAGGCTTCACAGGGCTCGACGCGCGTGCCGGTGGACATGGGAAGACGCCGCTGCATCGGAATTGCCGTGTCACAGGCGCCGCACGAAAAATCATCATGCAACGGGTGCACCACGATGGTGCGCCGACGGGAGTTCACGCGGTCATACAGCGACAGCAGGGTCTTGCCAACACCCTGCGCCGACACAGCCCGGCGGGCCCGCACTTTCTGGAGATCGCCCTCGATGGCGGCTTTCTCGGCGCCGATCGACGCACGCACCACTTCAAGCTCGCCGGACACCCGCTCGAGTTCCTCGCGATTCCCGGCGACCGCGGCGCGAACGTCCGACACACGGCGCGACGCCGTCAGCAGCTCACTCTCTTCCTCGGCCACAGCCTTGCGCGCCGCCTCGACCTGCGCAGCCGCCGCCGTGGCTTCCTTGAGCTTCTGGGCGCCATCCAGCACGGCAGAGTTCTTCTCCAGTCGCGCCCGATGATCCGCCAACCGGCCTTCGCACGCTCGCAGGCGGGCACTTTCGCGCTCCAGCCCGGCCTCATTGCGCGTGACTTCGGCAGCAGCCTGTCGACGCGATGCCTCGAGCGCGTTGAAGCGTGGCATAAGTGATTCAAGCCGGGCTTCGATCGACCGGATCACTTCGTCGTCCTGCTGCACCGTCAGCAACGCCTGCAATTCCGGATACACCGCGCCTCCAGCAAAATGCTTCGTGGATGCGGCGTCACGGGCGCGAGATTCGCGCCGTGTACACCGCCCTACCTTCTCGGTTTAGTGCGTGGACTGCGTATGGGCAAGAGGCGACGCAATTCAGTCTCCAGTTCGAGACGCTCTCGCATGAGTGTGTCTTTTTCGCCTCGATCATCGGTGCCACGCATCGCTTCGAGTATTTCATCGATGCGATCTTCGAGCACCCGCGCGTCCAGCTTGGTGAGGCTGAGCGTGATATCGGCCGCCTCGGCCTCGAACGGACTACCCTCGGTGAGGTCGCGCAGCACGCGAATGGCATCCTCCGACAGATATGAAGCGACCTGCTCCAGATCCTCATCGAAAGGTATGTCGAGCAGTACCCCAAAGAGCTCGCGATAGGCCGGATTTCGGAAACTCTCCGGCGGATGACGTTCCGCCACCCGTTCAGCGACGCCACGATCAAACAGCATCGCCCGAAGGATAGCGCGTTCCACGGGCTCATCGCTGCGCGGACGCGGTGGAATGGCCGTCACCTTCCACTCCGGTCCTTGCTTGCCCCTGCGGCCCTTCCACGGCGCGCGGGCGGCCTTGTCGGAGGCCGGTTCAGGGAGTGGCGCAGGCTCCTGCGCGTGACCATGCCCCGATCCGTCCTCATACCCATCGAAGGGTGCCTGGCTCGGCGGCGCAAATCCCGCGTCAGACGTGCTCGCTGCACTGGCAGGATTGTGCCTCACCATCGCCGTCGAGCGGCGGCGCTCGGCTTCGTCCTGCGCCTCCGCTTCAGTAGCGATAGCGCTCTTGTCGAGACGTGTGATTTCGGCGAGACGTGCCATGTACAAATCGCGCGTCAGCGGATCCACCGCGGCCCGAATGGTGGGCAGGAGCTTGTCGACGGCCCGTCGGCTGCGTCGCAGATCACTGAACCAACCACGGCGTTCCAGCAGCTGCACCTGACGGTCGAAGAGATCAATGGCCTGTGAAAGCTGAGCTTCCATCGCGCCGCGTCCATGTCCGCGCACGAAGGAATCGGGATCCTCGCCATCCGGCAGCGTGACGACGCGTACCGCGGCCTTCTCCCGCAGGAGCTCCATGCCCGAGCGGAAGGTGGCCTTCTGACCTGCCTCATCGCTGTCATACAGCAGGAAGATCTCGGACGCATAGCGCACGAGCAGCTTCGCCTGCTCCTCAGTCAGTGCCGTCCCCAATGGTGCGACCACTTCTTCGATGCCGGCCAACGCCAGTCGGATAGCGTCGAGATATCCCTCCACTACAATCGCGCGCTCAGCGCGACGCATCGCCTGCTTGGCCGTGTGCAGTCCGTAGAGAGTGCGGCGTTTCTGGAAGACCGGTGATTCGGGACTGTTGAGATACTTGGGTTGATCGTCGCCCATGGCCCGACCGCCGAATCCCACGGGTCGGCCAAGTTCGTCGTGAATGGGAAACATCACACGGCCACGAAAACGCACACGCGGCTCAGTCTCGCCCTCGCGCAGTGCGAGGAGGCCCGCCTCGATCAGTCGCGCATCGTCGTGCCCCAGTGAATGCAGGTACCGACGGAGTGCCTGTGCATCGCGAGGTGCAAAGCCGATTCCAAACCGCTGCCATGCCGCGGCATCGAGCCCGCGTTGGGCGAGATACGCGCGCGCGTCACGGCCGGCCTGTTCATCCAACAGCTGCCGCTGGAACCATTCGGATGCCGCAGCCAGTGCTTCGTGGTTGGGGGCGTTGGGATCCTGGACCGGCGCGCGTCGCGGCGTATCGATGACTTCGATGCCAACCTTCTCGCCGACGTACTTCACCGCGGCCGGCCAGTCGAGCCCGAGACGCTTGCGCAGAAACGTGAACACGTCGCCGCTCTCGTGACACACGAAGCAGTGGTAGCTGCCGTGGGACGGGGAAACTGAGAAGTTGGGGTTCTTGCCCTGATGGAAGGGACAGGGCCCGCGCCATGTGCCGCCGGAACGCCGCAGCGGCACATACTCGCTGATGATCTCGACGATATCCGCAGCGGACCGGACCTGCTCGACCAGTTCGTCGGCGATCATGCGTGTACACGCACGTGAAGGGACCGCACGAGAAGGGCCATTGGACGAATCAACGTCCGGTCATGCCAGTTCGGCAACTGTCACGCCGGCGCCACCCTCGTTCCAGGCGCCGAGGCGGAATCCGGTCACCCGGGTGTCCTTCTTGAGCATCTCGCTGACCCGTGACCGCAATGCTCCGGTGCCCTTGCCGTGAATGATGCGCAACTCGCGCAGGTCGTTGCGCACCGCCGCATCGAGCGCTTGCAGCACCTGATCATCCACCTCATCCACACGCAGGCCACGCACGTCCACTTCACGAACAGGCTCCACCTCGGGCACGTCGCCCATGATGGACAGCTTGAACGTCGGCGCAGGCGCCGTTGCAGACCGGGTGAGTGTGCGCAACGGCACCGTCACCGTGAGTGAGCCGACGGCCACGCGAGCATCCTGCCCCCGCACGGACACAATGCGACCGGTCTTTCCGCCCAGCGTGCTCACCACGACATGGTCGCCCTCGACCAATGGTGCCACGGGCGTGCTACGGTCCCCGCGCACGATGCGACCGAGATTGGGATTGGCGGCCGCCGCCGCCGCGCCGCGCTTGGCATCCACACGAGCCCGATCGCGTTCGCCACGCACATCGACATGCGCCACCGCGTGCCCCTGTTCGGCGGCCGCCTCTTCGATGGAACGCCGCGCGGCCCGCGCCGCCTCCTCGAAGGCCTCACTCTCCGTCTGCGCCTGCCGCTTCACGTCGGCAATGGCGCGCTCGACCTGCCCCCGGGCCTCGAGCAGGTATCGGCGCGCATCCTGACGTGCCGTCCGCTCAGACTCGCGCTCCCGCTCGCGCACCTTGAGCTCGCGATCGCCCACGGTCGCCAGGCGGGCACGAAGCTTTTCCTGCTCGATCTCCATCAACCGTTCGCGATCGGCGAGCAGTGCCTCGCGCGCTTCGACATCGGCCAGCAGCACGGCCATGTCGCGCTCGCCAGTGGGCAAACGCTCTTCCGCGCGTTCGATCACGGCTTCGTCGATGCGCAGGCGCCGCGCGATGCTGAGCCCATAGCTGCGCCCCGGCACGCCCTTGAGCAGCCGATAGGTGGGCGCCAGCTGCACCGCGTCAAACTGCAGCGAGGCGTTCACCACACCGCTCACGTCCGTCGCGAGCAGCTTGAGCTGTCCAAGGTGCGTCGTGGCGAGGGTGAGCGTTCCACGGCGCGTCAGTGTCTCGAGAATTGCGCCGCCCAACGCAGCGCCCTCGGCGGGATCGGTGCCCGACCCGAGTTCGTCGATCAACACGAGTGAAGACGGTGTCGCCGAGCGCAGGATCTCTCCGAGATTCTTGAGGTGCGCGCTGAAGGTGGAGAGACTCGCTTCGATGCTTTGCTCGTCACCGACATCAGCAAAGAGATCATCGAAGACGGCGAGGTGACTGGTTTCGCCAACCGGCGCGGGGATGCCGCACTGCGCCATCATGCTGATCAGACCAATGGCCTTGAGCAGCACGGTCTTGCCGCCAGTGTTTGGACCGGACACGAGCATGGTGCGCTCGTCGGCATGCAGTGTGAGGTCGAAGGGCACAACCGCAGTGCCCTTGGCCTGCAGCAATGGGTGCCGCCCATCGACGATGCGAAAGCCTTCCGCCGGATCACCGAATGTGACAAACGCGCACTGCGCCTCGATGGCGTATCGGGCGCGGGCGTACAGCGCATCAAGCGCGACCAGTGCATCGTAGGCAGCACCAATGGCGTCGTGGTACGGGCGGATCTCGTCGGTGAGTGCACGCAGCACACGCTCCACCTCGCGCTGCTCTTCGATCTCGAGTTCGCGGACGCGATTGCCAAACTCCACGGCCGCCGGCGGTTCGACGAAGATGGTCGCGCCTGTGCCGGAGCTGTCGTGCACGATGCCACCCACATATCCGCGGGCTTCGCGGCGCATGGGCATCACCCACCGTCCATTGCGCATCGTGACCGACAGGTCGCTCACCTGATGATGTGTCTCGAGCTTACCCATTTCGCGCTCGAGCAGCCGGACGAGCTGGCCCTCCGTTTCCCGGAGTTCGCGCCGCACTTTGCGGAGCGCCGGCGAGGCATCGTCACGCACGGTACCGTCTTCACCGATGGCGCGTTCGATCGCGTGCTCACGAGGCTCGAGGTCCACCAACGCCTCGGCGTAGCGCACCAGGTAGGCCAGCATGATGGCGGGCCGGCGCGGATCGCGCAGCGTGGCGCGTGTGCGTCGAGAGGAGCGCAGCAAGGTGGCGCCCTGCAACAGCTCGTGCGCTGTCCAGGACAGGCCTTCGATGCGCAAACGGCGCAGCGGTTCACCGATGTCTGGGATGGGCTCTGTGGGCCATCCCAACTCGGACGTGATCAGCGCACGCACCGCACGCACACGGGCGTGCTCGGATTCGATCCACTCACGGTCCGTACGCGGCGCTAGCGCGCGAACGGCGGCGGCGCCAGGAGCCGACGTGGCCCGTCCTGCGACGTGCGCCAGGAGACGGGAGAACTCGAGAATGCCGAGGGCGTGCGCGTTCATGACCACCTGCGGAACTGCAGCTGCGTGCGCTGCGAAGGGAGAGACACGGATATGGCGGTTCGTACCGCGGGCGCCCGTGTCACCAGCCGGTTACTTCCCGGCGAGTTCCTCGCGCGCGATGGCATTGATCACACCGCCATCCACTCGACCCTTGAACGCCGGCATGACACGTCCCATCACGGCGCCCACATTGCTGGCGCCTGCAGCGATCGCTGCAACCACCGCTGCACGGATTTCCGCCGGGTCGACCTGCGGGGGGAGGTAATCCTCCAGCAGGACCACCTCCTGCTGTTCCTTCTCGAGCAGGTCAGTGCGGCCAGCCTTGCCGTACATCTCGACAGATTCGCGACGCTTCTTGATGCCCTTGCGGATGACGTCAGTGACGTCGTCGTCAGAGATAGGCCGTGACAATTCCAGCTCGCGATTCTTGACCTCGGCGATGATCATGCCGAGGAGGAGGACGCGATCCTTCTGTTGTTCGCGGCGAGCCGTAGCCTGATCTCCTTGCAACCGCGCCAGCAGCGAAGCGCCGCTGGCGTCCACAGGACTGCTCACCCGTGGCGGGTGCGGCGGTTCTTCCGAACGGCGGCGTTCATCTTGCGCTTACGACGCTCCGACGGCTTCTCGTAGTGACGATGCTTGCGCAGATCGGACAGGATACCGGCCTTCTCGCACTTCTTCTTGAAGCGCTTGAGTGCCCGCTCGAAATTCTCGTCCTCGTGGATGATGACTTCCGACAAACTGAACCTCGGTGTGGCCTTCGGAGACTGTCCGCCGCGCACGATCGGGATGTAATCATGCGGATCGCGGACAAAATGATGGAACAGCCCTGTATCCTAGGGGATTCGTAGCCCCGGGTCAACCCGGCGGCCAATGCATCTGACGACCGCCAAGCACATGGAAATGCAGGTGTTGCACGGTCTGGCCACCGTCCGCCCCGATATTGGTGACGACCCGGTAGCCGCCGTCCGCCAACCCTTCGCTTTTTGCCACCTCAGCCGCCAACGACAGCACCGCGCCCAACTCGACAGCGTCCTCCGCCGTGGCCAGTGAGTCCACGTGGCGGGTGGGAATCACCAGCAGGTGGGACGGAGCCTGCGGATGCAGGTCCCGGAACGCCAGCGCCTGCTCGGTCCTGGCGATCACGGTGGCCGGGATTTCCCCCGCCACGATCCGGCAGAAGATGCAACTGGGGTCACTCATCAGGTGTCACGCTCCCCCGCCCGAGGGCGGTCCGGGCAATGGCCAATGCCGCCACCGCGGCCGTTTCGAAACGCAGGATCGTCGGTCCCAGCGAGCGCCGCCGGAACCCCGCCTGCTCCAGATCATCGATCTCGTCCGACTCCAGCCCACCCTCAGGGCCGACGGCAATGACGACCGGCGCCACCAACGGCGCGACCGACGGCCCGACCAAGGGCTCACCATCCGGGTCGAGCACAATCCGGTCGCCTGCGGGGGCGGCCAGAATGGCGCGCTCGAGGTTCGCCTCGGGAAATGGCTGGGGAAGCCAGGCGCCCTCGGACTGCGCCAGCGCCCCCTCCATGCGGGCACGGACCTTGGCCTGAAAACTCACCCCCTCGCCGCGCGGCGAGACACTGCGCGATCGGCGCCACATCACCGGACGCCAGCTCGTCACTCCGAGCTCCGCCGCCTTTTCGGCCAGCCACAGCATGCGATCCCGATCCGCCACCGGCACCAGCAGGTGCACCGCGGGCAGCGGCGACACGGTGGTCGCCTCGGTGATCTCCACATGCGCCTGCGTCTTGGATATGCGCACCAGCTGCCCTGCCCCGATGCTGCCCTGCCCGTTCCGTACACCGATCACGGCGCCCGCATCGAGGCGGAGCACACGGATATGACGGACTGCGCCCTCGTCGAGCGCCAGCGTGGCGCCCACCGAGATGGCGTCGGCCACGACAAACTGAGGACGCCCGGCCGCTACGCCCGCACGATCGACACCGACCACCAGATGTCCTCCGCGTCCTCTTCGAAGATGGTCCAGCCGTGCGCCGCCAACACCTCCACCATGGTGTCGCGCTCCTCGCGCAGGATGCCGCTCAGAATCGCCGATCCGTCTTCGGTGAGCGCCATGCCGATCACCGGCAGCAACTCGATGAGCACCGACGAGATGATGTTGGCCAGCACCAGTTGAACCGGTGCGACCAGCGGCAGCAGCGAACCCGCGTCGCCTTCGAACACATGCACGATGCCTGTGACGCCGTTGCGCTCGACGTTGGCTTCGGCATCGGGAATAGCCTCTCCGTCCAATTCGATCGCGTAGACACGCGCCGCGCCCAGCTTCGCTGCGGCGATGGCCAGTACCGCGCTGCCCGCGCCCAGGTCGGCCACGGTGCTACCAGGCCGCAGACGCCGCGGCATCAGGCGCACCACGCCGCGCGTGGTCGCGTGCTCGCCAGTGCCAAACGCCATCCCGGGCTCGATGACAATGGTGCGGGCCGGATCGAGTTCCCCCGCCAGCCAGGGCGGCGCCACGGTCAGGTCACCCAGCTGGTGCGAACCGATCCGCGACTTCCACGCCTCGCTCCAATCGATATCGGCCACGGGCGCAGTCTCGATCACCACCAGCTCGTCGGCCTCGGTCAGTGCGAGATGCACGGCCTCGAGATCGGTGCCCGGTGGAAAATGCGTCACGAGCGCGGAGAGGTCTTCATGCACACCCTGCGCACCCACTGCAAACAGCGCGGCCATGCAGGCCTCGCGTGCGCCAGTCGTGTTGGCGTCGGGCGTCACCCGCACACTGATCCAGCGTTCTCCGGTCTCAGGCACGCAGCGCTTCCTTCATCTTCGACCAGAATCCCTTCTCACGCTGCTGGGGAGCCTGACCCTGCAGGGAAGACAGCCGTTCGATCGTCGACTTCTCCTCCCCGTCGACGGTCTGCGGGGTCCAGAGCTGCACCTTCACATGCAGGTCGCCGGTGCCCGAGGCATTCACGCGCGGCAAGCCTCGGCCGCGCAGATGAAACACGGTACCGCTCTGCGTGCCCGACGGAACCCGCAAGGAGAGTTCGCCCGTCACGCCCGGTACGCGGATGTCCGCGCCGAAGACGAGCTGCGGGTACGTCACGAGGGCTTCGCAGAACAGGTCTTCGCCATCGCGTTCAAAGCGATCGTCGTCCTCCACCTCGAACACCGCCAGCACATCGCCGCGCGTGCCGCCGCGAGGGCCCACGTTGCCCACGCCACGCAGCGTCATGTACTGCCCGGTGGCCACGCCAGCCGGGATCTGGATCTTGAGCGTGCGTTCGGCGCGCACGCGCCCCTCGCCACGGCACTTCTTGCACGGCGACGCCACCACCACGCCTTCGCCTGCGCAGGTGGGGCACGGTGCGACCGACACGAACTGCCCGAAGAACGAGCGCTGCGCACGGCGTACTTCGCCCGCTCCACCACAGGTGCCACACGACTGCGGCTTGGTGCCCGGCTCAGCGCCGGATCCTTCGCACTTGTCACACGAGTCGAGGACTTTCATCACCACGGTCTTCTCGGCGCCAGTCGCGACCTCGGTCAGCGTGAGCGAGAGTGGCACCTTGATGTCGGCGCCCGTGCGTGGTCCCGAGCGACGGCCACCACCGGCGGCGCCACCGAACAGGTCACCAAACCCACCGAAGTCGCGCATGAAGATGTTCAGCGCTTCGGACAGGTCGACGTGTTCGTATGCCGACTGCGCGCTGCCGCGAAGGCCCGCCTCGCCGTAGCGGTCGAAGGCCGCGCGCTTCTGCGGATCCCGCAACACATCGTACGCCTCGGTGATCTCCTTGAACTTCTCTTCGGCCTCCTTCGCGCCCCCGTTGCGATCGGGGTGCCACTGCATCGCCAGTCGGCGATAGGCCTTCTTGATATCGTCGTCGGAGGCGTCGCGCGGTACACCAAGCACCGCGTAAAAATCTGCCATGTGCGAAATCCCTGAGAAACACGAATTGCGCCGCCACGGCCCCGGTCAGTCGGGAAGCCGCTGCGGCATGCTCCAGCCCTGAAATATCGACAATTCCCCCGTCAGGGAGGAGTGCCGCCAGGAGGCTAACAGAGCAGGTCTGAGACCAGCCTGGACGTGTGCTCGACGAGCGAGATGACCTTCTCGTAGGGCATGCGGGTGGGGCCGATGACCCCAATCACCCCGCTCAGGGAGCCAGCGTGATAGCCGGCGGTCACCACGGTGAACGGCTCCAGTTTCGGGTCCCCGTGCTCGTTGCCGATGGTGATGGACAGGCCCGGTCCGCCCGGGCGTTCCTCCAGGAGGGTGGCAATACGCTGGCGGGTTTCGGTCAGCTCGATGAGCTGGCGCATACGCTCCCCGGTAGCAAACTCCGGCTGATCGGCCAGCAAAGAAGCCTTGCCCAGCACCACGGTCTCAATGGGTTCCGCGGACACTCGGCCGAACACCTGTTCACCTTCCTGCAGGAAGATGTTGAGCAGTTCCGCCGTCTCCGGGGTGGTCTGCACATCGCGCAATCGCGCGGCCAGCGATGTGCGCACCTGCGCGAGGGTGAGACCCGCCAGGCGTTCATTGAGCACAATGGTGACGCCGATGAGGGCCTCGTCGGCAATGATTCCCGGCACTTCCACGAAGATCGTGCGCACCGCGCCGCCTGTCAGGCTCAAGACCATCAGCAGGCGGTCGGACGACACGCGCACCAATTCGACCTGACGCAGCGCGGCGCGATCGAGGCGTGGTCCGAGCGCGACGCCCAGTTCCTGCGTCAGGATGCCCAGCGACTGCGCTGCACGACGGAGGATGGTTTCGATCGCTGACCCCCCTGCCGTGATCTCCGCCTCGAGCTGACGCTGTTCGGGCGCGGTCAGCGGGTCGATGCGCATCAACGAATCGACATAGGTGCGATACGCCTTGTCGGTGGGAATGCGCCCCGCTGACGTGTGCGGGTGGAAGAGAAACCCCTTGTCCTCGAGGTCACTCATCGTGTTGCGGATGGTGGCCGGCGAGATGCCCAGCCCGAACTGCCGTGACAACGTACGTGACCCCGCCGGCTCCGCCGTCGCGACGTAGCTCTGAATCACCGCTTCGAGGACCCGTCGCTCGCGCTCCGAGAGTTCCGCACCATGCGCCATGAGGTGAAGCCTACGAAGTGCCGCGAAACGCTGTCAAGTCGGCAGCGAGTGCATCGAGGCGCAACCAGCCCATTGGTGTGCAGGTGAGGTGATCTGTGTCGTGTACATTGGCCCACCCCGCATCGAGCCACCGAGACACGTGGGCACGTTCACTGGCATCGATCTGCAATCCATCGACGGTGCGAAGGCCCAGGTACACCGATTCAGCCACGCGGTTCTCCTGCGTCAGCACTTCCTCCCCGGCGCGTGGATCCCGTCCCTCGTTGACCTGCCGCAACCAGGCAGCGTAGGCGGATTCATTCCAGCGGCGACGCGCACCGTCGTATCCGTGCGCTGACGGACCCACTCCCAGATACGGCACGCCGAGCCAATAGGCGCTGTTATGACGCGCTCGGCGTCCAGGGCGCGCGTAGTTGGAGACTTCGTAGTGCTCGTATCCGGCTTGTACGAGACGCTCGTGTGCTTCGAGAAACTCGTGCTCGTAACGTTCCTCGCCGGCTTCATGGACATCACCGCGCGCGCTCCACCGACCGAGCGGTGTGTGGGGTTCGACGGTCAACCCGTAAAGGGACACATGATCGGCCCCCAGTGCGATGGCCTGCTCGAGGTCGTGCGTCCACGAGCGCACGATGTTGTCCGGCGTGGCGAAAATGAGATCGATGGAGTGGTCGTGTATCCCACCCTCCCGCGCGGCCGCGACGGCGCGTTTGGCGGCATCGGCATCGTGCACGCGGTGCATCCAGTGCAGCACCTCGTTGTGAAAGCTCTGCACGCCAATGCTGAGCCGGTTGATGCCTGCAGCCCGCCACCGCCGGACACTCTCCACGGAGATGTCCTCCGGGTTCGCCTCCAGTGTGACCTCAGCGTCATCGTCCCATGTGCAATGCTCACGCATCACGGCCAGCAATGCCTGGACGCCATCAACACCCAATCGGGAGGGCGTGCCTCCACCGAAGTACAGGGTGCGCAGTGCGGGACGATCACCACCCAGCTGGATGGTCAGTTCACGACGCACACCGTCGACGTACTCCTGCCAGGGCACCTCCCGTCGCACTGCAATGGCAAAGTCACAGTAGCTGCAGCGCCGCGCGCAGAATGGCACGTGCACATAGACGTGCTCGTACTCGGGAACTCGGCCTATGCCCGAATTCAGCGAGGGTGTTGCATCGGGCGCCTCTTGCGCGGCCACAGCGCTCATGTCGTGAGGAGCGTTGGGCGAATGCGTCCTGTTGCATCGAACGCGAGCAGCCCGTCGATCTCCAGCAGTGCCAGAACGGAGGTGACATCACGCGTGGCGAGGCCCGTCATCCGTGCCACATCGGCGGTGGTTTGCGCCCCCCGCTGCACGGCGTGCCAGCACTGCGCAGACACACCATCGAGTGCGGGACCGTGCGCTGGTGCAGGCACCATAGCGAGCAGGCGCAACACGTCATCCGGTGCGAGAATGGGCTCCGCGTGCGCCTTGAGCAGCGCGTTGCTGCCGCGGGCCGTCGGTACATCGATGGCGTTGGGCACGCACGCGACCGTACGTCCGAGCTCCAGGGCGTGATCGGCCGTGATGAGCGCCCCACTGCCCTCTCCAGCCTCCACCACCACCGTGATATCGGCCAGTGCTGCAATGATGCGGTTGCGGCGCGGAAACGTACCGGCGTGACCAGCGTCGCCGGGCACCTGCTCGCTGAGCACGAGGCCTTCGTGGGCAATGCGCTCCTGCAGCATCCGATGACCGCGTGGGTAGGCGATGTCAATGCCGGTACCGAGCACGGCAACGGTTCTGCCTGCAGCTGCGAGCGCCGCTTCATGGGCGGCGGCATCGATGCCACGGGCGAGTCCACTGACCACGCAGATGCCGGCGCGCGCGCACGATGTCGCAATGGCCTTCGCGACACGGAGCCCGTAGTCGGTCGCGGTACGCGTGCCTACGATCGCGACGGCCGGTGCAGCGGCGATGTCCATCGAGCCGCGGGCGAAAAGTACCGCCGGTGCATCACGCAAATCCCGGAGACGCTCCGGATAGTGCGCGTCAGTGATTGCCACCACGTGGGCGCCACTGCGTTCGGCGAGCCGAATGCTCTCGTGCGCGCTGACTTCGGCCACCTGACACGCGGAAGGGTCTAATGATGCCAGCGCGTTCTGTGCGCTGCCGTGAGATTCCACCAGCGCGCGCACGCCCACATCACCGAGCCTCGGCACTGCCTGAAGGATCAGGCAGGCGAGGGCTTCAGGGGAGCAGCTGTGCATCCCGCAGAGGCTGTTCCGCGGCCACGCGCATGGACAGGAGCTGGCGCCACCAACCGTCGAGCATGGTGTCGAGACCCATGCGACCGGCGCCGCTGATGGCGTAAAGCCCGAATGCCGATCCGGCGTCGATCTCGGGGATGTAGTGCTCGCCGAGGAGGTCGAGCTTGGAGAAGACGACGCAGAAGGGCTTTGCCGCAAGTTCCTCGGAGTATGCCGCCACTTCGTGCCGCAGCTGGTCGAGCTCTGCCTGCCAATCCATCGCATCGATGGGGATGAGGAAGGCGAGGAGGCGCGTGCGTTCGATATGTCGCAGGAACTGCAATCCAAGTCCCTTGCCTTCGTGTGCGCCCTCGATGATACCGGGAATGTCGGCGACGACAAACGAGCGGTGATCGCTGAGGGGGACCACGCCGAGGTTGGGCGAAAGCGTGGTGAAGGGATAGTCAGCGATTTTCGGGCGAGCGGCGGAGATGACCGAGAGCAGCGTGCTCTTGCCGGCATTGGGCTGTCCGACGAGGCCGACATCCGCGATGAGCTTGAGCTCGAGTTCGAGCGTGCGCACGTCGCCCTCTTCGCCAGGCTGCCATTCACGCGGAGACTGGTGAGTGGCCGTCACGAAAAACGCGTTGCCCTTGCCGCCGCGTCCGCCCTTGGCCACGAGCACGGTATCGTCGTGCTCCATCACCTCACCGAGGAGCTCCTTGGTGCGGGAATCCCGAATGATCGTACCGGGTGGCACGGGCAGGACCACATCGTCACCTGAGCGTCCGGTGCGGTTGGAACCCTCGCCATGTTGTCCGCGCTCAGCCTTCCACGAATCGCGGTAGGTGTAGTCGAGCAGCGTGGTGAGGTTACGGTCCGCGCGCACGATCACATCGCCGCCGCGACCGCCATCGCCACCATCCGGACCACCCATGGGGACGTACTTCTCCCGACGGAACGAGGTCTGGCCTGACCCACCCGTACCGGCTTCGACATTGACGAGAACGCGATCGACGAACATGAGAGACTCTGCGGAATCTGGAGCGAATGATGATGCGGACAGTACGCCGAGCGTGTGGCGGCTCGGATGAAGCGACCTACTTGCCTTGTACCCGGGCCCAGAGTCCCTGATACCGCCTGACATCGTCGGCCGACAGCAGCGGCGCCACGACATCGATGACCGCGCTGACAACCTGCGGCGATGCGCCGGCGTGGAGCGCGCCGTGAAGATGTGAATGCAACTGGCGATCCTGTCGGGCGATGGCGCACGCCGCCACGATGCACAACTCGCGGCGGGCGAGATCGAGTGGTGCCCGCGAGAGCACTTTGCCATAACCTTCTTCGATCATCCACTGGTCGAGCGCCGGGTGTAACTCCCGGATGTTCACCCGCAACTGCTCATAGAACTTGCCGTACACGGTCGAGCATGTCACCTCGCCACTGGCGAGGCGCTCCGCCTGCCCGTCGATGGCTGCGGTATCGACAGTTGGTGCAGCCCGACCCGAGATGCGTCGCCATTCCCGGGTGCCATTGAGCGCGCGCGGGAAGCCCGCGAACAGGTACGTCTGAAGCAGTACCTCCTCCACCCACTCCGGTCGTACGTCATGATGGGCACGCGTCAGTGCTGCTCGCGTGTCTGCCTCACTGCCACCGGCCAGTACTGCGGCCAGGTGCACCAGCACCGCTGTCTCACCATCGAGTGAGGTCAACGTAATATCAGAGATAGCGGGCGCTGTCATCGAAAGATTGCGGTCATGATCAAAATCGTGCTCCGCGCGGGCAGTGCCAGCGCGGGGCCACGTGTTACGCGAACGGCTCGCCGAGCCGGGCTCGGCAAACGCCGACCGTCCCCACCTGCTCACCGCGGGTGTTGCGTACCGGGCGGCGCAGGAAGTCCGCGAGTGGCGACGGAAGCGGGCGCGGCAAGGCCCCGTAAGCATCGAGGAGTGCGAGCGCGGCGGGAAACTGTGCCCGCGGCGATCCATCCTCGACCTTGAGGGCGAACCCGATTTGCTGGTCGACGATGGCGAAGGTGTGGACACCTTCTGCGCCGATCTTGCAGATGATGTTGCCTTGCCCGGCTTCCATCACCAGCGTGTCGAATCGGTCGGTGCCGCCAACCAAAAAGGGCTGACCGGTCATGGCATTGACCACTCGTCGACTGGCGTCATCGCCCATGTGCGCAGCACGCGCGAGACGGGCGTAGGAGAAGGCCATGTTGGCGAGTGGCAAGGCAAAGACCGACACGCCGCACCCATCCACACTCACCCCGAGCTCCGAGTCCGGTACGCCCGTCCATTCGGATACCGCGCGTCGGCAATCACGCTGTACCGGGTGTTCGGCGCGCTCGTAGCCTGCCGTGGCCAGTCCGCCTTGCAACGCGCGGGCCAACATGGCGGAGTGTTTGCCGGAACAGTTGTTGTGCAGACGTGAGGGACGCTGGCCAGCCTCACGCAGCAAGCGTCCTCCGCGCGACGCCAGCGGATCGTGCGGTCCACACGCCAGGTCGCCCTCTTCCAGTCCAAGCCGCTCCAGCATGCGCGCAGCCACGGCCACATGCTCTGGCTCCCCGCCATGCGATGCGCAGGCCAGCGCCAGTTCATCAACGCCCCAACCGAGCGCATCGAGGCCACCGCTCCGGACAAGCGGCATGACCTGAAACGGCTTGGCGCAGGAGCGCCACCAGACTTTGAGTCCGGGGTCGCGGGTAGCATCGAGTAGCACACCGTCGGCATTGACCACGGCGGCGTGTACCCGATGCGTGGACTCCACCAGGTCACCACGCGTGACGGCCACGTCGAGCGCCGCCGCCCCATCCAATCGGGACGTGGCTGGTTTACCGTCGGGTCCGGCATCGCCCGGGACGGGCACGATGCGCACACCGGAGGTCGGCGAGATCAGGGCTTCGGGAATCCACACCAGTGAAAGGTAAACCGCTCCCCCGCCCCCTCCTACGCGCCGGACAACACTGGGGCCCTCTCAGCGCCTGGCCGCGAGAATGGCGCCGGTCAGTACCAGGGCGCCGCCAATCAACGTTGCCGGGCCAGGTACCTCGGCGATACCCGGCAACACGGCGGCGAGCAGAGTGGCGCCGACCGGCTCGCCCAGCACGGTCAGGTTGACGACAAAGGCGGGCAGATGAGCCAGCGCCCAGTTCATCCCGGTGTGCCCCAGCAGCATGGGCCCGAGCGCGAGTCCGGCAAAGATCGCCAACTCCCGGGGCGGCTGCGGCGTGAGCGGTGCCTGAGTGGCGAGGCACAGCACGAGGCACACCACGAACGCTGCCCCGTACACGAGGCCGACGTACGGCCAGAGCGCCAGATGCTGCCGCAGCCGACGGCCGATCAGGTAGTACCCCGCGGCGGTGACTGCGCCGAGCAGCGCGAGACCGTCACCCAGCAGGGCCCGGGAACCGGATCCCGCGCCAAGGAGTGCCGGGCCAACCGCGCTCAGACCACCGGGCACGTCGGCGAGGCCAACCACCAAGGCGCCGATGACGGCGACCACGATCCAGAACCACTGCTTTCGCGTCGCCGGTTCATGCAGCCAGAGGCCCGAAATCGCCGCGATGATGACGGGCTGCAGGTTCACCAGCGCGACCGATGCCGCGACGGTCGTGTAGCGCAGCGACGTATTCCAGCTCCAGAAGTGGAGCGCCAGCAGTACACCCGCACCGGCGGCCAGCGAGAGATCGTTTCGCGACAGGGCGCGCCATGCCCGCCAGCCACCGCCCACCAGCAATGCGATGGCGACGATGATGAGCGAGAAACCCAGCCGCCATGTGGCAATCACCAATGGCGCCGCCTCTGACAGTCGGATCAGTGGCGCGGCAAACGAGATGCCGATCAGCGATGCGGCAAGAACCAGATATGGCGTGCGTGCCGTGGTCGACGACACATGTGGCGGCTCGGCAGGTGCCCGAGAGGTGCTGCTCGATGTCATGGGGCTCCGTGGTCAGGCGAGGCCGTCGCGCCGAAGGTAATCCCGCGTTCGCCGCGGCGCGTGTACTTTCCCCCGCATGCCACCAACCATTGCGCGTGAGCGCCTGGAATCTCTGTTATCGGCGGCCCGTCAGCAGCACGTGGTCATTGTCGGCGATGCCATGCTGGACGTGTACCTCCGCGGCGACGTCGATCGCATCTCCCCGGAAGCGCCGGTGCCCGTGGTGCGGGTCCGGGATCGCAAACTGGCATTGGGCGGGGCGGCCAACGTGGCGCAAAACGTGGCGGCGCTCGGCGCGGGATGCGATCTCGTATCAGTCATTGGCAACGATGCTGCTGGCGCGACGTTGCGAGAGCGGCTCGAAGCAGGCGCCATGCAGGGGCGTTCGCTGGTGACCGTAGATCGCCCGACGACCACCAAGACCCGTGTCATGGCGCGCTCCCAGCAGCTGGTGCGCTTCGATGAGGAAGACGACACCGATCTCTCGGTGCACGATGTACAGCGTGTGCTCGAGGCCATCGAACGCGCACTGCCGCACGCCACGGCGCTGGTGTTCGAGGACTACAACAAGGGTGTGCTGGTGCCGGCCGTGATCGAGGGTGCCATCGCCATGGCCCGTGCGCGACAGCTGCCCATCGTGGTGGATCCGAAGTTCCGCAATTTCTTCTCGTATCGGGGGGCGACGGTGTTCAAGCCCAATCGACGCGAGCTGGAAAGTGCGTTGGGCGCCGCCGTTGATCTCGAGCACCCCGGTGCGCTCCCGGAGACCTTCGCTCGTCTAGGCGTGGACCATTTGCTGCTCACACTCGGCGAACGAGGCATGGCACTCATTTCGTCCGACGGTGTGGTACACCGTGTGCCGACCACGGCGCGCGAAGTCTACGACGTCGTTGGTGCGGGTGACACGGTCACAGCCTACCTGGCCACCATGCTTGCGGCGGGCGCCACGGCGCTCGAAGCCGCAATCGTGGCCAACTATGCCGCGGGCGTCGAAGTCGGGAAACTGGGTGCGGCGACCGTCTCACCCGAAGAAGTGTTGCATGCCTATGACGATCACCGCGGAACTGATGCGGTCTGAAGCGACGCGGTGCATGTTGTAGGAGCAGTCCGAGGTGGAGCATGTTACTTCGCACTGCCTCGTCATCGGTCCGGTAGCTTAGTCGGTCAAAGCGCTCGACTCATAATCGAAGGATCGTGGGTTCAAGTCCCACCCGGACCATCACCGCTACACGGCCTCCGCAGATTTTTGCGCGGGGGCTTCCCCCGCTCTGCTCGGCCCGTTACGTTCTTGGTCCGCCGCAGATGGTTTCAACTTTGTGCGGTCGCAGTAGACGGGCGCGTAGCTCAGCTGGTTAGAGCGCTGCTTTCACACAGCAGAGGTCCGGGGTTCGAGTCCCTG
>NZ_DASWXE010000013.1:0-7420 GCF_036405635.1 Gemmatimonas sp. | reverse complement strand
GCGGGGCTTCGGTGTCTCAGAGTGGCACAGGGCAGTTCTCGTGACATCAACGCAGCGAGCCATGTCAGCACGATTCTCACGTTTCCGCTTTGCCACCGCCGCCGTCGTCAGCTTCGGCGCAGGTGTCATCTTCGCCTCCGGTATGGACTGGACGAAGATCAGTTGGGCCCAGAGTTCCGGAGCTCGCGCTCCACAAGTGCGCGGTCCGATGGCGCCGGAAGGGGCGTCCTTCGCCGATATCGCCGAGCGTGTGACGCCTGGCGTAGTGGCGGTCAACACTTCCCGTACGGCCCGTCCGCGCCCGCAGGTGCGAGGACGCGCGCCGCAGGGCATGGAAGACTTCCTCGAGCAGTTTGGCGGCCAGCAGCCGCGCCAGCAGCGCGGTGAAGGTTCCGGTTTCATTCTGTCCAACGACGGCTACATCGTCACCAACAATCACGTGGTGGCGGACGCCGACCAGGTCTCCATCACGCTCAGCGACGGTCGCTCATTCCGCGCCCGCGTGATCGGCACCGACTCCACCACCGACGTCGCCGTGGTGAAGATCGAAGCGCGCAGCCTGCCAACGCTCACCATCGGCAATGACGAGACCACCCGTATTGGCGAATGGGTGCTCGCTGTCGGCAATCCGCTCGGTCTCGATTTCACCGTGACTGCCGGCATCATCTCGGCCAAGGGACGCGGCTCCGAGATCAACCTGCCGAATTCCGGAAACTTCACCATCTCCGACTTCATCCAGACCGACGCCGCGATCAATCCGGGCAACTCGGGTGGCCCGCTGATCAACATGCGCGGTGAAGTCATTGGCCTGAACAGCGCCATCGCCAGCCAGACGGGCTTCTACTCCGGCTACGGCTTTGCCATTCCGATCACGCTCGTGAAGAACGTGGCCGATGCGCTGATCAAGGACGGCCGTGTGCGCATGCCGGTGATGGGCGTGTCGGTAACGCGCGTCGATCCGGAGGATGCGGGCATCAACGGACTGGCCAAGGTGGCCGGCGTGAAGGTGGCGGGCTTCAATCCCCCCGATGGTGGCCCGGCGAAGGACGCTGGCATCGAAGTGGGCGACGTGATCATCACGGTCGACGGCAAGCCGGTGGATCGTGTGAGCTCACTGCAGCGCATCGTGCGCATGCGCCGCATCGGTGATGTCATTCCGGTGGAAGTGATGCGCTTTGGGAGCAAGAAGGCCTTCCGCGTGAAGCTCGTGGATGCCGAAGCGGGCGGCGCGCTGGCCGTGAACACGGCAACGCCGAACCCCACGGCCAACCCGGCGGCTGGCAAGCTGGGCATGTCGGTGGAGGCCCTGCCCGAGGAGATCGCCACGCGGCTTCGCACGAACGGCATTGGCGTGCGCGTGTCCGAAGTGGCGGACAACGGCCCCGCACGCGACAAGATCGCGGCGGGCAGCGATGTGCTGCTTGAAGTGCTGTATCCCGCGCCGCGTCGCCCGATTCGCTCGGTGAACGACCTGCAGACCGCGATCGCCACGCTCAAGGACGGCGACTACGTGAGCCTGCTGGTGCAATCGCTCGACCCGCGCGTCGGGCGTCGTGTGGTGAACATCCGCGTTGGCGACTGACCTTCGCACACAACGCAAAGGGCGCCCGGTCGATGACCGGGTGCCCTTTTGTTTTCCCTGCGCGATGATCAGTCCGGATTGATGAACCGGTACAACACACGAATGAGGCGGTACGCGTCCGGCATCGACTCACGCGAGAACTCCACCGTCGTGGGCGAGATCAGCTTCACCTCACGAAAGGCGGTGGCCACTTCGGGGATGTTGGGATTGGGGAAGGTCATGCGCACGGTGTACTGCGCGGCGCGCTCAGGGCGTCCCTTTCTCGACGCCGCCACCACTTCCTTGGCGGCCTGCTGAATCTCGTGGCGCGATTCGGCCAGCGGACGCAGCTCCACCGCGCGGGTATTGATGGCACGCTTCACCACCACGCCGCGCACATTGGGGGCGGTAGCCTTCTGCTCTTCCACGGCCACATCGTCCCCGGTCACGAGCAGCACCGGCACGCCGTACCAGCGCGCCAGCAGCGCGTTCATACCGCCTTCGCCCACGGAGAGGCCGTTCACTTCCAGGTCGCGCACCACGCCGGAGCCAGTGTGCGCAAAGACGCCACGCGGCGAGCCTGCCTTGGCGTGGTAGCCCACGAAGAGCACGGCGTCGAAGGTGGAATCGAGCCCCTCCATCATGCCATGGCGCTTGAAGCTGTGGCTGATGAGGCGTGCGCGGGGATCGAGGTCTTCGGGCAGGATGTTGCGCTGGCTGCCGTGGGAATCGTTCACCACGACTTCGGTGGCCCCGCCCTCGAACGCGCCGCGGATGGCGGCATTGGCGTCTTCGACCATCAACCGTCGGGCGCGCCCGTATTCATTGCCCGTGGCCGATGTCTGGTTATCGCTGTTGACGCCGCTGATCCCCTCCATGTCCACGGAGATGTAGATCTTGCGGGCGCCCTGGGCCTCGCTGACGGCGGGCATGGTGGCCAGGCCCAAAACGAGACCGGTCGTTACGACGCGGGACAGCAAACGCACCATCGGAACTCCGCAGGCTGGGGTAGGCGTCTCGGAACGACGCCCCCCAGCGAACGGGACAACCAACGAGGGGCGCTACCGGAAAAGGTAGAGCGAGGCACCGACCTGCACACGGGTGCCGGTGGACTTGAAGTCTTCCTTGGTGGTGGAGCCGCCGGTGATGTCATCCAGGCGGGTCAGGTTGCCGAAGGTCCAGAGCGCCGTACCCGTGATGGCGATATGCGGCGTCACGCCAAGGTGAATGCCCGCGCCGGCCGTCGGGGCGATGCCCTCGAACTTGGTGCTGCGGTCCGCGGCCCGGCCCGTCGCGCCGGCCGTCGCAAACACCCGCACCGGCGAGCTCGCCCCCGGCAGAAGGTACATGCGCAGCAGGGCGTCATACTGCTTGAGCGTCAGGTCGTCGGAGTTGCCACGCCGCGTGACCGCGCTGCGATCGAAGTTCACCAGCACGGCGATATTGTCGGACAATCCCAGTCCGGCGTGCAAGCCAAAGCCGCTGCCGAACTTGAGGTCTTCGGCGGCTTCTTTCACACTGACCGATGCGCCGGCGTACTGCAGGCCGAAGAACAGTCCCTTGGTGCTGCCAGCGTCGGATTGTGCGTGCAGGCCACTCGCCGAGAACGTGGCAAGCAGTGCAGCTGCAGCGGCAAGAAGGCGCGGCTTGGAGCGGGACAGAACGCGTGACATGATGACTCCGGGATGGCGTCTATGAGGCAGGCCCCCGTTGGAGGCGGGGGTGTCTGGGCAGGAGTGTACGGCAGCCTGCTACACCGACACCCAGAAAGAGTCACAGCGGAAGCGAGACCCGCGTCACGTCGCTCTGTTGGCTATACTATTCGCTGGCTCATCGTCATTGATGGTGACCCTGCGGACGTGGCGAAATTGGTAGACGCACCAGCCTTAGGAGCTGGCGGGGCAACCCATCCCGGTTCGAGTCCGGGCGTTCGCATTGCATCAGATCGCCGAGCATGGATCGCCAATGACACACAAATAATTCCGACAACATTTATCCGGTATTACACGACAATTGAATTGTGATGCACACGAGTGAACGTGCCGCACAAACCCTTCTTGCCGAGTGATGGTCCGGGGAGCAAGCTAGCAAGAGTCTGCTTCTCTCTCCCTCTAGGAGCCCCACCTCATGGCAGCGACGGACGTCACGGACCCGCAATTCTATCACCGGGTCGTAGACTGTCAGTGGGCCTGTCCGGCTCACACCAATGTCCCGGGCTACATCCGTCTCATCGCACAGGGTCGATACACGGAATCGTATCTGCTCAATCGCGAGTCGAATGTTTTCCCCGGTATTCTCGGTCGCACGTGTGATCGTCCATGCGAACCCGCATGCCGTCGCGGTCGTGTCGAAGAAAAACCCGTCGCGATCTGTCGCCTCAAGCGCGTCGCGGCCGATCATCGCGATGACATTCGTGCCTTCCTGCCCAAGGCGCCGGCCACGAAAAACGGCAAGCGTGTCGCGCTCGTCGGCGCAGGACCGTCCGCACTCACGGTCGCGAACGATCTGCTGCCACTGGGCTACGACATCACCATCTTCGAGCGCAACGCGCAGCCCGGTGGGCTCATGCGCATCAACATTCCGTCGTTCCGCCTGCCCGCGCAGGTGCTCGATGACGAATGTGGCTACATCATCGACATGGGTGCCACCATGCAGTACGGCACCGAAGTGCAGAGCCTCAAGGGGCTGCTCGATGACGGTTACGATGCGGTGTACGTCGGCACCGGCGCGCCCAAGGGCAAGGAGCTCGACATCCCCGGTCGCTGGGATGCGCCGTCGCAGGTGCACATCGGCATCGAATGGCTGGCCAACGTGCATTTCGGCCACATCGAAAAGATCGAACCGCGCGTCGTCATCATTGGCGTGGGCAACACCGCCATGGACTGCTGCCGTACCGCGAAGCGTGTGGGTGCCACCGATGTGAAGGTGATCGCGCGCCGTGGTCGCAAGCACTTCAAGGCGTCACCGTGGGAGCTCGAGGACGCCGAGGAAGAACAGGTCGAGATCATCGAGAACCACGCGCCCAAGCGCATGGTGGTGGAAAACGGCAAGCTCGTGGGCATGGAGTTCGAAGTGCTCGAGTGGTCCGAAGATGCCAACGGCAAGCAGTCGAGCCGGGTGGTGGACACCATCATCATTCCGTGCGACGCGGTCATTCTCGCCATCGGCCAGGACAACTCGTTCCCCTGGATCGAGCGCGACATCGGTGTGGAATTCGATTCGCGTGGCATGCCCAAGGTCAGCAAGACCACGCACCAGAGCACGCACCCGCAGGTGTTCTTTGGTGGTGACGCCGCATGGGGCCCGGAGAACATCATCTGGGCCGTGGCGCACGGGCATCAGGCCGCGATCTCCATCGACCTGCAGTGCCAGGGTCAGGATGTGAACGAGCGCCCGCCGTACGGCATGACGCTCGTCAGCGCCAAGGTGGGCATGCACAGCTGGGCGTTCGACAACGACTACGAATCGCAGAAGCGCGCCAAGATGCAGCACGAGGACCTCGTGAAGCGCTTCACCGATCTCGACATCGAAGTGGAACTCGGTTTTTCCGCCGAACAGACCGCCGCTGAGGTCGGTCGCTGCCTCAACTGTGACATTCAGACCGGATTCACCGCCTCAGCCTGCATCGAGTGTGATGCGTGTGTGGACATTTGTCCCACGAGCTGCCTGACCATCACCACCAACGGCACGCCCATCGATGAGCTGCGCACGCGGCTGTCGGCGCCGGCGCTGAACGAGTCGCAACCCATCTACATCTCTGAACAACTGCCGCAGACCAAGCGTATCATGGTGAAGGACGAGGATGTCTGCCTGCACTGTGGACTCTGCGCCGAACGCTGCCCCACGGCAGCTTGGGACATGCAGATTTTCGACCTCAAGAAGCCCGTTGCCGGGATGGCCTACGCATGAGCGGGATCAACGACTTCGCGTTCAAGATCGGAACCGTCAACGGAACCGGCTCCGCCAGCGCCAATGGGCTGCTGATGCAGGCCATCTTCCGTATGGGTATCCCTGTGTCGGGCAAGAACATCTTCCCGTCCAACATTCAGGGCCTGCCCACGTGGTATGAGATCCGCGTCTCAAAGGACGGCTACATGGCCCGCCCTTCGGAAGTGGACCTGGTGGTTGCGCTCAACCCAGCCACGTACGCCAAGGACGTGGCCACTGTGCGCCCGGGTGGATACCTGCTCTACGATTCGTCGTGGCCGCTCGATCCCGACCTCGTGCGCGAGGGGATCACCATCATGGGCATCCCTTTCGGTCGCCTGTGCGTGGAGAACTTCCAGGGCGACCGTGATCGCACGCTGCTGCGCAACATCGTCTACGCCGGCTCCCTTGCGGCACTCCTCGGCATCGACATGGATGTCGTGGGCAAGATGCTGGAGGAGAAATACGGCAAGAAGCCCAAGCTGCTGACGTCCAATCACAAGGCCATCCAGCTCGGCTACGACTACGCCAGGGCACACTTCACCTGCCCGTTGCCGTTCAGCCTCGAGAAGATGGATCACACCAGTGATTCCATCCTCATCGACGGCAACACGGCCTGTGCGCTCGGTGCCGTATATGCCGGCGCCACGGTGGGCGCCTGGTACCCCATCACGCCGGCCACTGCGCTGATGGAACAGTTCAAGGCGTTCTGCGACAAGTTCCGCGTGGACAAGGAAACGGGCGCGCACAACTACGCCATCCTGCAGGCCGAAGACGAACTGTCGGCGGCGGGCATCATCATTGGCGCAGGCTGGGCGGGTGCACGCGCGTTCACCAACACCTCGGGCCCCGGCATCTCGCTGATGCAGGAGTTCATCGGCCTCGCGTACTACACCGATATTCCTGCCGTCTTCTTCGATATCCAGCGCTGCGGCCCCGCTACCGGCATGCCCACGCGCACGCAGCAGGCCGACCTCATGTCACTGGCCTATGCCTCACACGGCGACACCAAACATCTCGTGATCTTCCCGGCCAACCCGGGTGAGGCGTTCGAGATGTCGGTGCAGTCGTTCGATCTGGCGGAGCGCTTCCAGACACCGGTGTTTGTGGCCACCGACCTCGATATCGGCATGAACGACTGGATGGTGAAGCGCTTCACCTGGGACGACAGCTACACACCCGACCGCGGCAAGGTGCTGCACAAGGAGGACCTGGAGAAGATCCAGAAGTTCTCCCGCTATCTCGATGTGGATGGCGACGGCATCGCCGCGCGTACCCTGCCCGGTGTGGGTGGCAAGGGTGCCTACTTCGTGCGTGGCTCGGGCCACGACAAGCACGCGGCCTACACCGAAGACTCCGACGCCTACCAGGAGCTGGTCGATCGCCTCAAGCGCAAGTTCGAGCATGCGGCCACGTCCATGCCCAAGCCCGTGTTCACCCTGCAGGATGGTGCCGATGTGGGCCTGGTGACGATTGGCGGGTGCGATGCGGCGGTGCGCGAGGCGGCGGACAAGCTGCGGGCGCAGGGCATTGTGGCCGACGTCATGCGCGTACGGGCCTTCCCCTTCGGCAGCGAAGTGAAGGACTTCTTCAGCAAGCACGAGCGCGTGTTCGTGATCGAGCAGAACCGCGATGCGCAACTGCGGTCGCTGCTGGCCATCGAACTTGGTATTCCTCGCGATTCCATGTTGTCCATCGTCGACTACGGCGGGATGCCACTGACGGCCAAGGTGGTCGTCGATGCCGTGACCAAGAAGCTCGGCGCGCTGGGTCATGTCCCGGCTGCGCAGGGGGTTACACAGGGCGCCACCAACGGAGTGCACGCATGACATCCATTGCGAAGCCACCAGTCAAGCATCCGAGCTCCCGCACCAATGGGCTCGGCCTGACCATCCGTGACTACGAAGGTGCGATGTCCACGCTGTGCGCCGG
>NZ_DASWXE010000012.1:0-11682 GCF_036405635.1 Gemmatimonas sp. | reverse complement strand
CTACATCGCGCTGATCGCCGTCGTGGTCGTCTTTCAGTGCGCGCTCATTATCGGCGCCCCATGGGGCGCATTCACGATGGGCGGCGCGTTTCCTGGCACGCTTCCCCCGCGCATGCGTGTCGCGGCCGCGCTGTCGGCGGCCCTGCTGGCACTGAGCGGCATGGTCGTCGCGGCTCGTGCAGGGATGGCGTTCCCATCATGGCATCGAGGCACGCGGTGGGCGATCTGGGTGGTGGTGGCCTACATGTGCGTGGGTGTCGTACTCAACGCCATCACGCCGAGTGCGGGCGAACGCATGGTGTGGTTGCCGGTGACCATCGTGCTGGCGGTGTGCGCGCTGGTCGTTGGACGATCATCGAAGAACGCACACTCGGCGTAGTTCCGTTTCCATTCAAGTGATTCACATGACCTGTCGCATTGTCGCGCGAATTCGCGCGACTGACCAGGAACGGACTCTTACTGCAAGAACGTAAGTCATTTCAATGCAGTCGTTTGTGAAAATACGACGCCGGTATGCTTCGTGCTTTGTTCGGGGATGGGTTACCAACTTCAACCTTCATCCCCAACTCCCATGTTTGCTCGTCTCGCAGTCCTCGTCAGTATCGGCGTATCGGCCGTCATCGCGATGCTCCCGTCCATCGCACCACCTGCTCAAGTCATTGCCGTGCTCGAAAGTCGGTCCGTCAATCCGGGCACATCGATCGCGGCGGATCAATGTTTCACCTTCGGATTCGATGCCGCCTCAGCGGCGGAGTGTGGCGACCTGCGTGTCGCACACACACTTCCCGCCACGCGTACGCGTGGAGCGGCTCGTGCACCGACGCTTGTGTATCACGCACAACAGGCACACCCGTATCCCGTGGTGCGGGCGAACCTCACATCGGCATTCGGAACGCTGCGATACGGAAACGCCACGTTGTATCTCATAGTGAACGGCACGCCCGTTCCGGTCGCGGCGCAGAGCTATTCCGATCTCGATATGTTCCCGGGCAGCAGCCGGCGCCTGGCACTCACATTCGATGGCATCACATATCCCACCGGCGTCTACCCGTACATCGTCACGTTCTCCGGCGTAGGGCGTAGTTCTTTCCCGCCTTTTGCCGACGTGCCGGTATTTGCGCAGACCGCGGATACCCTTCTCATCGTCAATCGCAGCACCTCAGAGTTCGGTGCGGGTTGGTGGCCGGCCGGCTACGAGCAGCTGCTGTCGAATCCTGACAGTTCGAAGCTGTGGGTTGGCGGGGATGGCAGCGCGCGTCTCTATCGCAGCCATGCCGGGCAGTGGGTTGCTGATACCCTCACCCGACCCGACTCCATCATCAGCCCGACCGGCACCAGCACGTTTGTCCGGGCCGCTGAAGACGGCGCGCGTGTCGTGTTCAACAACAGTGGTGAGCACATCGCGACCATCAATCGGCTCGATGATACCACCACGTTTGCGCGCACTGGCGGACGACTCACGGGGATCACGCTGCCACGTGGTGGGCTGACCTACACGTTTGCCTACGACGGCAATCAGAAGCTCATGCAGGTCACACCACCGGCGGTGTCGGGCACGCCGCGCACGGTCGGCGCTTCAGTGAATAGCGGACGGCTTGTCTCCATCACCGATCCCGACGGTTTTGCCACCACCTTCGCATACAGCAGCACGGTGGCCAACCTGATGGTATCGCGAAGCGACAAGCACACGCGCACGCGTGCGTTCACCTTCGATGGTGCGATGCGACTTGCGGGCACGACGGTGTATGCCGGCGCGGGCTCCACCGATCCGATCACCTGGACCATGTGTGCCGCCGAGACTCGCGGGCTGCTGGGCGGCGGGCCCTGTGGTGCGTCGGTTCTTCCCTATACGGACGCCCGTACCACGATCGATGGTCCCCGGGCCGTGGCCGATACCTGGAACATCGCGGTGAACCGGCACGGCGCGGTCGACAGTTTCCGCGACCCACGCGGCAGCGTGTCCACATTCCAGCGCACTGATACGCGGTTTCCAGGCCTTGTCACCCAGGCGACCGATCCCAACGGATTCGTGCAGCAGTACACCTACACCGAGCGCGGCAACGTACAGACGCGCACTGATGTCGACGCCCTTGGGCCGGCGATGTCGAGTGTCTACAGCTATGTGTATGGCAGTACCCAGTGGCCCGATGGGGTGACGACGATGTTCCTGCCGATGGATGGCTGGATGCAGTTCACGTACGACACCCGCGGCAATGTGCTCACGCGTGAGGATTCCCGGGGAGCCGCGGGACGCACGACACTCAACTACGGGACGGTGGGAACATCGGCGTCCGGGTTGCTGGTCTCCGTGGTACAGCCCAACACCGTGGCGGGGCGGACAGACTTCGACTCGCTGCAGTACGATGCGATGGGAAATGTCTCCGACGTGCGGACTGCCTCGCGGGTCGGTGGGACGACCACCATCCACTCGGCTACACACACGTCGAACGATGCGATTGGGCGTGTGGCACAGACCTGTGTCGACCTCAGCATCGGTGGCACGCCGCCGCAGCAGTGCACCGCGACCACGTTCAGTCGGATGGATCGCGACTCCGTCGTCACGGTCACTGCGCCACTGGGCGTGGGTACGCAGACGCTGACGACGCGAAGCCGATATGACCGCGAAGGGCGCCTCACGTGGCTGCAGCGCCAGTCGTCATTGCCGGACGCGGGCATTGGCGCCATCACGACGCAGTGGCAGTACGACAGCGCGGGGCGGCGCATCGTGGAGACGGCGCCAGACAGCAGGACCGACCGCACGTTCTACGATGCAGCGGGCAACGTGGAGCGCGTCATCACGCGCAAGAGTGACACGGTGTCGATGACGTATGGTCTGGCGAACGAACTGCTGACGCGTCGGTTGTCGGCGGTGCAGTATCCGGCCGTGACGGACACGGCATACGATGCGCTCGCTTTTCCCTGGAAGCCAAACAGTGGGAGCGACTATCTAATTCCGGTGGATACCCAGCGGTTCACCTATGACAGCGCGGGGCGCATTCTCACCGCCAACAACCGCGACGCACGTGTCACGCGTACCTATCTCCGCAGCGGGCTGCTGGCCACGGAACGGCAGAACCTGCGTGCTTCCAATGCGGCGGCGGTCGATACCACGAAGCACAACTATCTGCTGTCGTTCCGCTACGACCTGCGAGGGCGGCGCACCGTTGTGAAGCTGCCTGCGCAGCTCGCGACGGCTGGGCAGGACAGCCTGCTGCGCATCTATCATCCGTATCGCGATGAGTTGCTGGCCGTCGCCGATCCGCTCGGCAATACGTTCACATACAACTACACGGTGCGGGGCGAGCCGGAAACGCTGGATTTTCCTGGTGGCTATCAGGAACAGTGGACGTATAGCGCGGCGGGCTATGACAGTCTGAACGTCATCACCAACATCAGCACGGCGAGCGGGCGGCTGCCGTATGCTCCGGCCCGCAACGCGCGTTCAGGGTTCGATGCCCGAGGATTCCGGCAATTCCTCTTCGATGGCTCAGGGCTTCGTGATACGAGTCGGTTCACCTACACCGGGATGGGGCATCTCGATTCGAGCAGTACGAGTCAGATGGCACTGCGGCAGGGTGGGTCTGCGCGGGCCCGGAGTTCAGAGAAGCTGACGTATGATGGGCTCGGCAACATCCTGACCAGCCGAACGCAGGCGTCCAGCAATCTCAATGAGAGCGGCACGCTGTACACGGGCACGAGTGCGGCGACGCAGAATTTCAATCAGGTGGCCACGTATCAGGCTGGTGTGGGCCGGTTGCAGGAGCAGCTCGACAATCCGCGCGGCACACGCAGTTTCGTGTACGACAGTGCGGGAAACACGACCTGGTCGCGGTTCCAAGGTGATCCCACGGCGAGCGCACAGTTGCGGGAAGCGCGTCGTTCGTACTATGCGGCCGACGGCACACTGCGGGCCGCAGACTATCGGTGGCGCTCCTCACTGCCTACGCACAGCATCTGGCGCCGCGTGTTCGAAACGTACCGCTATGATGCGTTAGGACGTCGGGTGGCCGTGCGTGCGGACCGCGAATGTGATCTGACCGACTATGCGGTGCGGGAACGGCTGGCGTGTGATCTGAGCACGTATCGCCGCATTGTGTGGGAGGACGAGCAGCAGATTGGGGAATTTCAGACCTTGGTGAAACTGCCGGGGCTGTCACCGGCGGCCGACGCGGTGGTGGACAACGATGGTGTGCAGGACAGCCTGCCGCGCGTATTGAGCGCCACGCAGGATCCCAATCCGTTCTTCGGGCGGGTGGTGTACACCGCAGGGTTGACGCTGGACCAACCGCTGGCGCTGACCCGCTACGGCTACACCGACTACGCGACGGCGACCACGAGCTATGTGAAGTTCCCACCGGTGACGGTGTCGCTGATGTGGACCGCGCTGGGCAAGGTGGGGCTGGCGGCCTGCGTGGATGGGAAGGCGCAGTGCACGGCGACGAACGGTGTCGGAAGAACGGCGTCGATGGTGCTGAGCGTGCCGGATCTCTGGTTCATGTACGAGCGGCCGAAGTATGTGCCGGTGTCCTGGCACGGCAATGTGCTGGATGACCAGCAGACGGGGACGGGTACGCACTATCGGCGCAATCGGTACTATGATCCGGGCGCAGGGCGGTTCACGCAGGAAGATCCGATCGGGCTGGCGGGTGGGCTGAATTTGTACGGGTTTGCGGGGAGTAATCCGGCGAATTTCAGTGATCCTTTTGGCCTGTGCCCGTTCTTTTTGACAGGGAAACCGTGCTCTGCCGGACTCGCTATTGGGTTTGGCTTTGTACCGATCGCCGGAGATGCATATGACATCATCAGCGCTTTCGTTGGTAAAGATCTCCTTACAGGCGAATCAATAGGAATTGGAGGTGCAGCCGCAACTCTCGTCGGGACCATAGCCGGTTCTGGGAAGCTCGCGCGAGAAGTAACTGGAGTGGCATCAACGTATTCAAGCATCACGAGACGCAGTGCACGTGTATGGAATAGGGCAACGAACGTAGATGCAGTGAGGTTCGGTGAGAACCTGATAGAGTCAGGCTTCGAACGCTCAGGCCACGTGGATGGGATTGTCAAATACACCAAAGGCAATCAGCGGTACATTGTGCGCGGCCCTGAGCGTTCAAATAGTGGATGGACAGCAGATGTATATTTCGGTGATGACTTACAGGGCAAGATCAGACTTGGAAGACCATGACTAGACCCGAGAAAACCATTCATGGCCGTTTCGACATTGCTGCTCGACTTCCTGAGCAAGTGTTTCGGAGGCCCGATGAACTGGTCTTCGCATTCTCCGACTCGGCTCTTCTTACAGCTTTCGGAGGTTGGGAGATCTTGAAAGCTTGTGCTCAGCATTTCAAGGAAGACCGTATTTTCGCGGTCGTCGTTGATCAAGTGGCGACGATTGGGAGAACTCGGGTATTCCCAACTTTGAGTATCGAATCGGAAGCAACTCGAGAAATCTACATCAACTGGCTCGATGAGAAAGGAAGCACGAGTGCGGGTCTCCTATACATCGATGCGCGCACAGTGGCTTTTTCTGGATCGTCAGGAGAATGGGGGCTTTGGATTGATCAAGATCGAGAGCTCGCTGTACTCGGTGGGCCGCGCGCGCTGCTAACCTCAATTATTGAGAAGCAAGTCGATGGTTTTGTGTGGGTACCGGCAAGTGCGGTCGAAGATTTGCTGGCACCTTCGTTCTTTCCAGAACCCGTCTCGGTTGATTTGTTGGATCGGCTCGTTAAGGCCTATGGTCGCGATTTCGCTTAGCGGAGTTTGATGCGATAGTAGACACTGGCAAGTATGGGTTTCTTGAATAGAACACGAGGCCTGTATGAAGAGAGCCCGGCCGATGTACGGTCGGGCTCTCTTCATTGGCGTCGTTTTCGATCTTGCCATGCCATATCAATGGTGAGAAGATGCACAGCTCAGGGTGTGCACCAACCCGATGGAGTACCTGAGAGAGCTGGAAATGAGTTGCGATCGTCAAAAACTCTGTTTGATCGTTCGGGAGCAGAAACTCGAACAATCAATGAACAGATCGAAACACTGACAATCATCAGCCAATGGTAGAGCTGAGATACGGTGACTGGCTTGCTCCAGATTCATGGGAAGGGATGTCTTCAGCGAAATTGAGCCCCGTGACGATCCGCACGAGTAGCCGTTAGATCTTGTAGTTTGATCATTCATCAAAACTCATGTATCATGCGAACCACCCAGTTTTTCACATCCGGCTTGTTGCTCATGGCCTCGCTGTTGATCATCGCCAAGCTGTTCGCCGAGCACTTCCCGTCCGCGCCGAACTGGGCGCTGGGTCTCGGTGTGAGTCTTTGGCTGGCGATCACCGTGGCCAACATGTGGGTGGGTGTCGCGAAAGCCGGCTATTCAGTAGGAGAAGAATTGCCGATCCTGCTGCTGCTCTTCGGTGTGCCGGTGGTTACGGCCGTTCTGGTGCGGTGGCGTTTCCTGTAGCCATAGCTGGGCTGCTGTGACCAAATGCGGTCGATGGCGGGTTTTCTCTGACAGGCACCACGACTTCACGCAGAGGGAGCGATGCGCACGATGGGTCGACACGGTCTGGCCGTTGGCTTGCTGCTGGCACTTGGGTTCTTCGCCTATCGTCTGGCCATCGCGCCCGTACGCGCGGTGAGCAGTGCGAGTGCCTGTGACGGCGCCTACGCCAGGGCGCACACACGAGCGGATTCCATCGCGGTGGACCTCCTGTCGTATCCGGATCCAGCGGGGCATGGTGTGGATCGTCGGTGCGGGACGCGCGAATCGTCTGTCGCGGTTCGGCCATGACAACAACATTGCCGGCGGCAGCACCCGAAATCCCGGTCGCTGATGTCGCCATGTCATCGGCGTACTACCGCGATCAGCTGGGCTTCAACATCGACTGGCATGCCACCGACATCGATCTCGCAGGCATCTCGCGTGACCAGTGCCGCCTCTTTCTCGCCGGGCCGGCCTTTCGCGAACAACGTGGCAACACTAGCCCCGTCGTGATCTGGCTCAACCTGGACAGCATCGAGGCCGTGAATGATCTGCATCGCGCCTGGCACGCCGCCAACGCCATCGTGCTCGCGGTACCCGAATCAAAGCCTTGGGGACTGCATGAGTTCACGGCCGCTGATCCCGATGGCAATCGGTTTCGCGTGTTTCACGACTTTGCGACACCGGAACGACTGGCAGAAACATCACAATGACCAGATAGACAAACGGGGGCGCCGTGTTCGGCGCCCCCGTTCTGCATCCACACTCCAGCAGAGATCAGCTCGCGATCTTCTTCTTCTGCTGGTTGATCTTCTCCATGTACTTCTTGAAGAACTGCTTCTGAATGTCGTTCATGTCGATCTCACGACCCTGGATGTACGACTGGATGATGTTCGACGTCATATCCAGCGGCGTCCCCGTCGTGATCAAAAGCGTGGCTTCCTTGCCCACTTCCAGTGAGCCCACCTTGTCGGCCACACCCATGAACTCGGCAGCGTTGATCGTCACTGCCTTGAGCGCTTCCTCTTCCGGCAGGCCGAACGCCACGGCCACACCCGCGTCCCACGGCAGACGATAGCTGTACAGCGCGTTGCCGTCGCCGGCGATCGCGAACTTCACGCCGGCCTTGAACAAGGCCGCCGGTGAGCTGTACGCGCCGTCGTAGCCATCGTCTTCGCGCGGCGGTGCGGACATGGTGGACGTGAGGATCACCGGGATCTGCTCGGCCTTGAGGCGCGGCGCCACATGAATGGCATCGCGCCCGCCACGAATCACCAGCTTTACTCCTTCTTCCTTGCCCCACGTGATGGCGTCGTTGATCTGCGCCACGCCTTCCGCGGCCACCACCACCGGGATCTCACCATTGAGTGCCGGGATCATCGCCGCATAGCGCGAGTCGGTGCGCACCGACTGCTTGCTCTTGAGCGCATCACGATACGCGCGTGCTTCCGCGAAGAAGTTGCGGATGGATTCGACCTGTTCGGCGTAGGTCTTCGGCGCCGCCTGCGCACCGCGGCCGCCCGGGCCCCCCGGCGGACCGAACTGCCCACGTGGACGTGCGTTCGGATCGGGCCAGTTCACGTTGAGCGCCGCGGCACCCTTCATCGACATCTCTTCCCACGTCCAGCCTTCCAGCGAGATGGCCGACGACAGGCCGGAGATCACGCCACCACCGGGCGTCGCAAACGCCACCAGCACACCCGCGTTACGGGTGGTGCCGATGTGCCGGCTTTCGGCGTTCACTGCCACTTCCGGGCGCACGTTCGGATTGAAATCGCCACGTTCGTTCACGTCGTTGGACATGTCGACCGCGCCGATTTCCGAGATACCCACCGTGCTGTACGCGTCGATGAGACCGGGGTAGATGTGCTTGCCCGCCACATCCACCACTTTCGCGCCACGCGGCACTTCCGTCTCCGCGCCACCGATCGCGATGATCTTGCCGCGATCCATCACGATGGTGCCGTTGGTGATGGTGCCCTTGGTGACCGTGTGAATGGTCGCGCCCTTGAGCGCAACCGGCTGCGACTGAGCGGCGGTGGGAATGACCACCTGCGCATGAGCCACAGTGGGAGCCATGATGCCGGCCGCCCCGATGGCGAGAGAAAGCGCAGCCAGGCGTGCGGCCGTGTGCTTGATCGAGTGCATGATCAGCGAACCCTGTTGAGTCGTGGTGAATGCCATGATCAGTTGCTCCCCGGACGACGGGCCGGAGCACCAGCCGCCGGCGCATCGGCCGGGCTGGCCGCAATGACGGCCTGGATGAGCTGTGCGCGCTGCTTCGCGATCTCTTCGCGCAGCACCTTGTCTTCGTCCAGCGAGAAGTACTTGCGACCGTCCACCCAGGTCTGCTCGGCCTTGGTGAACTGCGAGAGCGGATTGCCGTTCCAGATCACGAAGTCGGCATCCTTGCCGGCTTCGAGCGACCCGACCGTCTTGTCGATGGCGATGGCCTTGGCGGCGTTGATCGTCACGGTGTTCATCGCGTCGATCTCATTCACGCCCGAGCGCAGCAGCTTGCCCGCTTCCCAGTTCATGCGGGTGGAGATCTCGTTGTCGTCGGAGTGCAGCGACGTCACCACGCCGGCTTCCATCAGCAGGCGCGCGTTGTACGAGGTGGCATCATACGCCTCGAGCTTGAACGCACCCCAGTCGCTCCACACGATCGCCGCCACGCCCGACTTCTTGAGCTCATCGGCGATCTTGTACGCTTCCACGCCGTGCTGCAGCGTCTGCACGCGGAATCCGAACTCCTCGGCCAGGCGCACCAGCGCCAGGAACTCGTCGGCGCGATAGCCGTGCGAGGCCACCAGCAGCTTCTGGTTCAGGATGTCGAGAATGGCTTCCATGCGCAGGTCACGGCGCGGCGGAACACCCGTCTTCGTCTTCTGCGCGTCCCACGCCTTCCATTCCTTCTCGTAGTCGCGCGCCGCGAGGAAGTGGTCGCGGATGATTTCCTGCGTACCCATGCGCGTGTTGGGATAGCGCGTCTGGCTGCGCTTGGGGTTTTCACCCAGCGCGAACTTCACCGTGCGCGGCGCACCCTGGATCTTGTACTCGTCGGGCAGCGAACCCCAACGCAGCTTCACGAACACGTTCTCGCCGCCGATCGGGTTGGCCGAGCCGTGCTTGATCATCGTGGTGGTCAGGCCGCCAGCGAGCTGACGATAGAACCACACGTTGTTGTGCGTGATCACGTCGCCCATCTGCACCTCGGGCACGATCGCAAAACCGCTTTCGTTCACCGAGCTCACACCACCATGCGTGTGCGGATCGATGAGGCCCGGCGTGACATGCTTGCCGGTGCCGTCGATGATGACGGCGTTGGCCGGTGCGGAGAGTTTCTGCCCCACGCGCACCACCTTGCCCGCCTGCACCAGCAGGTCGGCGTTCTCCATGCGGCCCTGGGCACCCTGCGTCCACACGGTCGCGTTGCGCACGAGCACAACCGCCGGCTGCACCGGAGCAGCTGCACGACCGTACTCCATGCTGGGGCGGATGAACGGCAGGTCGATCTTGGGCACCTTCACCGCGACCACACCACGCGCCGCACCCTGGAACTGCTCCGAACGCGTGCCGCGATAGGTGGCGTCGGTACCGTTCGGCAGCGCGAGCCAACCGAAGAAGTCGTTGCCCTGCACCGAGCCGGAAAGCAGCACGGCGCCTTCGAGGCCCAGCGATTCACCCGGGAAGGACGCTTCGAGGCGGCCTGTTTCGGCAATGATGCGAGCCGACGTGATGTTCACCGGACGACGGCCCGCTGCTTCGAATGTGCCGCGGATTCGGTTGAGCGGACCTTCGAGGCGCAGCGTGGCGTTCTTGTACGTGCCCGCGTCATCCGACGAAATGGTCCACGTGCCACGCGGATCCACCTGCGCCGGACGCGTCACGCCGTAGCGCGCACCCTGCACCCACACATCGCGAATGGCGCCTTCTTCGGTGAAGAGATCGCCTTCGCTGATCACGAGATTGGCCACCTTGCCCGCCGCGATCGTGCCGTGCGTACGATCGATGCCGAGCCAGCCGGCCGGTACCGTGGTCAGTGCGGCGAGCGCCTTGTCGGGCGTAAGACCACGCGCGACGGCGATGCGCAGGTTGGGCAGGAACTGCGTGAGCGACGACAGGCCGTCAGACGTGATCGCAAACGGCACGCCGGCACCGGCAAGCTGCGCCGGGTTGGTGGGCGCGAGATACCAGTGACGGAGATCGCTGAGCGACACATTCATCGCCGCTTCCGGATTGGCCACGTTGGGCGCGTCCGGGAAGGCCAGCGGCACGATCAGCGGCTGCGTGCGTCCCTTGAGCACGTCCACCAGGCGGTATTCCTGGCCACTGCCACGGAACCACGGTGTGAGCTTGTAGTCGGCCGCGAGCTTGTACGCGCGCAGGTATTCCTCTTCGCTTTCCGTCTGGAAAATCACGGGCTGCTTGCCCTGCACGGCGCTGCCGAGTGCGGAGAGCGCTTCGCTGGTTTCGGGCGGCAGAATGGACCGGCCGCTCGCTTCGTACGAGCCCCACGCGCGCATGTACCACTCGGCATCGAGCAGCGTCTGCTTCATGAGGGCGATCGTACCCATCGTGGAGTTGGGGTACATGCCGCCAAGAGCGAACGAACGCTGGAAGCCGATGGACTGCAGCAGGTCGGGGCGCAGGACGCGCTCGCGCACACCGGCGTCGCTCAGGTTCACCACCGAGGCCTTGCCGCGGAAGATGCCCTGATGCGGCACAGCGAGTGCCGCGCCGAAGCCGAGCGAGCGCAGGGCCGCACGGCGCGTGGAGTCGTCCTTGAAGTTGGCCGTGGTGCTGAACCACGCACGCACCTGCGGATTCCAGTGCGTGGGCCCCACATCACCACCCTGCGGTGGCGCGTCGCCGCCAAGATCGGCGTGCGCGTCGATGAAGCCGGGGTAGATCGTGAGCCCCTTCATCTCCCACACGCGGGCACCGGCGGGTGCCGTGACAGCGGCCCCGACGGCCGTCACCACGCCGTTGCGGATGACGATGGTGGCATTGTCGAGCACCTGCCCGGGGGCCGTGACGACGCGGGCCCCGACGAGCGCGTGATAGCCGGTGGCGTTGGCGCGCAACGCGGCGACAGGCTCGGTGCGGGACGATTGCTGTGCCCCGAGCGTGCCGGCAGCCAGCACGGAGAGGCTCAACAGGGAACGAGCGAATTTCACGAGGGACTCCCGGGACGGCGGTCGC
>NZ_DASWXE010000011.1:0-9982 GCF_036405635.1 Gemmatimonas sp. | reverse complement strand
GATCTGTGTGAGCCCCAAGGCCGACGCCCCCGTGGTGCTGACGCGTGGCGATGAGCTCAAGCTGGTCTTTCCACAGGAGCAAGCGCGCCCGGAGCGCTTCGAGTCGTTCGCGTTCACGCACTTTCTGCTGCAGCCAATGGACGGTCCGAATGCCGCCGAGAACACACGCGCGGCGCTCGCCTACTGTCTCGCGCACCCGCAATGGCGCCTGTCGGTGCAGACGCACAAGGTGATCGGCATTCGCTGACGGATCGCTGCAGCACGATCACGCACCGCATCACCGCTGTTCAACGCCGGTCGCTCCCAGGGGTGACCGGCGTTGTCGTTTCCGGCTATCGCGTGGGCAACCGGCTGTTATCGGGGCGTCAGCATTGACTCGCATCTTCCGGCTTCATCCCTCGACCACCCGACATGACTGTGAAGAAGCTGATGGCCGGGCTCTCTGCCCTGGCAATGCTGCAAGCCTGCAAGAGCGAACATCCCAAGGAGGAAGAAGCCGCGCGGTTTCTGGCCATCCAGCCACTCGTGATCGACACGTCGTACGAAAAGCCGTACGTCGCACAGGTCCGGTCCTTCCGGAACATCGAAATCCGGGCGCAGGAGAAGGGGTTCCTCGAAGAGATGCCGGTGGACGAGGGGCGCACGGTGAAGGCCGGGCAACTGCTCTTTCGCATCATGCCCAAGGTGTACGAGGCAGAGCTGCAGAAGGCCGAAGCCGAAGTTCGGATGGCAGAGATCGAGCTGGAGAACACGCAGTCCTTGGTGGCCAAGCGCATCGTCTCCAAGAACGAGCAGGCGATGGCCCAGGCCAAGCTCGATGCCGCCAAGGCGACGGCGGCGCAAGCAAAACTGCACCTGTCGTTCACCGAGATTCGCGCGCCGTTCGACGGGGTGCTCGATCGGATCCCCAAGAAGCTCGGCAGTCTCATCGAGGAGGGCGAGCTCCTGAGCACGCTCTCCGACAATCGTCGTGTGTTCGCCTACTACAACGTGTCGGAGCCGGAATATCTCGACTACCGCACGAAGGCGCCCAAGGGGCAGAAGGTCACGCTGCTGCTGGCCAACAACACGCGGTTCGCGCAAAAGGGTGAAGTCGAAACGATCGAAGGTGAGTTCGATCATGAGACGGGCAACATCGCCTTCCGCGCGATCTTCCCCAATCCCGATGGCCTGCTGCGCAACGGCGAGACCGGCAAGGTGCTGATGACGGTGCCGTACACGCACGTCATGGTGATCCCACAGAAGGCGACGTACGAGATCCAGGACAAGACGTACGTGTTCGTGATCGACGAGGCCAACAAGGTGCACGCGCGCCTCATCACGGTCGCCGGGCGCATGCCGGATCTGTTCGTGGTGGGCAGCGGCCTCGAGGTGACCGACAAGATCCTGCTCGAAGGCGTGCAGAAGGTGCGGGATGATGACGTGATCAAATTCGAGATGAAGGACGCACGTCAGGTGTTGGCGTCGCTCCGCCTCAAGGCGGAATAGCCCGCATGCTGAACAAGTTCATTCAGCGACCGGTCCTCTCCATCGTCCTGTCGCTGCTCATCCTGTTTGTCGGTGGGCTCGCGCTGTCGCAGTTGCCGGTCACACAGTACCCGAACATCTCGCCGCCCAAGGTCACCATTCTGGCCGCCTATCCGGGCGCGAACAACGAGCTGCTCATCAAGGCGGTGGTGATCCCACTCGAGCGCGCCATCAACGGCGCGCCGGGGCTCAAGTACATCACGTCCGACGCCGGCAACGACGGCGAAGCGAACATTCAGGCCGTGTTCAACCTGGGCACGGACCCCAATCAGGCCACGCTGGCCATTCAGAACCGCGTGGCGTCGGTGGTGAACAAGCTGCCGCCCATCGTGGTCCGCGAAGGCGTGAAGATCACGCGTGAGGAGCCCAACATGCTCCTCTACGTGAACCTGTATAGCGACGATCCGCAGGCAGACCAGAAGTTCCTGTTCAACTTCGCCGACATCAGCCTGATCTCGGAGCTCAAGCGCGTCGACGGCGTGGGTTTTGCCGACATCCTTGGCAACCGTGAATACGCCATGCGCATCTGGCTCAAGCCCGATCGCCTCACCGCATTCAAGGTGTCGCCGGAAGAGGTGATGGAGGCGCTCAGCGCACAGAGTCTCGAAGCTTCGCCGGGCAAGGCGGGCGAAAGCTCGGGCAAGCGCTCACAGGCCTTCGAGTACGTGCTCAAGTACCCGGGCCGCTTCACCACCAAGGAGGAGTACGAAAACGTCGTCATCCGGGCCAGTTCCAACGGGGAGATTCTGCACCTCAAGGACATTGCCGATGTGGAATTCGGCAGCTCGATGTACGACATCTACTCCACGCTCGACGGCAAGCCCTCAGCCGCCATCGTGCTCAAGCAGTCGTACGGCAGCAATGCGAGTCAGGTCATCAAGGATGTGAAGGCCAAGCTGGCGGAGATCAGCAAGTCCACGTTCCCCAAGGGCATGCACTACGAGATCAGCTATGACGTCTCGTCGTTCCTCGATGCCTCCATGGAGAAGGTGCTGCACACGCTGATCGAGGCGTTCATCCTCGTGGGTATCGTGGTGTTCGTCTTCCTGGGCGACTGGCGCTCCACGCTCATCCCCGCCGTGGCCGTCCCCGTGTCGCTCATCGGCACGTTCGCGTTCATGCAGTACTTCGGCATCACGCTCAACCTGATCACGCTGTTCGCGTTGGTGCTGGCCATCGGTATCGTGGTGGACAACGCCATCGTGGTGATCGAGGCGGTGCATGCCATCATGGAGGAAGAGGGGCTCGATCCTCTGGCCGCCACACGCAAGGCGGTCAGCCAGATCGCGGGTGCGGTCATTGCCATCACGTTCGTCATGGCTGCGGTGTTCATTCCCGTGGGTTTCCTCTCAGGGCCTGTCGGCATTTTCTACCGCCAGTTCTCCATCACGATGGCTACGGCCATTGTGCTCTCCGGCTTCGTGGCGCTGACGCTCACGCCGGCACTGTGCGCGATGCTGCTCAAGCCACACACCCACGGCAAGCGACGCTCTCCCGTGGGCCGCTTTCTCGACGCGTTCAACCGGGCGTTCGGCCGCACCACCGATGGTTACGTGAAGTTGCTCTCGGGCATCGCCTCGCGGCGGCTGATCACATTCGGCGTGCTGGCGCTGCTGTGCGCGGGTACCTGGCTCGCCGGCAAGTCCGTGCAGAGTGGCTTCATCCCCAACGAAGACCAGGGGATGTTCTACGCCATCGTACAGACCCCGCCGGGCTCCACCCTCGAGCGCACCAACGAGATCGTATCGCGCCTGCAGAAAGTGTCGGAAGAAGTGGAAGGCGTGCAGTCGGTGTCCGCACTGGCCGGTTACGAAATCCTCACCGAAGGCACCGCTGCCAACACGGGCACCTGCCTCATCAACCTGAAGGACTGGAGTGAGCGCAAGCACTCGGCGCAGGAAATCATTGCCGAGCTTGAGGAGAAGACCAAGGACATCACCGGCGCCAACATCGAGTTCTTCCTGCCGCCGGCCCTGCCGGGTTATGGCGCCGCTGGTGGCTTCGAGCTGCGTCTGCTCGACAAGGCCGGCTCGGGCGACTACAAGCGCATGGAGACGATCAGCAACGACTTCGTGGCCGAGCTGTCGAAGCGAAAGGAAATGACGTCGGTGTTCAGCTTCTACAGTGCCAGTTTCCCGCAGTACATGCTGCGCCTGGACAACGAACTGGCCCAGCAGAAGGGCGTGAACATCGACAACGCCCTCAATACACTCTCCACGCTGCTGGGATCGAACTACGAGATCAGCTTCATCAAGTTCGACCGGCAGTACAAGGTCATCGTGCAGGCGGCGCCGGAGTATCGCGCGCAACCGGAGGATGTCCTCAAGCTGTTCGTGAAGAACGACCGCGACGAGATGGTGCCCTACTCGGCCTTTATGCGCATGGAGAAGGTGTACGGTCTTTCCGAGATCACGAGGCACAACATGTCCAACGCCTCGGAGATCAGCGGATCGGCGTCACCGGGCCACAGCAGCGGTGAAGTCATTCGCATCGTCACCGAAACGGCGGCGAAAGTGCTCCCCCGTGGATACGCCATCGACTGGGCCGGCATCTCGCTCGACGAAGTGCGCCAGGGCAACCAGGCGATCTACATCTTCATCGTGTCGCTGGTGTTCGTGTACCTGATTCTGTCGGCCCAGTACGAGAGCTTCATTCTGCCGCTGGCCGTGGTGTTGTCGTTGCCGGCCGGCGTGTTCGGCGCGTTCCTGCTGCTGTTCATCACGGGACTCGAGAACAACATCTACGCGCAGATCGCGATGGTGATGCTCATCGGCCTGTTGGGCAAGAATGCGGTGCTGATCGTGGAGTTCGCATCGCAGAAGCACAGTCAGGGCGCCACGGCCATCGACGCCACCATCGAAGGGGCCAAGGCGCGATTCCGCCCCATCCTGATGACGTCGTTCGCGTTCATCGCCGGCCTCATCCCCCTCATGTTCGCGACCGGGCCCGGCAAGATCGGCAACCGGACGATCGGTACTGCCGCATTCGGCGGTATGCTGCTCGGCACCGTGCTCGGCGTCATCCTCATTCCGGGTCTCTACTACGCCTTTGCGAAGACGTCGGAACGCCATCCGTTCATTGCGAACGAAGAAGAATCGCCGTTGACGGAGCTCTGACCACCCATGTCATCACTTTCCCGACTTTCGCTGCTGGTGATGGTGGCCGGTGTGTCCGGGTGCATAGCCCCGTCCATGCCGGCTTCACCGGCGCGTCCTCCCGTGCCTGCGTCGTTTGCCGGCTCAGCTGACAGCGCGCGCCGCGCGGATACCACCAACACGGCGACCGTGAACTGGCGGACATTTTTCGAAGACTCCACACTGCGTTCGCTGATCGAGACCGCCGTCGCGAACAATCCGGAGATGCTGTCGACGTTGCAGGAGGTCGAAATGGCGCGCAACGAAGTGCGCGCCATACGCGGCCGACTCGCGCCCCAGGTCCGGGCCGGCGCCACGCTGGGGATGGACAAGAGTGCGCGATACACGGCAGAAGGCGCCGGCAATGCTTCCACCGACATCACCGAAGGCAAGGAAGTCCCAGAGCCATTGGGAGACATCGGGCTGGGTTTCACCGCGTCATGGGAAGCTGATATCCGGGGGCGCATCCGCAGCCAGAAGGGCGCCGCGCTCACGCGGTATCTGGCCACCGTGGAAGGCAGTCGCTATGTGATGACCAGCCTGATCACGGAGATCGCCAACACGTACTACGAACTCACTGCACTCGATGCCAAGTTGGCCATCGTGCAACAGGCCATAGGCCTGCAGCGCAATGCGCTGGACGTCGTGCGCGCGCAACGTGAAGCGGCGGCCGTGAGTGAGCTGGCGGTGCAACAGTTTCAGGCCTTGCTGCTCAACTCACAAAGCCTCGAGTTCGAACTGCGCCAGCAGATTCGCGAAGCCGAGAATCGGTTGAACCTTATGGCGGGTCGCTATCCGCAGGCCGTTTCCCGCTCGACGGCATCGGCGCCGTCGACACTTCGAGCGTTGGACACCGGTCTTCCGGCCCAGTTGATCGAGAATCGGCCGGACATCCGGGCCGCCGAGTTCCAGTTGCAGGCCGCGCGCTTCGACGTGAAGGCGGCGCGCGCCGAGTTCTTCCCTGAACTCAACCTCTCGGCCGGCCTGGGCCTTCGGGCGTTCTCGTTCAAGTACCTGTTCACGACACCGGAGTCGATGGCATGGTCGGTGGCGGGGGACGCCATGGCGCCACTGCTCAACCGCACCTCCATCAAGGCGGAATTCGCGCGGGCGAGCGCGGCGCAGCAGAAGGCGCTGTACGACTACCGTCGGGTGGTGCTGGGCGGCGTGACGGAGGTGTCCACCTTGGTTTCGGCGATCGACAACCTGCAGCGCATGTACTCGTTCAAGGCTGGGCAGTCCGAAGCCATGGACCGCGCCATTGAGATCTCGGGTGACCTGTTCAACGCCGCGCGGGCCAACTACCTGGAAGTGCTCACCGCCCAGCGGGAGGCGCTGGACGTGAAGCTGGAATTGGTGGAAATGCGACTCCGACAGCAGGAGACGACCACCAATCTCTATCGGGCGCTTGGCGGAGGCTGGAAATAGGGGCGGAAGGGGGCGAAAGCGGTGCAACCGGGGCGGGAATCCCGCTCCGGACCGAATGTTTCCCGCAGTGTGACCCCGCGGTCTGGTGGCGCGTCGATCCGCGGGCTACCTTCTCAGCCTTCAGTCTGTCACAGACGCCACCCTTCAGCCCGGCCTCGCGCTCCGCTTCCGCCTCGTGCTTCTTCGCTCCCGCCCCCTCTACATCGCCCTGACCGTGGCCCTCGTGGCCGGCGCGTCGCCGATGCAGTCGCAGGAGTTGAATGGCACCACCGGAGCCGCCAAGACCGATCCCACGGCCACGCTCGAATCGCGCAAGCCGTTCGCCACGTTCAGTGCGTCCGCCGAGCGGCTTCGTGAGAGCATCGTCGAGAAGGCCCGTGGTTCGGTGGGCACGAAATACAAGCTCGGCGCTTCCAAGCCGGGCGTCGGCTTCGACTGCAGTGGCCTCGTGCGCTACGTGATGGGCGCGATCGATATGGTCCTGCCGCGCACAGCGCAGAGCCAGTCGAAGATCGGCACCGAAGTCCCCAAGGATGTGGCCGCCCTGCAGCCGGGTGACGTGCTCACCTTTGGTCGTGGCAAGCGCATCTCGCACGTCGGCATCTACGTGGGCAATGGCAAGATGATCCACGCCTCCACGTCCAAGCGCCGCGTCATCGAGACCAGCCTCAACCAGCGCTCGTCGCTCATCCGTCAGTGGCAGGGCGTCCGTCGGTATGTCGACGGTGGCACCAAGATCTTCAGCGATTCCATTCTCGCCTTCGCTGATTCCCTGAAGTAACCTCAAGGGGTTCCACCCCCTTCAGGAGACTTCATGCTGCTCCGCCCCGCTCGCAGCGCATCCTCCCCCCGCGCGCTGCTCGTCGCTGCCCTGCTGGCACCGACCCTCGCCCTCCCTGCTCTGGCGAGCGCTCAATCCGCAACACCACCGAAGGATCGGCTCACCATCGCCGATTACTTCAACTGGGAAGACGTCGCGGCCCCTGCCCTCTCACCCGACGGCAAACAGATCCTCTACACCCGTACGTGGACCGATCAGCTCAATGATCGACGCGAGTCGTCGGTGTGGATCATGAATGCCGACGGCACCAAGAACCGGGTACTCGTGAAGGGCTCGAACGCGAAGTGGAGCCCCGATGGCTCCCGTATCGCGTACATCGCCAATGGCGAGCCCAGTGGTCAGCAGATCTGGGTGCGGTACATGGACGCCGAGGGTGCGGCCACACAGATCACCCGTCTCACGGAATCGCCTGGTGAAGTGGAGTGGAGCCCGGACGGCACCACGCTCGCCTTCGGCATGCTGGTACGGCAGAACGACGAATGGCGCATTGCCATGCCGGCGGCCCCTAAGGGCGCCAAGTGGACCGAGCCGCCGCGTGTGGTCACCAAGGTGAAGTACCGCGCCGACCGTCAGGGTTTCCTCGAGAACGGTCTGCGCCAGCTGTTCACGGTACCGGCCGATGGTGGCACGCCGCGTCAGATCACCACCGGCGACTGGGCCTCGAACGGCACGACCTGGATGCCCGATGGCAAGTCGCTGCTCTTCACGTCGTTGCGCACGGCAGACAGCGAATACGCCTGGCGCGAGAGCGACATCTACAAGGTGGACATCGCGAGCGGTGCGATCACCGCACTCACCTCACGCAAAGGCCCCGACAACAATCCGGTGCCGAGCCCCGATGGCAAGTACATCGCGTACACGGGCTACGACAGCACCGATGCCACATGGAAGGACGCGGCCATGTATGTCATGGACGCCAACGGTGGCAACGTTCGGGTGCTGACCGAGAAGCTCGACCGCTCTCCGAGTGGCATGATGTGGTCACCCGATGGACTGGGCGTGTACTTCAACGTGGAGAACGAAGGGTCACGCAACCTGTATCACGTCTCGCTCAAGGGCGATGTGAAGCAGGTGACCAAGGGCGCGCAGACGCTCACCGTGAGCGACATCGGCAAGTCGTTCCTGGCAGTGGGTGTGAACAGCACGTCCATGAAGCCCGCCGACATTGTGGCGTTCGACGTGCGCACGCCGACCATGAAGCAGCTCACCGACGTGAACGCCGATGTGCTGGCCGGCAAGAAGCTCGCGACCACCGAAGAGGTGTGGTACAAGTCAGCCGACGGCATGCGCATCCAGGGCTGGATCGTGAAGCCGGCCGACTTCGATCCCGCCAAGAAGTATCCGCTGATGCTCGAGATCCATGGCGGCCCGCACAGCATGTACAACGTGGCCTTCAACTTCTCGCGGCAGGACCATGTGGCCCACGGCTACGTGCTGCTCTATACGAACCCGCGGGGCTCCACGGGCTACGGCAGTGCGTTCGGCAACGCCATCAAGAACGCTTACCCGGGCAAGGACTACGATGACCTCATGGCCGGTGTGGACACGGTCATTGGTCGCGGGTACATCGACACGAACCGGCTGTACGTGTTCGGGTGCTCGGGCGGCGGTGTGCTCACGAGCTGGATCGTGGGCCACACCAATCGCTTCGCCGCGGCCAGTGCGAACTGCCCCGTGACCAATTGGGTGAGCTTCGTCGGAACGACGGACGGATCCAACTGGTACTACAACTTTGCGAAGTATCCATGGGACGATCCCAGTGAGCACCTGCGGCGATCGCCGCTGATGTACGTGGGCAACGTGAAGACGCCCACCATGCTCATGACCGGCGTCAACGATCTGCGCACGCCCATGGCGCAGACGGAGGAGTACTACGAGGCGCTCAAGATCCGCAAAGTGCCGACCGCCATGATTCGCTTCAACAACGAATGGCATGGCACCAGTTCCACGCCGTCCAACTTCCTGCGCACCCAGCTCTACCTGCGCAGTTGGTTCGACAAGTATCAGCGGCCGCCGGAGGCCAACAAGGTGACGCAGGAGCAGTAGACGCGGGTCGTGCGGCAGGTCACCAAAGGCCGTTCGGTTTGTGATCCGCGATACTTTCACCCGACGCCTGAGACCGGTACGTTCCTGCCGCACGTTCCTGTTTCCACTCACCCGCGATTCCATGTCCCTTTCACAGATCCGCCACAGCGCCGCAGCCGCCTCCCTGCTGCTGGCCGCGTTTGCGGTCTCCGCCTGCACGGATACGGCTTCCCGTGCCCGCGCAGATTCCCTCGCCGCGGCGCTGGCTTCGGCCAGCGCCGAACGCGATTCACTGCAGGGGCTCGTCCAGGGCTCCAGTGCCGACAAGGACCGCGCCCTCGCCCAGGTGGTCGAAGCCTCCCGTTTCGCCGATCAGGTGGACGCCGAGCTCCGGCAGGTGCGTGGCCTCTCGTCCAAGGTCGGTGTCAACACCAGCGACGAGTCGGGCAAGACGGAAGCCGCTGCGGCCCAGAAGGACATTCTCGATCGCCTGAAGCAGATGCGGCAGCGCCTGGCCGCACGCCAGTCGGAAGTTGCCAAACAGCTCGCGGAGCTCAAGCGCATGCAGGCCGATTCCACGGCTGCCGCCACGTTGCTCGCCGACCTGAACACCCGGCTGTCGCAGCGCGATCAGGAGATCTCAGCCTTCCAGGAAGAGATCCGCCAGCTGCGTACGGCCAACGAAACGCTCACCGCCGAGAAGGCCGTCCTCACCGATACGGTGAAGGCGATGGACGTGCGCGAGAATCGTGTGTTCTACACGATCGGTTCCCGCCGCCAGCTCATGGCGGATGGTGTCGTGACCGAGGAGGGCGGCTCACGCGGCCTGCTCATTGTCAAGCTGGGCAAGACGCTGGTCCCCGCCCGCACGCTCGATGAGTCGCGTTTCACGCGCGCCGATCGTCGTGATGTGCTGACGATTCCGCTGCCGCGCAGCGACCGGCCGTATCGCATCGTGTCGCGCCACGACGTGGGCCTGATCGAAGTGGCGAAGAAGGAAAAGGATGGCTCGTTCCGCGGTGAGAGC
>NZ_DASWXE010000010.1:0-5493 GCF_036405635.1 Gemmatimonas sp. | reverse complement strand
TACATCGGCCACCGTGGCGGAGCCGAGGCGCCAGAGCACGGACATGACGGCAAGCTCTCGTGGGGGGAAGTGATAGTCGGTCATGGGCAGGTGGGTACAGTGGTTACTGAATTCTCCGTAGTATTGGTTCTGGGACGGATTCTGTCAACTGTTTTTTCCGTAGATGGGCGCGCGGACCGACGACGAGCGGTGCGGGTGCTAGACCGTGCAGATCTCCACGGCTTCGCGGAGCGAGCTCACGCCGTCGCGGCGCGGAATGAATTCGTGGGCGAACACGCCCTGATAGCCGGTGCCGGCGATGTAGCTGGCAATACCGCGGTAGTTGAGCTCCTGGGCCGCATCGATCTCATTGCGCCCGGGCACGCCGGCTGTGTGGAAGTGGGCAATCCACGGCAGGTTCGCCTTGATGGTGGCCATCACATCGCCCTCCATCACCTGCATGTGGTAAATGTCGTACAGCAGGCGAAACGAAGGACTGTTCAATCCCTTCGCGACTTCCACGGCCCACGCGGTGTGGTCGGCGTGGTAGTCCTTGTGATCGACCTTGCTGTTCAGCATCTCCATGCACAGCACCACGCCGTGCTTCTCGGCGGTGGGCATGAGGCGACGCAAGCCGGTCACACAATTGGCGATACCCTCGCCGTCACTCAGGCCCGCGCGATTGCCGCTGAACACCACGATCTTCTTCACACCCGCGGCGGCCGCGCGTGGGATATAGCTCTCGGCGTCGGACACCAGCTTGTCGTGATGATCGACGCGATTGAAGCCCAGGGGAATGGTGCCGAAGCTGTTGCCCATCGTGCACACGAGACCATGCTGTGCCGGCACGCTCCATTCCTCGGGTCCGAGCAAGTCGATGCCCACAAGGCCCAGAGACTTGGCGGTCGTGCACAACTCGGCGATCGGTGTCTTGCTGAAACACCAACGGGCGACTGATTGATGCAGTCGCCCGGAGGGGAGTGATGTGACGGTATTTTCTGATGCGGCGGCCGATCGTGGTGTGGCGCCGATGGCTGTGGCGACTGCCGAGAGGCCCAGTGCGGACAGTGCATCGCGGCGGGAGACTGATGCAGCGGGGGACTGGTCCATCGCACGGGCCTCGGGAGGAGAGGGCAGGTCTGGTGGCGCCTACAGCGGCCTACTGCAGCTGGATGTACAGCGGCACGGGCCAGAGGCGCAAGATCGCTTCGCGTGACGTGCGCGGATTGTCGTTCTTGGCCTTGGTGAACTGCTTCCACCCGGCGAACTGCACCGGCTCCTTCTTCACGTACGAGTAGTACGAGTCACGCTTGAGCCACGGCGCACCGAAGCCGTCCATCTGGATGACCACCTGCACGCGCGGATCGAGCTTGATGTTCTTGTAGTTCGTGACGCCGCGCTGCGTGAAGCGATGCACCACCAGCACCTTGGGCGGCAGGTTGTGCTTCTCCACCAGATTGCCAAGGAAACGAATGGCAAAGTTGATGTCTTCGGCATCGTAGCTGCCGACTTTCTTGCCCGGGATGCCGCCGCTGCGCTTCATCGCGAATTCCGGATCGATGCCGAGGTGCACGTCGGGGCGCATCAGGAACTTCTCGATCCACGGCAATTCTTCCTGCAGCGTACTGGTGCCGATCTGGATGTCGAGGAACATGATGGCGTTCTTGCTCTTCGCCCATCCGTACACCTTCTCGATCATCGCGCTGTCCATGCGCGTGCGATACTTGCCGCTGGGGCCCGGATGTGGGTTGGCCACTTCGGCAATCAGGTGCAGCGCGGGCTGCACGGGGGTTTTCGGGTCGAGCTTGTTCCACTCGGCCACTTCTTCGTCGAGCTTGCGCAGCATCTCCTGCGGTTCGAACTCACCGAGGATGCCCATCCGCGTGCTGAGCGGATTGCCGTAGAAAGCGATGATACGCTTGTTGGGCAACAGTGCATTGGCGCCGTACGTCGGCATCTTGGGCGGCCAGAGCGAATCGAGATCGCTGCCCGTACCGCGGAACGAGAGATGATTGTCACCCGACTGTGGGCCGAGCGCGCCTCTCGGGCGTTTCTTGGTTGTGTCCTGCGCCGCCGCAGGCTTCGGCGTGGCGGGTTTTGCAGCGGCAGGCTTGGGCGTTGAAGCCGCCTGCGCTACGGATACGCGCGGTGTGAGCAGCGTCGCAGAGAGCGCGGCACCGAGCACTGCGGTGAGTGCGCGGCGCGTCGTCTGGGAGAGTTCGTGCATCGGGATATGCTGAAGGAAGAACGCTACAGACTAGCGTCGTGACGGCCCGGCACCAACCCCACGGCGAATGGGACGATCGATGTCGAGCGCGAGCTTTCCAGCGGCCTCAGCACGAATGACCAACCATCTCGGGTGCACAAGCACATCAATGAGACGACCTGCAGTCACCGTGCCTGAGAGGCGTACCCCTTCGGTGAGGTCTCTGTTCAAGGCGCCTTCTACTCGATTGCGTGTGAGCTCCAACGCATCGTCGAGTGGAAAACGTGCGCTGTTGCGGAGGCGTTCGAGCAGGTCCCCCTTTTTGAGCCAGGCCAGACCAGCGACGAGCGCATCGCTGGTCGCGACGTCGAAATCGAGATCGGCCACGACCAGCGCGCGTTGCTGGTGGTCAATTGTTGGTGTGCCGACGAGATACGCCGTGCCTCACACACCGCCTCCAACCTGCACGGCGAGCACCACGCGTCCGTCATCGAGGGGATAGAGACGCACGGAGTCGATCACGACCGTGCGTCCCATGCGATAGAAGCGCTTGGAGCTGAGTTGCTTCTGCATCAGTGCCGATGCGTCTTCGTAGTCGAGCAGCCCCTCGATGAACATCCGCGCGCTATCGCCGATCTGGCTGAGGGCCGGCGTGAGGCGGGGGAGGGGCACGATCAACTGTTCCGGTTCGGGACCGGTGATCATGCGAGGATGAGCCCACAGACGCACGTCGGCCACCAGCATGCTGTCTTCCATGGACAGCTTGCCCACGCGAATGAGTTCCGGCTTGAGCTGCAGCCACAGGCTGTCGGTGACGCGGATGTTGCGCTGCATCGCGGTGAACCACTTGGTCACCCTGGTTCGTACATCGATGCTGCCCACCTTGCGATCGACCTGCGGCATGCGCGCGTTGATTTGTGGCTTCACGGCATTCACCACCTGCCCGGTCACATCGATCCCCGCAAACGTCACGCGGCAAATATCACGCTCCGTGTCGGTGAGCGGCTTGATCGACACCACTCTGGTGCGCGCTGCGAGCTTCCACTCCGGGGTCAATGCTACGTCGCTGTGCAGCACCACCTTCACGCGCGGACGTCCCTCGGTGGATCCCGCCTTGCCGTCCTTGTTGGTGTCCTTTGGTTCACCACATCCAGCGCTGAGCGTGGGACCGATGACCGGCCGGTACCATGCGCGCGCTTCGTAGGAGACGACGGTCTCCAGCACCACCTTTCCGTCCACCACATTTACGGTGAATGGCGTGCGGATGGCCTCGAAAGCGATGAGCTTACGGCGACTCCCCGCTTCGATACGCTTGTCGGGGTCGCCGAATTTGCGCGGCACCGCGCGCTCGAGCTCCGTGATGAGCGGCTCCAGCGCGTAGCGCACCGGCGCGTCCACCACCGACGCATCGAGCGTGGGCAGGGTAGGGATGATGTGGGTGCCCGGCCTGGACTTTGGCTTCTCGGGGGTGAGCGCATCCGATCCGCACGCCCAGATGGCTGGCGCGGCCAGCAGCCACATGGCGAGGCGCATGACATGCGATGCGCGCTTTCCGGATGTGTGCTTGCCCGACGCGGGGACTACCGTAGGTTGACGCCTCATGCAAATCGACCTGACTCAGCGAAGCGCCGTCGTGACCGGCGGCGCAAATGGGATCGGCCTGGCGACGGTGCGTCGTTTGGCGGCAAGTGGCGCGCGGGTGGCGATCTGGGATCGCGTCGCAGCGGTGGGGACAGCGGCAGTGCAGTCTCTCACGGACTCGGGGCTGGACGTGATCTTCATCGAGGTGGACGTCACCGACACCGCCGCCGTGCATGCGGCGGTGGCAGAAACGACCGCCCGGTTCGGGCGCCTCGACATCCTCATCAACAATGCAGGAATTGTCCGCGACGCGCAGCTTGTAAAGCTACGTGACGGGGAGGTCTCCGGTGGCATGAGCGACGCCGACTTCGACGCCGTGATCGCCGTGAACCTCAAGGGGGTGTACACGTGCACCCAGGCGGTGGTGCCACACATGCTGGCCAATAGGTGGGGCCGAATCGTGAATGCCTCCTCGGTGGTCGCGGCCAATGGGAACTTTGGCCAGACCAATTACGTCGCCGCGAAGGCGGGTGTCATCGGCATGACGCAGGTCTGGGCCCGTGAGCTGGGCCGCCGCGGCATCACCGTGAATGCCATTGCGCCGGGCTTCATCGCCACCGACATGACCGCCGCCATTCCGCCGGCCGTGCTGGCATCCATGAAGGCGGCGACGCCGCTGGCCCGACTTGGCACACCAGAGGATGTGGCCAATGCCTACTGCTTTCTGGCGTCGGAGCAGGCCGGCTTCATCAACGGGGCGGTGCTTGGCGTCGACGGGGGGCTGGTGATCGGGACGTAGTTTCCGGCGCCACCTTGGGGGCCGGGTACTGCATGCGCGCCAAGATGGTCCCCACCCGCGCATTGGCCACGCGCCCCTTGGCCGGCCATCGCCTCGGTGACGGCAGAATGGCCGCCATGCGGGCGGCTTCCTCTCGCGTCAACGACCGCGCGCTCTTGCCGAACTGATACTGCGCGCCCGCCTCGGCTCCGAACGCGTTGGGTCCCCATTCGGCGAGATTGAGATACAGGTCGAGAATGCGCTCCTTGCTGAGCAGGAAGTCCATGCACAGCGCGAGGTATGCCTCGGCGCCTTTCCGCACGAACGACCGGCCGTTCCACAGGAACACATTCTTCACCACCTGCTGGGTGAGTGTGGACGCGCCGCGCAAACGCCCGCCGCGGCGACGGCGTTCGAGTGCCTTTTCGAGCTCCACAAAGTCGATGCCGCGGTGCAGGTAGAACCGATCGTCTTCGGAGGCGAGAACGGCCCTTCGCAGATACGGCGAGAACCCCGCGCGCGATACCGGATCATGTGCAGGCCAGACCGGACGCTCGCCACTGAACAGGCGATCGGCCACGCGGCCCAGCATGACCATGGTGACCGGCGGGTCGATCACACCCAGCACGAGAATGCAGGGGATGGGGGCCAGGAGCAGAAACAGCAGCACCAGCGCGATCTGCTGCCACCAGCGCCGTGAACGAAACCATCCCTTGCCGCGCCCCATCAGGGTTCCCGCAGATGCGCCGGGGTATCGGGCGGCTGGCGACGCCAGCGACGATGTTGCCAGAAATACTGGTCGGGATATTCGCGAATGCGCTCTTCGAGCATCTGCGTGAAGCGCAGCACGATGGCGTCCACATCGACTTCACGGTCACCGGTGAGCGGCACCTCCACCGGTTCGATGAGCAGTGCATATCGCCCGCTGGGTTGACGCACCGATACGATG
>NZ_DASWXE010000009.1:0-17256 GCF_036405635.1 Gemmatimonas sp. | reverse complement strand
GTCGTGCAGCAGGAGCAGGATCACCGCGGTGGATTTCACTACGAAGTGGGCGGCAAGCGCCTCGCGTCGATGACGTACAGCCGCGCCGGTGCGGCGCTGATCATCATCGACCACACCGAAGTGGACAAGCAGCTTTCGGGTCAGGGCATCGGCCGCAAGTTGCTCGATACGCTGGTGGCGTGGGCGCGTGAAACGAATACCAAGGTGATGGCCACCTGTCCCTTCGCGCTCGCCCAGTTCGGCAAGGATCCATCCATTCGCGACGTCCTCTCCTGACGCTCGGCGCGAGCGACAGGAGCGCCACGCAGGGCGTTACTTGACGCCGCTGCAGCGACCGCGCGCGAGATCCACTTCGGCACCGATGTAGCCGAAGCCAGGCCACTCCTCGCGCGCGACCAGCTCGCGCAGGATGCGGCAGCCCTTCGCGCTGTCGCCGCGCACAAGGGAAAGATTGGCCAACGCGTAGCCGATCGTGAGCACGCCACCGCCATTCACCTGCACCGAACTCCAGAGCGTGTCCGACTTGCGGCCGCGCGCAATGTCCACCGCGTCGATATACCAGCGGCCTTCCGGCACCGCGCTGTTGGGTGCCGTCGGCAGCTTCTCCAGCACGGCCTTGGCTTCACCCACGCGTCCCGCACGCATCAGTGCCGCCGAACGCCACGAGGCGAGAGCGAATCGCAGACCATCGTGCAGGTCATCACACTGCGCGACAGCAGACGACTGCAATGACGGCGTGGCGGCACGCGACGCGACGTCGGCACACTGCCCCAGCGTCGATGCCGCTTCGGCGTAGCGTCCCACGTAGTAGTACGCGAGCCCGAGGTGATAGAGACTGTGAAAACTCTGCGGGGCGCGCTTGCGGGCGACCTCGAGATCGGCGATGGCGCGGTCGAACTGCCGGGTCGAGAGATAGCGCTGCCCGCGGAAACTCAGTGATCGTGCATCCTTTGGTGCGAGCGTGATCGCCTTGCTGTAGAGCGCAATGGACTCGCCGAACTGCCACACCCCGTCGTATGCCTGTCCGGTCGCCACCAGCGTACTCACATCATTGGGCTGCTTGGCCAGCAGGTCCTTCGCACTGTCGACCGACGCATTCACAGGACGTGGCATCAGCACACGGCCCAGCAACGAGGTGATGGGCGGAGACGGCGCGGGGCGCGCGGGTGCACCTTGTGCGGGAGCGCTCTGCGCGCGCAGGGCGCCGGACTGCAGCAGCATACCCATGCCGCCACAACACGCGGCAAGGCCCAGCAGGACAGCCGGTCGTTTCAAATTTCGGAGCACAGCGACCACGTTCTTTCCTCTCGACAGGACCGAGCTGCACGAGCCACTGAAAGGGGAACGCCGAGCGCTCGCCATTCGTTGGGCAACGATTGTTCAATCATGATGGTTCGACACACCGGGCTTCCAGTATCCACTCGCCCGCATCCATTCGCGTGGATGGTGACGCACCGTGGTGACATGCTCCTTGAGACGGCGCATCATGCCGGCCTCACCGGCGATATACACAAAGCCTTCACCAGCCGGCCATTCAAGGGCCTGCAGGGCATCGTCGAGTGCAGTGCTGGTGCCAAGCGGTACGCCGTGGCGGTGCACATAGCGCACATCGAGTGACGCACGCGAGGTGAAAGGCAGCTCATCCTGCACATCGTCCACCTCGACCAGCACGATGGCACGAACGTCCGCCGACAACTCCTCGAGACGACGACCGATCGCCGGCATCGCCGTTTCATCGCCGATGAGCAGATACCAATCGAACACGTCGGCCACGACCTGCGATCCACGCGGCCCGCCAATGCCCAGCGCATCTCCCAGCTGCGCCTGCTGCGCCCACGATGTCGCCGGACCCGCATCATGCAGAATGAAATCGAGCGTGAGCTCGCCGCGATCGGCATCGAAGTGACGCGGCGTGTAGTCGCGCATCGGAGGCGTCACGATGCCGGGAGCGAATGTCAGACCATTCGGGCCCGGCGTGGGCAGGTGCAGCCCGTCCGCCGTGGGGAAGACGACTTTCACATGATCATCGGGCCCATCGCTGCGAAAGCCCTGCATCGCCTCGCCGCCCACCACGATGCGCTGAATGCGAGGGGCGATCCGCTCGATGCGCTGCACCGTCACCCGGCGGAACTGTACCGGGAACGGACCATGCCGCACCACACGCGGCGCAGCGTCGCCCTCCACTGCGGTGGAGGCGTGATCGTTTTTCTGGCTGTCGTTCATATGCCCTTCATGCCCGGTCCTCCGGGCGACTGAAAATGCTGCTGACGCAGCCGCTCATATACGGCTACGGCCACACTCGTCGAGAGGTTGAGCGAACGCACATGCGGCGATGTGATCGGCATCCCCACCAACCGATCGGCCCAGCGCGTGCGGACCGTTTCCGGCAAACCGGCGGTCTCGCGACCAAAAACGAGCACGATATTGTCGGGCTCGCCGAGCGGCGCATCCCAGAACAGCTGCGTGGCCTTGGTCGAGAAGAAATATGGCTCTCCCAACGTGGGCAGCTGTGCTTCGAATGTGTCCCAATCCGGCCACACGCGCAGATCCACGTGTTCCCAGTAGTCCAGCCCTGCGCGGCGCACCTCACGCTCACCCAGCGAGAAGCCCAGCGGCTCGATCAGGTGCAACGTGGCGCCTGTGGCGAGACAGGTGCGTCCGGCATTGCCCGTATTCCAGTGGATCTCGGGATGGACCAGCACGACATGGGTGGCCATGTGATCAGGCCTCGCGTTCAATGCATGCCGCGATGGCCGGTACACCACGCAGACGACTCTGAAACTCCGCCGCATGTACGGTGCGAACGACCCAACCGCGTTCCGCCGAAAAGACCGTGCGCAACTCGGTTTCGGTAATCGCGCGCGGCATGTTGGGTGCGGGAAACTCCACCGCAAATTCGAGCAGATACAAGCGACCACCCGGCAGCAGACACTGCGCCAGTTCGTCCGCGAAACGCGCGCACGTCTCGACATCGAACAGGTGGTAGAAGCCCGAGTCGACAATCGTCGCGAACTTTCGCCTCAGCCCGCTCGGTGTGAGCGCATCGCCCACCACGAACGTGGCGCGTGCCGCAACATCCGCCGGCGAATCGGCAAGACGTGTACGCGCCAGCTGTACTGCACTCTCCACGAATTCGAGGCCTACCGCATCGATGCCACGCGCCGCAAGCGCCACCACGTGATCACCCGAGCCACTGCCCACATCGAGCGCTGGCCCGATGGGCGGGAATGCGTCGAACAGCGCGATCAATGCCGGCTGCGCAGCGCCGACATCCCAAGGCGCCACATCAGTGTAGACCTGCTGGAAGAAAGCGAGAGGATCAGAACCGAAGCGACTCATGAACAATTCAGGTGCAGGGACGGGAAGTCCATCAAGATACCACCGAGTACCAATGACAGTCTTCCGAGTCACCGCACATACGAAAGGCCGACACGCCATTGACGATGTGCGATGCCACGATCGAACGTGTCATTGGGCGGTCCTTCGCTACTTAAGAGAAAGCTCGTAGTCTGCCCCACCACTGCGCGCGATGTCACCAGCCAGCGGGGATGTAGCGCATATCGCAACTCGACGCCGGTCGATACGCCGGCGTGTACGCCACCATACGACTGGGTCTGTTCAGTCTCGAGCCCCTTGGTTCGACTGAGCATGTGCACGAGCAACACATTGCCCAATATCGCCACCTCGGCACGCCCGGGCCGCCAGAGTGTGATATCGGCGCCGCCCTGTATGGACGTCCCGTTACCCCGCTCACGCACCCGCTCCACGACACAGGGGATCTGCCCATCCAGCTGACAGGCACGCCCCTGCTCACGGGCGCGAACCATCCCCCCTTTGCCTGCTGCCAATCAGGTCTCATCAACGCCCCCCGGTGCGCCATCGTAAATTCATCAGCCATTCCTGCCGTAATTCCCCGCCTTCCCGCCCAGGACACTCATGCGCCCTGTTCTAGCGTTCGCCGCTGGCGCCGCCGCCGTGCTCGCACTACCTGCCATGGCCACGGCCCAGAATGCCGACCGCCTCAACCCCGTGATCGCTGTGCAGGAGAAGGGGTTGCCGATTTTTGGCATCTCACACCCTGCCATCGTGCGTCGCGGCCCGGGCGGGCCAGGTGGTCCGCCGCGCGGCCCCAACGGCGCCCCCAATGGCGCCCCCGCACCCGCGCCGGCCACCCCGGCCGCGCCGATGCCGGAAATCGTCCTCAGTGATGTCGCCAAGGAAACTGTCGGATACAAGCGCGCCGACTTTTTGTTCACCTCCGCGGCCAACGAGACCTTCTACCGCTACCTCGACGAGATCAAGAAGGCCGGCGGCTCGGCCCGTACGCATCCGTTTTCGTCCAAGATCGGCATCTTCCACAAGGACCCCGCGGCTGGCCAGCAGGCCATCATCCGCCAGCTCAACGCGGGCCTCGTGAACGTCTCGGCCGAAGAAGTCTCCTCGGCGCAGGAAGTGCGCGATGTGCTCAAGGCCATGCGCTTCGCGTCGGCCGGCGGCACCCGTCCCGACACTGGCCTCGCGGCCGCCGCATCCTACTGGGGCCTCACGGTCGACCAGTACAAGCAGCGCGCCGATGTGTGGCCGCTCAACAAGAAGGGTGAGCTGTTCCTCACGCTGATCATCGAAAGCAAGGAAGGCGTGGCCAAGGCACGTGAGATCGCCGCCGTGCCGGGCATCGGCCAGATCTTCGTGGGCTACGGCACACTGGGCGGTGTGTACCGCGATGATCCGGCTGGCCGTGAAAAGGCGTCGCTGGAAATCCTGGCTGCCTGCAAGGAATACAAGATTCCGTGCGGCTTCCCGGTGAACAACCCGGCTGAGATGGAACAGCGCATGAAGGAAGGCTGGACGGTCTTCATCATGCAGCGCCGCGACGAGAACGGCATGGGCGCCATCGAAACGGGGCGCAAGCTGTCGGGGCGTTGATCGCCCGCTGACGGTTCCACCATGCGCGGTATGCACGAGAGCCACGGCCATCACGGCGTGGCTCTCGTTGCATATGCTGGTCAAAGATGCTGCACGAACACCGTGAGTCTTTCACGATCGCCGTCACCGTCGATCATGTCCGCAGGCATCCATCCCTCACGGTGCAACAGCGGACCGGCGGTGGAAGCCGCGCAATACACCCGCGCGTGGCCAAGTCGTTGGGCCTGCGCGACCAGCGCACGCAGCAGCTGTGTGCCGACACCCTGTCCACGACAGGACGGCACCACGTAGCCCGCCACCGCCCACGGTGTCAGATGAGTGTGACTGGCAATCGAAGTCTGCCTGAGCGCGGCCACACCGACCGGCTCACCGTTCTCGAACGCCACGACACCCAGCGGCAGCACGTCAGCCGACGCAGCGAAGGCCGCCACGTCGATGGCAGCATCACCCGGTCCATCAGCGCCATACCAATCCGGCCACTCAGCGCAGAACCACGCTGTCACCTGCGGAATCAGCGCGCGGTGATGCGCGAGCAGATCAACGGTCAGGGTAGAGATTTCGCACCTCATCCACCGACTTCCTGATCATCGTCTCGAGCACGGGCAGTTGCACATCGCGCAACCGCTTGAGATAAAGACAGGACTTGCCGGTGCGATGCTTGCCCAACTGCGCCAGCAGGGCCTGCCATTCGGGACGTTCGTAGCCCGGGATCAGGTAGATGCTGATGTCGCCCTTGCGCGACGAGAACCCGACGAGGCACGCATCACCTTCGTGGCCGCTCTCGTACTTGTAGTGGTACTTGCCGAATCCGACGATGCTCGGTCCCCACATCACCGGCGGCGCACCGGTGACCTTCGACATCATGGCGGTCAGCGTCTCACAATCGGCACGACGTTCATCGTTCTCGATGCCGGCGAGATAAGTCTCGAGACTGACGGCCGTGGGCTTGGTCTTCGGTTCGTACATGCGACCTCCTGGCGGGAGGTCAGAAATTGAACTGTGCCTGCAGACGCAGCAAGTGTCCCACCTGACGGTTGTTGCGCAGCGCCGAATCCTCGAACCGCCGGTCGCCACGATACCACTCGGCCACCATCTCGAAGTTGCCGTGCGGCTGCCACTCCACGCCGAACTCGATGTCGCGCACGTCGTAGCTGCGCGCATCCCGTTCATGCTTCTTGCCGCCGTCGTACACCTGCCAGCGCGTGAATGGAAAGAAGGTGTGCCCGCCCTTCTTCACCCGATAGGTGGCCGTGACGAAACCACCGCGCAGCGCCTGCGTTTCGATGCTGTCGCTCACCGGATTGTACTCCGGGCCGCGCCCCACATTGTACTCGGCCAGCACACCAAACGGCTGCGGCGCAATGGAGAGTGAGGTCACCACACGCTCATCACGATACGTCCAGTCTTCACGCCCCTTCACGCCCACTGTGCGCTGGTCGGCGACCAGTGTGTACTTGCCGGTGTAGGCCGCCACTGACGGTTCGATGATCTGTCCGCGCCACTCGAGGGGGTACGTGGCGCGCGCGACCACATGCTGATTGTCGTTCGCTTCGGGCTTGTTGGCCGTCTGCCCGTTGAACACACCCACCGTGAGCACGCCATAGTCGCCGCTGCCCTTGAGGTTGTCGTTCACGAGATGTGCAAACCGATCGCGAATGCGCTTCGGTGCCCACATGAAGAACGCGCCCAGGTCGCGCTCATTGGCTGCCGCGCTGTTGGTGGCGTCCGCACGATCGAGCGGCAGACGGTTCTGGCTGCTCTGCATGTTCTCGAAGCTGTACGGCACCTTGCTCTGCCCCACGCGCACGCGAAACGTGTTCTGCTTATCGAGCCCGAGGTCCACGTACCAGTCGCGCAGCTGCGCGACATTGCCCGAGCTGCCCACGGAGCTCGCGAAGTCGGGCTGCAGGTAGATGAATACCTGCGGATGCACATAGCCCTGCACGATCACCCGAGCGCGGCGGATGAACACGCCGCCATCCTCGCCCCAGCTCCGGTCGCACTGCTCGCAGCGGAATTGGTCGTTGTTCTCCAGCAGGCGATTGAACCGCACCTGCCCGTAGCCGCGGATGCGCAATTTGTCGTACCAGGCGGGCGACTTGGCCTCCGCCTGCGTGGGAGCCCCCCGGACCGGCGGCGCGTCCTGCGCCACGGCGGGGCGTCCGAAGCCGGCTAATAAGGCTCCGATAAGCAAAGGGCTGGTGACGACGCGCGACCAACGATTGGACGGTGCCACGGGCGCGAAGTGGTGCGCCGGTTCGGGACGGAGCATGAAATCGGTCGAAGTGCCCGGGCCGTCTCAAGCCTCCGAAACGGTCACCGTGATGAGCAGCCTGAACTGCGACCGAACCGTAACTCGTTGTTACACAAGAACATCTTGCGTTACACATCCGTGACACAACTGTGCATTCTCCGTTGCAGAACGCGCCGGTTTGCCACGGGAACGCAGATTTTCGGCTATTCGTGGGGCGTGTCGGCAATGAGGTGTTCTCTCGCGGACGCTTGTTATTGCCCGCCTTGATTGGCCATGCCCCCCGCCCGCATGACCCGAATACTTCTGCTGTGTCTGCTTTTTGCCCTGCCCCTCCGGGCGCAGGAAGCTCCCGATTTGCTGCGTGGCCGAGTCCGGAGCGACTCCGGTCAGGCGATTGCCGGCGCGGCGATCTATGTCACCCGAGGCTCCGACCGGGCCGTCCAGCAAACCACCTCAGGCGCGGATGGCACCTGGAGTGTGCGGTTCGACAACGGCACCGGCGACTATCTGGTCTTCATTGCGGCGCCGGGATTCCAGAGTCAGCGTACCCGCATACAGCGCACTGGCAACGAACGGGAGTTCGTGGTGGACGCCGCGCTCAAGCCAGCCGGCGCCGCTCAGCTCTCCACTGTGCGTGTTGCCGCGCCAGGTGGTCGACGTCCCGACAATGGCGTGCGATTGGGCACGGAAGAAGTGGGCGCATCCGAGCGATGGATGGACGGCGTTGCGGCCGCCCTGCCTCCCACCGTGCGCGGTGATATAGCCGCCACACTGGGCACAGTCCCTGGTATGGTGGTGGGGGCAGACGGCCCGTCGCTCCTGGGCGCCGCGCCTGGCTCCACACTGGCCACGTTGAATGGTGTAGCGCTCCCGGCGGGACAGTTGCCACGCGGCGCTCCGGTCGACGCACGATTCTCGGCCGCCACGATGGACGTGACCCGTGGCGGCTTTGCGGGCGGACAACTCGACTTCCGCCTCGCCGCCGGCAATCGCGATATGCAGCGGCGGCGCGGCTGGGGCACGCTCACCCCCTCATTGCTCCAGGCCACCGATGCGATCGGCCGCACCACCGGTGCCGATGCCGGCAACATGCGCCTCTCGGGCAGCGCCGATGGAGAAGCCATCCGCCGCGCACTGACCTACAACGTCAGTGTCGACTATCTGCGCACCGCCTCCACACCGGCCACGCTTTTCACGGCCGACGCCGATGCACTCGGCGTGTTCGGCCTGCGCGCTGACAGCGTCGCCAGGCTCGAGGCCGCGGCGGCCAGTCTCGGTATTCCGTCCGGTACGCTCCGCACGCGCTCCAGCGACGGCGTCAGTGTACTCGCACGCTTCGATGACACGCGCGACACGTCGCGTGTGCTGGCCCTGACCACGTTCCTGAGTGCCACCACACATCGCGGCATGGGCGCTTCGCCGCAGCGGTCGTCGCTCACCACCAATACCCGCACCGATCGTGCGGCCAACGTGCAGCTGCTGCATCAGCAAACGGGCATCCGGCGATCATGGTTCAATGAAAACCGGTTGTCCGTGTCACGCACCGACATGAACGGACGGGCGCGTTCGGCCATGCCCACCGCTGTGGTCCTCACTGATGCGAGCGATGGAGCGCTGGCGGTGCTCGGCGTCTCACCGAACAGCCATGTCGATCGTGGACAGTGGACCGCAGAAGGCGCCAGCGAGTGGTCCTGGCTCGGCCGCACACCCGCGCATCGGTTCCGGGCCATCGCCTGGTCGCGCGTGGACGCACTGCGGGACGCGAGCGTGCAGGATGCACTGGGCACATGGTCCTTCGCCTCGCTGAACGACTTTGCCAATGCCCGTCCATCGCGATTCACGCGCACGCTGCAACAGGTGCCAGCCACCGGCACCGCGTGGAACAGCGCGTTGGCACTCGCCCATCAGTGGCGTGCCACACCAACGCTGCATGTGTTGTCCGGCGTGCGCCTCGAAGGCAATGCCTTCGGCGGACTCTCTGATACCCCCATCGAGCTGGGCACGGGAAATACGAGAGCCGCGCAACTCATCCATCCCGGCAGTGCTTCACCCCGCATCCATGCCAGCCCGCGCGTGGGCCTCACCTGGATGCTCGGCGGCGGTGATGCCCGCAGTGCGCAGATGTTCTCCCCGTACGGCACTGTTGTGCGTCCCTCCATGGGCGTGCTGCGTGCCGGTATCGGGGAATTTCGCGACATGTACAACGCCTCCACCGTGGTCGGCACACGCACGGGATCGCAGCTCCTCAGCTGCCTCGGCGCCAGTGCCCCCGTACCCAACTGGGGCGCCTACACCGACGCATCCGCCATTCCGCAGAGTTGCGTTGGCAGTGATCCGACGATCACCCAACGCGCCACACCGCTGCGATTTCTCGGATCATCGTATGACGCGCCACGTGCGTGGCGCAGCTATGTGAACTACTCGCGCAATGTCGGCCCCGTGCTGGCGCGCGTGGAGGCCATAGGCGCGATCAATCTCGCGCTACCCAGCGTGGTCGATCGCAATCTGTATGCGTCGCGTACGCTTACACTGGCCGATGAACAGCGGACGATGTTCGTCTCGCCCGACGCCATCGATGCACGGTCAGGCGCTGTGTCGGCCACCGACAGCCGGCGAGATGCCCGCTATGGCTTGCTGCAGGAAGTGCGCAGTGACCTGCGATCGGAGGCTGGGCAGATCTCACTGGGCATCACCTCCGACATGTTCAAGCGCCCGTCACCGTACTACTCCGCCACCTGGACCGTGCAACAGGTACGTCAGCAGTATCGCGGCGCCGATGGCGGCGGGTTTGGCGATCCCACCCGTATCGAGTGGGCGCGTGGTGCGAGTGACGCGCGGCATATCCTGCAACTGCAGGCCGGATACACACTACCTCGTCAGGGCTCGTTCACGCTCTTTGCGCGCGTGCAGTCCGGTATCCCGTTCACCCCCGTTGTGCGCGGCGATATCGATGGAGACGGCGTACCCGGTGACCGCGCCTTTGTCTTCGACCCTGCGCGCGACACCGATACACAACGGGCCACCGCCATGCGCGCCCTGCTCGACGGCTCGAATGCCCGTGTGCGCGACTGCCTGAGTGCTCAGGCCGGCCGAGTGGCCTCACGCCAGAGCTGCAGCGGACCATGGACCGTGTCAGCGAACGCACGCATCGACATCACCGTGCCGATGTCGGTGGCGGGTCGGCGGTTGAGCGCCGCGCTCAACCTCGAGAACCTGGCCGGCGGTCTGGACCTGCTGATGTATGGCGCCAACGCGCGCGGCTGGGGGAACGCGGCGATGCCCGACCCGGTGCTGCTCGTGCCGCGTGGGTACGATGCCAGTGCCAATCGATTCCTGTACGCCGTCAATCCACGGTTTGGTAGCACATCTCCCGCCAACACGCTGCTGCGCAATCCGTTCCGCGTGACGCTCGACTTCTCGCTCGACCTCACCAAGCCGATCGCCGAGCAACGCTTGGCTCGCACCCTGGAGCCGGTGAAGCGCAACGGCACGTGGGAGAAACCGTCACTGGTCGACATGGAACGCGTGCAGATGCGGCAGGTGTCCAGCCTGCATCGGTTGCTGTTGTCATTCAGCGATACGCTGTTCCTCACACGCGACCAGATCGACCGTCTGCGCAGCGCCGATTCGGTCTTCCAGAGCGAGGCGCGGGCGCTCTTTCAACCACTCGCCGCGCGATTGGCGGCGCTGCCGAGCGGGTTTGCGGCCGATCCGGTGCTGACCGATATCCGAGCCACGGAGCTCGAGTACCAGAAGCGCTTCTGGGCGCAGCGCGATATCGTGCGCGGCGTGCTCACACCCATGCAGGCCAGCGTGATGCCGGAGATCGCCAAGATGATCATGGCGTACCAGCTCGCTCCCGATTCTCGGCGCTGGCCACGCTGGTTCTTCAGCGACGATGGCTCGGTGGCTGGAGTTGGGCCACCGCCGTGACGCTAACGGCGTATCAGCCGCCAGCCATGGCTCCCACAATGAGCAACGGCTCACACCCGTCCTGCACAGGCGACGGCAACAGCTCGTCGGGCGAGTGCAGCGACAGGTCGCGCTCACACGCAAAGAAGCGCACGAACGCACGGCGCTTGTGCGTGCCGTGATCCCGAATGGTGCCGCGCAGTGCAGGAAGCATCGCCTCGAGCGCATCCAATACCGTCCTGACCGTAGCATCGCCTGCCACGGTCACCTGCACCTCGGCATCAGTACGCGCCAACGTGCGCAGCGGTGCGGGCAGCACCACCCGCACTGTACGTCCCGTCGTTTCGGTGGTGCTCACGACAGCGTCTGCACTTCCACCGACAACACCGGTGGCAGGTCGTGCACGATGGCCGACCAGTTGTCACCACCATCGGGCGACACATAGACCTGCCCGCCGGTGGTGCCGAAGTAGATGCCGCAGTCATCGAGCGTGTCCACCGCCATCGCATCGCGCAGCACGTTCACATAACAGTTGGCCTGCGGCAGTCCGCGTCCCAGCTCCTGCCACTCGTTTCCGCCGGTGCGGCTGCGATACACACGCAACTTGCCGTCCGGCGGGAAGTGGTGCGCGTCGCTCGTGATCGGCACGACGTACACCGTATCCGGTTCATGCGAGTGCACATCGATGGGGAAGCCAAAGTCGGTAGGCAGATTGCCGCTCACCTCGTACCAACTGTCGCCACCGTCGTCACTGCGCATCACGTCCCAGTGTTTCTGCATGTACAACCGCTGCGGGTTGGACGCATGCAGCGCGATGCGATGCACACAGTGCCCCACTTCGGCGTCACCATCAGGAATTTCACCCGATCGCAGCCCCTTGTTGATCGGGGTCCACGTGATGCCACCGTCGGTGGTGCGGAAGGCACCGGCCGCCGAAATGGCCACGAACATGCGCTGGGGGTCGGTGGGGTCGGCCACGATGGTGTGCAGGCACATGCCGCCCGCCCCCGGTTGCCAGTGACTGCCGGAACCATGTCCGCGCAGCCCCGACAACTCCTGCCAGCTCGCGCCGCCGTCGGTGGACTTGAACAGTGCTGCATCTTCCACACCGGCAAAGACCACATCCCGTTCGGTGAGCGACGGCTCGAAATGCCACACACGCTTGAACTCCCACGGATGCGGCGTGCCGTCATACCACATGTGCGTACCCGGCACGCCGTCGTAGGCAAAAGAGTTGTCCACCGGATTCCAGCTCTTGCCACCGTCATCCGATCGCTGCACCACCTGGCCGAACCAGCCGCTCGACTGCGAGGCGTACAGGCGGTCCGGATCGACCGGCGATCCCTTCACGTGGTACATCTCCCAGCCCGGGAAATGCGGACCGTCCACCGTCCACGACTTGCGGGCGCCATCGGCATGCAGGATGAAGGCGCCTTTCCGTGTGCCCACCAGAACTCGAACCCGACTCATGGTCGCTCCAGGTTGCTGAATGCAGGAAGCAGGTGACTCGCTAAACTACCTGTTGGACTCCGCAGACGACCCGAACTCATCGGTCGCCTGCCTGCCGAGTAGTCGTCTTGTGAGGGGCATCGAGGTGCAGCCTGTGGATGAGCACGTCTCCCAAACCCAGCCGTCTGCGGGTCCCGCCATTGGCGAGGCACTCACCTCGGACGAACGCGACCGTTATCGCCGACAGCTGACCTTGCCGTCATTCGGCGTGGAAGGTCAGGAGCGTCTCAAGGCATCGCGTGTGCTCATCGTCGGCGCGGGTGGGCTGGGGTCGCCGGCCGCATTGCACCTGGCGGCAGTGGGCGTGGGCACGATCGGCCTCGTCGATCACGACGTCGTCGACATCACCAACCTGCACCGGCAGCTGCTCCACGGCACCAGCGATGTGGGTCGTGACAAGCTCGCCTCGGCGCGCGACCGCCTGCGCGAGGTGAACCCACTGGTACGGGTGATCACGCACGACCATTGGCTCACATCGGCCAACGCGATGGCAGTGATTGCCGGATACGATCTCGTGATCGATGGCGCCGACAACTTTGCCACGCGCTATCTGGTCAACGACGCCTGCGTATTGCTCGGCAAGCCCAATGTGCACGGCTCGGTGTTTCGGTTTGATGGACAGGCGTCGGTGTTCGGCACGCCCGACGCGCCGTGTTACCGCTGCCTGTACCCCGAACCACCGCCACCGGAGATGGTGCCGAACTGCGCCGAGGGCGGTGTGCTGGGTGTGCTCCCCGGATTGGTGGGTACCGTCCAGGCCACCGAGGCGATCAAACTGTTGGTCGGTATCGGTACGTCGCTGGCGGGACGATTGCTCATGATCGACGCGTTCAGCATGCAGTTCCGCTCAGTGATGCTCTCGCGCGATCCGGCCTGCCCGGCCTGTGGCACGCGCACCATCACCACGCTGATCGACTACGACCAGTTCTGTGGCACACCGGGATTGCACGCCCTGGCCGATGCGCGTGCGGAAGAGATCTCGGTGGCCACCCTGCGCGCGCAACTCGATCGTGGGGAGCGGCTGCTGGTGGTGGATGTGCGCGAGCCCGATGAAACGGCGCAGGGTGTGATCGGAGGGGCGCGATTGATTCCGATGGCGCGGCTGCAAGACGAGATGGACTCCCTGCCGCGTGACCGCCCGCTGGTGATGGTGTGCAAAAGCGGGGTGCGCAGCGCGCGGGCGACGCGTCAATTGCGCGCCGCGGGATTTACGGCGGTGTCATCATTGGCCGGTGGCATGGTGCGATGGGAAGAGCACCATGCCACTGAGCGGACAACCTAGAGAACGGCGCTTGGGACTACGCGCGCTCGGCGGGAAGACTGCGAACACGGGTGCGCCTGGCGGCGAAGACCGCATTGGCGAAAGCTGGCGCCACTGGTGGCACGCCGGGTTCACCCACACCACCGATCGGACCCACTGCATCCACCAGATGCACACGGATGTCCTTCGGAGCACCCGCCATGCGCAGCACGCGATAGTCGTTCAGGTTGGACTGCACGACACGCCCGCGCGCAAACGTGAGTTCGGACAGCATGGCGTTGGACAGTGACATGATCACTGCGCCTTCGCACTGCGAGCGCACACGATCGGGGTGCGCCGCATAGCCACAGTCCATCGCGATGTCCACGCGCGGTACCGAGATGGTGCCGTCGGAGGCCACCTTCACACGCACCACCGCCGCCACGTAGGTCAGGAACGAACGGTGCACCGCCACGCCTCGGCCTTCGCCGGCCGGCAACGCGGTGCCCCATCCCGACTCCTTGGCGACCATCTCCAGCACGCGGCGATGACGCGCGGTGTCGTTGGGATGGTCTTCCCACTTGGCACCGTAGTTCTCCACCGGCTTCTTGGCACCGGTGGCTGTCATGTCAATCACGCGATCGCCGCCCAGCGATTCGATGAGGAACTGCACCGGATCCTTGCCTGCCGCCTGTGCGAGTTCGTCCATGAAACAACCCAGCGCGAAGGCGTGCGGGATGTTGCTCACCGAGCGGTACCAGCCGATGCGGGAATGCGGCGGCGCCTTGCACACCTCCACGCGCACATTGGGAATGGCAAACGGCATGTCGAGCACGCCGAGTCCGAGTTCCCCCTCGGAGTGATACTCCTGATCGGGACCGAAGGTGGAACCGATCGGCGGCGACGCAATGCGATGCACCATCCCGACGATCTTGCCTTTCGCATCGAGCCCCGCTTCGAGACGCTGCATCGAGATGGTGTGCGGGAAGCCGTTCTGGATATCGTCCTCGCGTGTCCACACCACCTTCACCGGTGTCTTCATCTCCTTGGACAGGAATGCCGCTTCGGCGATGAAGTCGGGCTTGGACTTGCGGCCGAACGCACCGCCCAGGAAGGTCACGTTCACCGTGACCTTCGACTTGTCGATACCCACCATGCCGGCCACTACGCCCTGCGCGGTCTGCGGGTCCTGCGTGCACGCCCACACTTCACACGCACTGTTGGCGAAGTTGGCCATCGCCGCCGGTGGCTCCATGGGCACGTGCGCCAGATGTGGCACGTAGTACTCGGCCGTCACCTTGCGCGTGGCACCGGCCACCGCCGACGCGGCATCACCCAGGTCGCGCACCACATTGCCTGCTGCGCGCACCGAGCCTTCGAGCTCCGTGCGATAAGCCGCCGAGTCGTGGCTGTCGTTGGGGCTTTCCGTCCACTCGATGACCAGCTTCTTGCGGGCCTCGATAGCCGCCCAGGTACTGGTGGCAACGATTGCCACACCACCCAGCGGCATCATGCCTGATGGCACCGGTGCACTGGGCACCTCGATCACGCGCTCTACGCCTTTCACCTGCTTGGCGGCAGCGCTGTCCACCGATTTCACCTTGGCGCCGTACACGGGCGGCCGCGCGATCACCGCGATGCGCATGCCCGGCATGGAAAGATCCTGCGCGTACTTCGCGGTGCCGGTGACCATGGACTGCAGGTCGAGTGACGCCACCGTCTTGCCGATGTAGCGGTACTGCTCGGGTTTCTTGAGCGGCGCATCCTTGGGCACGGCCAGCTTGCTGGCCCGCTTGACCAGGGAGCCGTAGCTGGCGCGGAGATTCGAGGCAGCGTGCACCACTTCGCCGTTGGTGCCCTGCACCTCGCCCACCGGCACCTTCCACTCGTCGGCCGCGGCCTGCTGCAGCATGGCACGCGCCGCCGCGCCCGCCTGGCGGAACGTCATCCAGCCACCATTGCGGATACTGGTCGAGCCGTCGGTATTCTGGTCGCCGTACTTCGCGTCGCCGATGGCCTGCTCGATACGCACCATCGACCAATCGGCTTCGAGCTCGTCGGCCATGGCCATCGCGAGCCCCGTGCGCACACCCTGCCCCATCTCGGAGCGGTGCACGATCACGGTCACGATGCCATCCTCGCCAATACGCAGGAACACCGAGGGTTCGAATGACCCGGAGGCGGCCATGTCGGCCACGCAACCAATGCCCGATGCGGAGATCGCCAGCACCAGCCCACTGGCTGCCATGCGGGTGAGGAACTCACGTCGGTCGAGACCACTCGATGCAGCCTTGGGGGTGTCAGCGTCGGCGATACGTGGATCGCGGCGCAGCCACGGTGTCTTGCTCGGGGTCATGATCAGCGCTCCGCTGCCGTGGTGGGAAGACCCGCCGCGCGCCGGATGGCCTCACGGATGCGCGGATACGTGCCGCAGCGACAGATGATGCCCGTCATCGCGTTGTCGATGTCCTGCTCCGTGGGCTGCGGCTTGGCCTTGAGCAGCGCGGCCGCGGCCATGATCTGCCCCGACTGGCAGTAGCCACACTGCGGCACGTTCTGCTCGGTCCACGCACGCTGCACGGCGTGTTGTCCGTTGGCGTCGAGCCCTTCGATCGTGAGCACGGTGCGTCCCTCGAGTGTGCCCATGGTGGTGACACACGAGGTGACGGGTGCACCGTCCACATGCACGGTGCACGCTCCGCATGCGGAGACACCACACCCAAACTTGGTGCCGGTCATTCCGAGTTCGTCGCGCAGGAACCAGAGCAAAGGCTGGTTGGGATCGCCGGTGTACTCACGGCTCGAACCGTTCACGGTGAGGCGCATAAGCAAGTATGGTGGGTCACTGAAGCAGGCGATAGAGCCGTACTTGCTGCACATCGTCGGCGTCACGGACGCAGCCGGTAACACCAGCTATCCCGAGCAGTGAGTTCGTGAATCGCGTGAACTTCACGTCACCACGTCAGCGCCTGCTTGCATGCACTCAACGGCTGTTGTCGAGCGTCCGCACGTAGAAGATGTAGTCCATCACCGCCGGCGTTCCACCACCCTGGCGCGCCAGCATCGCGAGCTGCCCGCGATGATAGCTGCCGTGCAACAGCACCTGCGTCAGAATATCCAGCACGGTGTTGCGAAAGGCCTGCCCGGCGCTGTTGCGATATTCCACCACCCGATCGAGCGCGCCCTGTGCAGCCGCCGCGCGCAGACCGGCGATACTCGCCTGTGTCAGCGTGACGGCCTCCTGCAGCGTCAACGTGGGCCACACCGGATGTTCCGTGGGGCGCCCTTCAATACGCGTGCACCACGTGTGCGCCGCGCCCGCCAGATGCGCATACAATCGCAGCGATTCGGCATACTGGCTGCCCTGTACATCCAGCGTCTCCAGGGCGGCGATGGCCTGCCGGTCGGCCCACTC
>NZ_DASWXE010000008.1:0-8356 GCF_036405635.1 Gemmatimonas sp. | reverse complement strand
CAGCGTCATCGGTGGGAAGACAACATCGAGAGCCTGCAGGACATGCATGCCAACCTCGCCGAACACGGCGTCGATGCGCGCGACCTGCCCATCGTCATGCAGTACAACAAGCAGGATCTGCCGTCGTCGCTTGCCGCCAGCGTGGCCGAGCTGTCGGTGGCGCTGAACTTCCGCGCTGTGCCTGAATATGCGGCCGATGCACTCACCGGCACCGGCGTGTTCGATACGTTGCGGTCGCTGGGCATGCGCGTGTTGCGCCGCCTCGGTGCGGATGACGGCACGCCCGCCGGCCAGCGCGCTGCTGCGGCCATGCGGACACCGCTGCACGTACCGGTCATTGCGGCCGGCTTCGACGCGTCGGCGACGGAGTCGGTGAGCCGTGCGGCGGGAGCGGCGGCATGACGTTCGCCGTGGACCGGAAGCTGCGATTCGAGACGTTTGTGGTGGGCGCGTCCAATCGCCTCGCGACGTCGGCCGCGCGCGCGGTGGCCGAAGCGCCGGGACAGGCGTACAACCCGCTGTTCGTCTATGGCGAATCGGGCCGCGGCAAGACCCACCTCGTGGCGGCCATCGCCAATCGCGCCCAGGAAGTGCAGCCGCAGTTGCGCGTGCTCTTCTCGTCGGGCGAAGAGGTGGCGGAGCAGCTGCACGAATCCATCGCGAGTGGACAGCCGCAGCGTTTTCTCGAGCACTATCAGCAGGCCGACCTGCTGATCCTCGACGATGTGCAGTTCCTCACCGGACAGCGCGAGACACAGAGTGAACTTCTGCGCCTGCTCAATGCGCTGATGCGCGCCGGGCAGCAGTTGGTGTTCACCAGCGACCGGCAGCCGGCGGACATCCCCGATGTCGACCAGCGCCTGCTGTCGCGCCTCTCGGGCGGCCTCGTGGTGGATGTGGGCACGCCCGACTTCGAGATGCGCCTGGCCATCCTGCGCAACGTGGCCGCGGAGCGTCAGGTGGAGTTCGCCAGTGGGGTGTTGGATGAAGTGGCGCGCCTGCCGTTTGCCAATGTGCGTGAGCTCAAGGGCGCGCTGAACAAGCTGTCGGCGTACCAGCAGCTCGAAGGGCAGCCGGTGGCCGCAGACGATGTGCGCGCCATTGTCGGCGAGCGTGGTGGAGCCACGACTCCTGGTGGATCGCTCGCTGTCGACACCCGGCGGTCGCCCATCCCGGGACGTATCGAAGCTATCATTCCGGCCGGTACCGACTACGAAGGCTTTCTGGCCGACGTGCTCAATGAAGTGGAGACGCGCGTCGAGCCGTGGCGCGTGCAGATCGGAGAGGCCATTTCGCACTGGCGCCCGCTGGGCTACGCCGTTGGCGTGCTGGAGCGGGCCATGTCGCTGCCGTTTGCGCCGGAAGTGGACGGATTGCTCAACGCGTATGCGGTGGCCGTGGAGCGACTGCGTCAGCTCGAGCACCATGCGTCGAGTCTCGACCCGTCGCTGCGTGGGCACGCGGTGTTTCGCGACCCGGAAGCCATTCCCGCCGCGCAGGCGCTGGTGCAGGACGCCATCGCGGCTGCGATGCCGCTGCCAGCGCCCTCGTCGGTCTTCACGCGTGACACGCTCGAGATCAACACCGGAAACCAGCTGGTGCTGCGTGCGGTGGACGCGGTGCTCGAGGAGCCCGGCCGGCGCTACAACCCGCTGCTGATTCACGGTCCGCGTGGCAGTGGCAAGTCACACACGGCGCACGCCATCGGCAATGCCATGAAGCAGGCCGATCGTATGCGCGCCGTGGCCTGCCTGACGGCGGCGACCTTCGTGGAAGAACTGGTCGCCGCGATGCAGGAAGGCGGTGTGGAACGCTGGCGTGCCCGCTATCGCGCCGCCGACGTGTTCATCCTCGAGGACATTCAGCAACTCGTCGGCAAGGAACGCACGCAGGACGAACTGTTCCATCTGTTCAACCATCTCATCAGCCGCGGCAGCCAGGTGGTGCTCACGTGCGACCGCACACCGCGTGAACTGAACGGTCTGGCGGATCGCCTGCGCTCCCGTTTCGAAGGCGGACTGGTGGTTGCACTGCCAGCCCGCAGCCGCGAACGGGTTAGCGTGGAACAGTTGGTGACACGCGCCCCGGGTGAGCTCGATCGGTTCTACGAAGACCGCGAGAAGACCATGTGGGAGTGGCCCGACCTCGGCAGTCGCCTCATCGAGGAGTACCGATGAAGGAGCGGTGCTGATGGCCATTCGTGGCAACCTGAGCGAGGCGAGTCTCGCCGATGTGCTGCAACTGCTGGCACTCGGTCAGAAGACCGGCTGCCTGAGCATTGCCCGTGAGGGCAGCTTTGGCACCATCCACTTTTCGGGTGGGCGCATCGTGCATGCATCGCTGGTGAACCGGCGCGATCGGTTGGGCGATCGCCTGGTGCGCCTCGGTGTGCTGGCGGCAGACGATCTCACCCGCGTGCTGGCGACGGTCCCGGCGCATGACGACCGTGAACTGGCCCGTGTGCTGATCGACACGGGCGCGATTCCACGCGAGACCATTGTCGGGGAATATCACACGCAGGTGGAAGAGGCGGTGTATCACCTGTTCGGTTGGACGCACGGCACATTCACTTTCGAGCCGGACGACGATCGCGGGAACGAGGCACCACTGTTCTCGGTGAGCGCTGACTCGCTGCTGCTGGAAGGTGCGCGGCGCGTCGACGAATGGACGCTGATCGAAAAGAAGATTCCCAGCCTCGACCTCATCTTCGAGGCCGATGGGCCCAAGGTGGCGCAGCGCGAGGTGCCGCTCAGTGAGTCGCAGGAACGTCTGCTGCCGCTGCTGGATGGCACGCATGATGTCAACAGCCTGATCGAACGCTCGGGACTGAGTGAGTTCGAAGTGGGCAAGGCCATCTACGGGTTGCTCACGGCGGGTTATGTGCAGCGTGTCGGCCGCAGCGCCGCGCGCCGTCAGCCGCCGCCGGAGAGCCGCGTCGCCGAGTATCGCAATCTCGGTATCGCGTTCTATCGCACGGGACTGCTCGACGAAGCGGAGCGTGAGTTTCGCCGTGTGCTCGAGCTGCGGGACGCCGATGGCATCGCGCGTTTTCACCTCGGGCTGGTGCATGCGCGTCGCGGCGCCTGGCGCTTGGCCGTCGATGCACTGACCCGTGCGGCTGAACAGCCGGAAGCACCCGCGGCGGTCTTCCACAACCTCGCGTTTTGCACCGCACGACTCGGCGACCTTGCGCAGGCACAGGCGCACCTCGACGAAGCGGAGCGCCGCGCCGGAAGTCAGCCGGATCCCCGTATCGCCCTGACGGCGGCGCAGTTCGCATTGACTGACGGCGATGTGCAGGATGCGGAACGCCATCTCGCACGGGCCCGCGCACAGTGGGGCTCGCGACAGCCGTCGGCGGCGTGGTTTCACATGGCCGGCCTGACTGCGGCGATCGGTGGCGACAGCACGCGCGCCCAGATCCTGCTGGAAGAGGGGCTGGCGGTGCATCCGCACGCGGCACCCCTGCACAACAATCTTGCGGTGGTGCAGGAACGTCGTGGCAGCTACGAAGCCGCTGCGCGCACGGCGGAACATGCGCTGCTTGAGGACGCCAACTGCGCGCACCTGCACAAGAATCTCGGCGACTATCTCTACCGCGCACAGCGCTACGACGAGGCGTTCGATGCACTCGTGCGGGTAGTGCGCCTGTCGCCGAAGCATGGGCCCGATGTGTACCTCAAGCTGGGCAATGTGCACTATCGTCGCGGGGCGCTCGATGAAGCCCGAGCGGCCTGGGAACAGGCGCTTGCGCTCGATCCGGACAACCGCATCGTGCACGCGAATCTGTCAGCCCTGCCGCCGCGACACAGCATCGGTGATGCGCAACTCGAAGACATTCTGGGCGACGCCGCTCAGGTCGGAGCCGCCGTCTGATGCCGTCCACCACGGGTCCACGTGGTGAACGGCACGGCATGGTCGTGACCGTCCTGGCGCGTCGCACATGAATCAGGTGTCTGTCGGAATTGCCGATCTCGCTGTGGGCGCTGGCGACCTGATGCTGGTGACTATGGGTCTGGGCTCCTGTGTGGCGATCGTGCTGCACGACGCCGAGACGCGTATTGGGGCATTGGCCCACGTGCTCCTGCCGCATGTCGCCCACACTGCGACGGCGTCATCGGCGGGCAAGGTGCCATCATCGGCGGTGCCGGTGATGCTGCAGCGGATGCGGGATCTGGGAGCCACCGGCGAGGTGCAGGCGCGACTTATCGGCGGCGCGTCCATGTTCACGCCCATGCTTGCGCAGGGCGCGGCCAGCATGGGCGCGCGCAACGTGCAGGCATGCCGTCTGGCCTGCGTATCCCATGGCATTCCCATCGTGGGCGAGGCCGTAGGCGGTGAGCGCGGACGATCGGTGCACTTCAACGTGCACTCGGGGCGCGTCGACGTGCGCACGGTGCTGGGAGGCGATCTTGTCCTCTGACATGCCGCTGCCCCGGCGTCGGGTGCTCGTCGTGGACGACAGTGCCTTCATGCGGCGTCTCGTCAGCGATGTCGTGATCTCGAGCGGCGAGTTCGATGTCGTGGGCACCGCGAAAGACGGTCATGATGCCCTGCGACAGATCGCCGAGCTCGATCCGGACATCGTCACGCTCGATGTCGACATGCCGGGTCTCGATGGTCTGGCGGCGCTCGACGCCATCATGCAGGACTCGCCGCGACCGGTGGTGATGCTGAGTGCGGGCGGCAGCGATGGGGGCGTGGAAGCCACGCTGCGAGCACTCGAGCGTGGTGCCGTGGACTTCGTGCGCAAGCCATCTGGCGCCATCAGCCTCGATCTCGAACTGGTGCGCGATCAATTGCTCGACGCACTGCGCGCCGCATCGGTGGTGTCACCGACACAATTGGTCGCCAGAGCAGCGCACCGGCAACGTGAGCAGGTGGAGGTGTTTCCGCGTGCGTCCACACTGGGCATGCGTCGCGGCGGCGCACTGTCGGCATCCTCGGCGCATGAACGGCTGACGCATGCCCCGACCGCCGTGGTCGTCATCGCGGCTTCCACGGGCGGACCCGCGGCGCTGGCCGACGTCGTCCCCCAGTTGCCTGCCTGGCGCGACGTGGCGGTGCTCATCGTGCAGCACATGCCCGCCGGATTCACGTCGAGTTTTGCCAAGCGCTTGGGGACGCGTTCGCGATTGCCCGTGCATGAGGCGATGGACGGTGAACCTCTGCGTGCGGGGCAGGTCTATGTGGCGCCTGGTGGGCTGCATCTGCGCATCGCAGGGTCGCAGTCCGCCCCGGTCTTGCGCCTGGACGATTCTTCTCCGCTCTGGGGAGTCCGGCCCGCGGCCGATCATCTCTTTCACGCCGCGGCGCGGTGTTTCGGCGCGGCCACGGTGGGAGTGGTGATGACGGGGATGGGGCGTGATGCCGCGGAGGGGCTGCAGGCGATCCGCATGGCGGGCGGGCTCGGGGTGGTGCAGGACAGTGCCAGCTGCGTCGTGTCCGGTATGCCCGACGCCGCCCGTCGCATCGCCGGCGCTGATGCCGTGGCCCCGTTGTCAGAGCTGGCATCGGTGGTGTCGGCCCATGTAGCGACCCGACGCGTCATTGTCGCGGCGGCGACCGGTGGTACCGCATGAGTGTCTCGACATGAGCGTCTCGCGCTTTCGCTCCGTACGCGAGATCGCCGGCACAGGTGCGTCGTCACGTCTCGCGCGTCGTCGTGCGCGGCCAGTCGTCGAACGCAGCACGTTTGTCATCGTCTCGCTGGGCGGCGAGCGTATGGCCATCGCGGTAGAATCCGTGGAACGTGTTGTACGTCCCTTCAGCAGCCTGCCCGTGATGCTCTACGACGGTCGCCAGTTGCCATATGCCGATCTTGCCCGCCCACTGGGTCGTACCTTGCGATTCGGTGAGGGCGATCAGCGGCGCGTGCTGGTGGTGCGTGACGGGGCACGCGATGGCGAACGGCGGTGGGCCGTGCCTGTGGATGCGGTGCACGAAGTGATGGCCGTGGAGACCGCCCTGGTGCTTCCACTCGCGGCGGATGCACCGGACGTCGGCTGCGAGGGCGTGCAGGCGCACTTCGAGCGGCACGGCCAGACGGTGCTGGTGCTCGATGCGGTGCGCATTCTTACGCGCCACTTTGCGGCGCGTGCCCGCACCTGAGCACTCCATCATGACCGACGCGATCGCGAACAGCATGCACCCGCAGATGGCCGAACGCCTGGCGGCACTGCAGCAGGTGTTGCAGGCACTGCAGGCGCCGGACACGCCCGCGTCCGCGGTCGATGCCGCCGAACGCGAACGACTCAAGCAGGAGATCATCGGTCTGTTCCGTGACGCAGACGCAGCCGTGAAGGAAGCGCAGGCGCTCAAGGACGCGGTGAAGGGCCTCGTCGAGCAGTGGAAACTTGTCGAGCGTCAACACGGGGTGTCGGCGCCCGTGGCCGCGACGGCGCCCTCGCCCGTGGTTTCCGGACGCGTCGATCACCTCGGCGCGTCCACGTTCATCGAGAAAGGCTGGTCACGTCTCTCGCTTGGGGATCTGGAGAGCGCCGAAACAGCGTTGCGACGTGCGCTGGAGCTGGCCCCAGGCAGCAACGATGCGGAGACCTTGCTGGGCTGGACACAGATGCTGAACGGACAGCTGGAGGCCGCGCTGGCATCGCTGCAGGCCGTGCTGCGCCGGGATGCCGGACATGCGTTGGCGCGCGCCAACGTGGGTTATGTGCGCTGGCGGCAGGGGCACCATGGTGAGGCCATCGAACACTTGGCGGCCGTGGTCCGGGCAGATAGCGACCGCAAGGCAACGCTGTACGCACACCTGTACCTCGGCATGGTGTACGGCGATCGCGCCATGTATGCCGACGCGGAGCGATTCCTCAAAGGGGCCCTGGAGCGTGGACCCAATCTCTTGCAGGGCTGGTACGAACTGGGGCGCGTCTATTGGTTCGACGGACGCCGTGCCGACGCGATGGCGGCGTGGAAAAGCGGCGCTGATGCCAACAAGTTCAGTCCATGGGGGAAGCGCTGCGCGGAGCTGCTGGAACTGGTGAACACGGGCGGAGCGCCGTCGCGCGAGTACTGATCGCGCGGTGGAAGCACGCACGCGGCAACGTGTGCGGTGTGTTCAACAGAACCCTGCATGCCCTGTCCACTGTGCTGCTCATCGCGGCGCTGATCGGCGCCGGTGCTGGCGCTTCATCGCTCCCCGCGCAGGCTGCGCCATTGGCGGCAGACGCAAAGCTGGTCCCATCCACCGGCGTGCGGCTGGACGAAGGACGTTTTACCGTCGTCTCCGAACGCCGCGATGAACGACTTGCCCGCGCGCTGCTCACCGCCGCGCAGGCGAACGACACCTTCCCTGGATTGCCTCGGCCCAGGGCGCATGTCCTGATCGCCATTGCGCCGGACATGGAGCGGTTCCGGGCATGGGTAGGACCCTACGCTCCGGAGTGGGGCGCGGCGATCGCGTTCCCCGACGAGCAGCGGCTGGTGATGCAGGGCAGCGCGGCCAGCACCGACGCCGGGGATCCATTGGTGGTGCTGCGTCATGAGCTCGCACACCTCGCGCTCCACGAGCACATGGACCGGCTCCCCACGCGCTGGTTCGACGAAGGGTATGCCAGTGTCGCCGCAGGAGAGTTCACGCGGGAGCAGATGTTCGAAACGTCCATTGGCATGGTGTGGCGCACGCTCCCATCACTGGAGGCGCTCGAGAACGGGTTTCGCCGCGGAGGGATGGAAGCGTCGTGGAGCTATGCGATGGCACATCGCATCGTCAGCGAGCTCACCACGCTTGGTGGCCCTCGTGGATTGGACAACTTCTTCGCTTACTGGAAGTCCACGGGCTCGTTCGAGAAGGCGGTGCGCGAGGCGTATGGCATCACGGGCGAGGCCTTCGAGAAACACTGGCAGCAGCAGACGCGGCGGCGCTACGGTGCACTCGCGGTGGTGACCAACGTGTCGGCGGCCGTGGGATTGTTCGCGATCCTGCTGGTGCCGCTGTTTGTGAGCAAGCGCCGTCGGGACCGTCGCCGGCTGGAGGCCATGCGCATCGCCGATGCCCAACAGGAAGCCGCCGCTCGGGCCAGCGCATTGCAGGCGTTGCTGGACGCGGCGGCCCGGGCCGACGATGCTGCCGATCCAGACGGCATGGGGAGTCCGTCAGGCTTTGTGCCTGATTCAGGAACTCGTATGGAGCCTCCCGCAGGAGAGGGCGCCGAGGCGGTCGAGGCCGCGGCGGCGGACAACGATGGCCCCACGCACTTGCCGCCCGGCCCCGGGGCTCGGTATCCTGCGGCATGACCGAGACACAGAATCCCCGTTCCCGCGCACTCCTCTTCTGGGGGGCGGCTGCGCTGTCGCTGCTGCTGGGCTATCTCGACCTGTGGCGTGGCGGCGAGACGAT
>NZ_DASWXE010000007.1:0-3466 GCF_036405635.1 Gemmatimonas sp. | reverse complement strand
GAAACTCTACGCCGATTCCACCGGAACGGAGACGGAGGCACCGCTCGCCGAGAGTATCGAGGTGGGGCTGTTCACCGCCGAACCCGGGCGTGACGCCTTCGATGCATCGCACGTGGTGCTGATGGAGCGCCGGATGATCCGCAGCGGCCAGCAGGTGGTCACATTTGTCACCAACAAGCGGCCGACGTTTGCGGGTGTGGACCCGTACAACTTCTACATCGACCGACAGTCAGGGGACAACGTGCGGGCGGTGAAGTAGCGAGTTCCTGCTACCGTCGGTCGCCCGCGATCAACGCCATCATCTCCGGATAATGGTATGTCTCGCTGGTCGCGGGATGCTTCCTGGCCGTTGCGATCATCGCCTTCGCGATCTGGTCCACATGAATGGACTTGAACTTCCCCGGCGTGACAAACCCGAACAACGGCAGCGCCTTGGCGAGAATCCACGGCGTGTGTGGTGATCCCAGAATCATGCCTGGGCGAAACACGCTCACGATGGACGGCCCGCTTGCCCGCGCAGCCTGTTCGGATTCGCCCTTCACGCGATTGTAGCGCGCCATGCCGGCGGCGCCGTTGCCTTCGGCCGATGCCGTGGGGTCTGCCCCCACGGCACTCATGAAGGCGAGGTGCTGCACCTTCCCCGAGTCTCTGAGACCGCGCGCGAACGCTTCGTTGAGCCTCACGTCCACGGCGCGATGCTCATCCACGGTGAGCTTGGCGGTGCCCGCGCCGATGCCGAGCGTGCTGAATCCTTCCAACTCACCCTCAGCTTGCTGGGCCGCTTCCAGCGTGGCCGCCGCGAGCGACTCGGGCTCCATATTGGGAACCAGCTTCTCCACCAGCGTGCGGCCAGTCGCGCGGGCCATGGCAACCAGTTCGGGCAATGAGCGACGCGACAGCGTGATGACGGTGCCAAACCCCTCGTCGTGCAGCAGCGCGCGCACCAGTGCGGTTCCGACGGCTCCGGAACCGCCAAGTACGATCGCGGTGCGGCGTGTGCTGGTCATGACAGGTTCCTGAAGCGTGGCGGTGGAGTGGCGATATGCCCCGCCCAAGCTTCGTGTTACTTTGGCTTCGCCGCAACCTCGGCCAGGTTGTCATCCCGCTCACGTTCGATGAGCCGGCGGTATGGATCGATACCGGCCCGCGTGGGCAGGCGCGGCACCGTGACCACAATGGTCTGCTTACCTGAGCGAATACGGTGCTGCTTGAGGTAGAGTGCCTCGCCCGGCGCATCATACTGCCCCGGTCCGGTGAACACGCCGACCTCGATGAGATCGTCCATCGTGATCGGTGTTTCCACGCCGATGCTGTCGGCCCGCGCCTTGGACGCGTCCACGAACAACGTCACCTGGTACGCGCCATCCAAGGGTTCGGTCTTCACTGAGTCGGCCGTCACGTTCCACAGCGTGATGTGCTCGAACAGGTCCGACAGTAGCGGCCGCAGTGAATCGGGCGTGACGGTCTGCAGCTCCGCATACAGTGCCTGCGAGGTGGGCGGCGGCGCATCGGTGCCGGCAAACTTCTCGCGGAACTGCCGCAGCGCGCCATTCACCGCCTCGGCGCCCAGTCGTTCACGCAGTGTGTACATCGCCACCGCGCCCTTGAAGTAAAACACGTACCGCTGACTCACCACGTCCAGCAGCGGGGCCTCGCGGTTGGTGTACACGCGCCGGCCGCGCAGGTACTCGGTCATGTTGTAGTCGTAGAAACGCCGCGCCATCTCCGTGCCGTACATGTGCTCCAGCACCATCATGGAGCTGTACTGCGCCAGCGTCTCGGAAACCATCGACGCGCCCGCGGCCTGCGCGGGAATCACCTGACCGCCCCACCACTGGTGCGCCGTTTCATGGGCGACCACGAAGAACGGCCGGTCCACATCGCCGGAGTCCACACGCGTGAGAAACGCGCCGCCCTCCGAGAAGGTGATGGTGTGCGGATGCGCCCGCGCAAACGTCGCATACCGCGGAAACTCCACCACGCGCAGCTCGCGGTACTGATACGGTCCGAACTGCTCGCCATAGTACGCCAGTGACGCCTGCATGCTGCGCAGCATCCGGTCCACGTTCACATCGTGCGTGGGGTGATACAACACGCGCAGGTGCACACCATTCCACGTGTTATCGCGCACGGCATATTCGGCCGACAGAATCGCGCCGCCGTAGCGAATGGGCTCATCGGTGCGATACTGGAAGTACCGACGACCGTTCTCCCGCCACTCGCGCACCAGCCTGCCCGGCGTGATGGCGGTCTGGCGCGGATCGGTGCCGATGATGGTCTCCACATCCACCAGCTGGATGACATTCGCGCCCTCGCGTGTCTCCACGTCGCCCGCGCTGGGCGGCAACGCGCGCACCGGCAATCCCAGCTCCTGACGGGCCTTGTCGTCCGTCACCTCGCGCCCCGACTTGTAGCCCAGCGTCGGGAACCAGCCGCCCTCGATGTACGCCCCATTGGGTGTGACATCTGTCGGCGCGCCGGCGTTCAGAAATCCGCGTGGCCGATAGGCCAGCGCAAAGGTCATCGCAATGGAATCGCCCGGCGCCAGCGCGCGCTCCAGCGCATAGATGCGATAGTGCAACGTGGAATCATTGGTCACCAGGCGCGCGTCACGATTGAAACGCAGTTCCGTAGTGGCCACATCGAAACTCGGCAACACATGCAATGAGTCGATGTTCTGCCCGGTGCGGTTCACATACTGAAACGTGCCCTGCAACTCCGCCGCCCGATCGACCGGATACAACTCCACACGCAGCTTCACACTGGCGAGCAATGGCTGCGGCGCGCCCTCGAAGCGCTTGTACCGCTTCTCGTACTCCGCACGCTCGGCGGCCACACTCTCCGGGGTGCGATAGGTGTTGAGCACGTTCGTGTTGTAGAACACGAAACCGCCCAGCGTGATGATGAGCGTGACCGCCACGGCCGCCGCGCGCAGCACTGGCCCGTGAAAGCGCTGACCGGCAAGTGCCCATCGCCGAGCGAAGCCGTGTTCGCGTCCGCGCACCCAGAAGAGACTCGACAGCACGGCCAGCATCAGCGCCCATGCGGCCCAGTACAGCTTGAACCACATCCATCCTTGCAGGAACGGCGCGAGTCCGTTGAGGTCGGACCACGTCCACCCCGGGTCGGAGCCGTACACCAGCATGGCATGACGAACACCGACAGAGCCGGCCGCCACCGTGAACGCGAAGTACAGCACCACCACCAGGTGCCCGAGGTACTTGTTGTTCACGATCACATGCACGGTCATGGCCAGTGCGGCCAGCAGGATGTAGTCCACCAGCTTGACGCCGAACAGCAACTCCAGATACACGCCCAGTTCGTAGCGATGATAGCCGCGCAATGTTTGCAACAACACACCAGCAGCCATGAACACCGCCTGCAGTGTGATCAGCATGGCCACCAAGGCGAGGAACCGCCCCAGGAGCGCCACGCCATTGGGCACCGGCGCCACGGCCGCGATATC
>NZ_DASWXE010000006.1:0-3636 GCF_036405635.1 Gemmatimonas sp. | reverse complement strand
GCCAGCGCAGCGCTCAGGGCAACCAGGGCGATCAGCGGGGTGCGGGTGTTCTTCGTCATGTCAGTGCTCCGTCTGTCTTCGTAGGAAGTGCGTCCGATTTGCGCACGGCCCCACCTTGCAGCGACGCGTCTGAACGAAAATTGCGCGCCGATATGAACGTGCACGCAGGCTTAACCACGCACGTCATGGCATCGGCTAGCACGGTGTTACGGCGTGGTGATTGCGGGGTTGGCACTTCGTGGAATGCGTGACGTCGCGCAGGATTGAAGTTACGCGCCCGTTTTTTCGTCGCTGTTCGCCGACGTTTCTTCCGGCGTTTTTTTGCTGAACCATTGCCAACCGAGCGCGACGCCACTCAATGCACCCGCGATCTCGAGAATCACGCGCGAGCCAAGAGACTCCGCGTCGTGGATGCCCTGCAAGGCGAGTCGCGCATACAACGGCGACTCCAGCCGGCTGATGCCCAGATAGAACAGGTTCCACGTATCGATACCCGCACCGATCAGCACGGCTGACACGCAGGCCCACCCCACGGCATGGCCGATCGACCACCCCTGGCGACCGCACAGCCAGTGCCAGACCAGGAAACACAGCAGACCGATGACGAAGGCGATCAGGCCTGCCTCGAGCGCACCCAGCACGCCGTAGTGGAGCGGCAGGTTCATCGACCGCACTCCCGGGTCCATTCGAACGCAGGAGCGATAACGGAGGCTGCAGGCATGGGGTGGCGCTCCGGGCGCCCGGGTTCGTGGCCGACGGGGAAGCGTAACCGAAGCGTCTGTCGCGGATGCGCCCGGCTGGCATGATGCGGTCTCCCGATACGTGGAATCCCCGCATGAGCCGTCTTCTGTTGGCAGGTGCCACCGGCCTCATCGGCCAAACAGCTCTGGCCCTTGCGCTCGCGTCACCGCGCGTCACCCACGTGATCGCGCCCACGCGCAGGCCACTGCCCACGCACCCGAAACTGCTGAATCCGGTGGTGGGCTTCGATGCGCTACCCGGCTACGCCGATTGGTGGCAAGTGGATGCCGTTGCCTGTGCGCTGGGCACGACGATCCGCGATGCCGGATCGCAAGCGGCCTTCCACCGCGTGGATCACGACTATCCGCTCGCCGTTGCGCGGCTCGCCCATGCCCACGGTGCGCGTGCCTTCGCGCTGGTGTCGGCCCTAGGCGCGGACCCGGCGTCACGCGTGTTCTATTCGCGCACCAAGGGCGAGTTGGAGCAGGCCCTAGAAGGTATCGGATTCGAGTCACTTACCCTGCTGCGGCCCGGGCTGCTCGGCGGCAATCGCACGCAACACCGTGCAGGCGAACGGTGGGCGCAACGGGTCTTCGGTGCGCTCGGCCCCGTGCTGCCGCGACGCTACCGGGTGGTACCGCCGGAACGCGTTGCGTCGGCACTGGTGCGTGCGGCCCTGGACGCGCGTCCGGGCCGACACGCCGTGCCATCGGAACAACTGCTCGGTTGAACGGCGCTCAGGCGCCGGGATCGTCCGCGAGCACCTGCACACCCTCGGCCACGATGCGGTACTCCACCGTGGGCACCGCCGCCCCGGGCGACGTTTCCTTCGCGGTGTGTTCGCGCGCCGCCGGCGACAGCGTCACCTTCGACAGCACGCCATGCACCTGCGCCGGTCCTCGCACGTCCTTCGGCACGTAGAAGTCGTGATCGCCCAGCAGTACGCGCGCACCCTGCCCCGCGTCCTCCAGCATCACCCAGCAGCCCTTCTTCTGGCACACGTCGACGACGCGACCGCTGAAGACGCGCGATTGCCCCTCGTGTGCCGCGGGATCGGCCAAGGCCTGTGCGAGTGGCACCACCGGACCGGCGGGCACGTCGGCACCGAACTTTTCCCACGCACCGTCCGCTGCATTCACGGCAGCCGTGGACACCATCAGGCCCACCATCACCAGCACACGACGCATCGGACGCACTCCTTCCGGGGAAGTCCGCATCATAACCGTGCGCTGGAAGCCTGGATTCAGTGCAACAAGCCGTGATGGACCAATTGGAGGCGCTGGGTACCGGCAGCGGTGATGGCGTCGCTCGCCCGCTCCAGCAGGCGCTCATCCTCGTCATCGATCACCACCAACACTTTGCCCGCCTCGATCTCGTTGCGATAGTCGCGGCGGACCTCACTGGGCACGGACGAGCCGGCGAGCGCCGCGGCCCACCCGCCGACCAGTGCACCGACCAAGGTGCACAGCAGCACCGCAACCAACGGAATGCCCACCGCAGGAATGGCCATCGCGAGCAGGCCGATCACCAGGCCGACCACGCCACCACCGACCAGACCGCGCATGGCGGCCGGCATGAAGTCGGTGGGCGAGCCTTCCTTCTCGGCATCGGGCATCTGGGTCATCTCGATCTCCGGACGGCCGACGAGGGCGGCGTGGTCCGGCTGGATGCCCATGTGCAGGGCTACATGCAGCGCCGCTTCTGCGGTGTCGATATCCGGGGCGCTGAATACGCGTCGCGTCTTCATGGCGGTCTCCTGGCCGGCGCGTGGGTCCGGCCGTAGCGACACCGTAGGCCCGGTCGTGGGAGCGCCGGGTGAAGAACGCCGATCCGACTTAGAGCGCGGGCCGTTCCGGCGCCTGCTTGCGCCCCATCGCACGCAGGTAGAGCTCGTACAGCGCCGTGACCTTGGAGACGTACTCCTGCGTTTCCGCGTAGGGCGGCACGCCGCCGTAGCGCGACACCGTGCCGACCCCGGCGTTGTAGGCCGCGGCCACCAAGGTCAGGTCGCCCTTGTAGCGTTTCATCAGCAGACGGAGATGGCGTGCGCCCGCGTTGATGGATTCGGTGGAAGAGAACGGATCGGCGACGCCATACTCCTTGGCCACGTCCGGCATCAGCTGCATCACGCCCATCGCGCCTTTCGGGGATACGGCCTTGGCGTCGAAATCGCTTTCGGCGTGTGCCACGGCACGAAGCCAGGCGTCGTCCACGCCGGTCTGCCGTGCGGCCGCCTTGAACTCCGTGGGATAGCGGTCAAGCCGGGGCTTGCCGACCCGGCCCAGGCCCGGATGCGCCGGCTCGCCAGGCGGCGTCTGCACGGTGAACTTCAGGTAGGGCGTGGACCCCGGCAGCTTGCGGGTGGAGTACACCTTCTGACCGTCCTGCTCGCGTTCGTACAGCGTGCCGCTGAACACCCCCATCGAACCCCACAGGTTGGGGGTACTGACGGCGTTGTCGTCGATTTCCTTGGCGGTGCACTTCGACCCGGGCTCCGGCGCGGTCGCCAAGCTGACGGTCCCGCCCTGCACGCAGCGGTACACCGTGCGCGCGCCAGCATCGGCGCTGGCCAAGGCCAGCACCGTCAGCAAGAGGCCGGCGGCGGTTCGCAGGGGGTACATGGGCGGCGGATTCTAGGGCCCTGGAGCTGTAAGACAGCCTGAATCACGTGTCAGGCGCCGACGGCCGGCCAGTCTCGAGCCCACTCCTGCTGCGCCGCAGCAGCCAAGCGCGTAAAATACGGGCCCTCTTTCACCCCACCCCCTCGGAGTACGCAATGGGCCTGGATCTGGTCACCGCCGGCAAGAACCCGCCGGACGAAATCAACGTCATCATCGAGATCCCGAAGGACGCCGAGCCGGTGAAGTACGAAGTGGACAAGGCCAGCGGCGCGAT
>NZ_DASWXE010000005.1:0-10124 GCF_036405635.1 Gemmatimonas sp. | reverse complement strand
GTTCCATCAGTCGGGTGGGTGTTGCGACGGGAGTACGCCCATGTGCTATCCCCGTCGTGAATTCCGCATTGGATCCCGGGATGTCTACCTCGGATCCATTGCGGACACCCCGTTCTATATCGGCAGTGAGCAATTCGAATACTGGAAACACACGCACCTGACCATCGATGTGGTGCCGGGGCGTGGTGCAGGGTTCTCGGTGGAAACGCCCGAGGGCATGCGATTTCTCACGAGATCGCGCCTGTTCACCGACGACGAATGGGCGGCACTCCAAGCGGCCGGCGAACCACCGCGAGGCGAGCAAGCTTAGGTTCGCGGGGACGACTGGAGTATCGACAGGACGAATGGAAAAGACGGCAGGGCTCGCCGCTTGCCGGCCGTTCCCCTGACGTGCGATAGTCCACACATGTCGTCAGCGCCATTGGAAACTCTCCCCGCCGCGCGCCCCCGGGACGATGAACTCGACCTGCATGGCGTGACCCACATGGGGCTCGTGCGCACCAACAATCAGGACCAGTTCCTGTTGTGCACCGTGCACCCGCAGGTGGTGGTGCACGGCACGAGCCTGGGTGATCCGGCGTCGCTCGCGCTGCGTGGCGAACGGGTGGCCACCATCATGCTCGTCGCCGACGGCGTGGGTGGCAGTGCCGATGGTCGCGAAGCCAGTCGCCTGGCAACAATTGCCATTACCGAGCATTTCGCGTCGGCCATGCACTGCTGGAACGCGGCCGGTTCGTCGGGCGAGGACGAGTTCACCGCCACCCTGCTCGATGGGGCGATCGAAGCCCATCGACGGGTGCGCGAGCAGGCGGTGCTGCAGCTCGACGGTCGCAAGATGGCCACCACGCTATCCGTGGGCATCGTGGTGTGGCCGTGGTTGTACGTGCTGCAGGTGGGCGACAGTCGTTGTTATCACTTCCAGGACGGGATGCTGCGCCAGGTCACGCGCGACCAGACGCTGGCCCAGGAGATGATCGACCGCGGTGCCCTCACGCCGGAGCGGGCGCACAATTCCCCGCTCAATCATGTGCTCTCGAGCGCCATTGGCGCCGAGGATGCGATGCCGGTGATCTCGCGGGTGGACGTGCAGCAGCGCGGGTGTGTGGTGATGCTGTGCAGCGATGGCCTCACCAAGCACGTGAGCGATGAAGAGATCGCGGTGGAGTGCGCACGCATGGAGTCGGCCAAGCAGTTGTGCGATACGCTGCTCGCCCTCGTGCTCGAACGCGGCGGCTCCGACAACGTGACGATCGTGGTGGGTCGCGCGCGCCCCTAGCGTTGGGAGCTCAGAGGTTGTGCCTCTGCCGAGCTCCACTGCTCGAAGCTCACCGCATACAGCGGGTCCGGCCCGTACCGCGAGGCCTTGGTGCCAAGCGCGTTGGCGGTGGTGAATCCCGCCTGACGAAAGAGCTCCACCGCCCAATCACGCGGTACCGGATACGGCACCCAGGGCGGATGCGGCTTGGTGCGATCGTACTCCACCAGCACCACCGTCGGCGTGATCATCGCCAATCGGGCCAGCAGTGCGGGCTGGTCGGCCACGAAGTGGAGCACGTTGGCCATCAGCACACCGTCGACGGGCTCCAGGTCCAGTGACGTCGCATCCGCCACGCGGGTGGAGATGGTCACGTCACTGTGGCGCGGCGGAATCCCTCGGAGTGCCGCAGCGTCCTGATCGACGGCCAGAATGTGGCTACCGGCCGGAAGCAGTTCGGCCAATGCCACCGTGAACGTGCCCGAGCCGCAGCCGAGGTCAATCCAGCGCCGCGGATCCCGCGAGCCGATAGGTGTCGCGGCAATCAATGCTCGTGCCTCGGACGTCTTCATCGACGGAATATGACCCATGGCCAATATCCCGCGCGAAAGCCGTGTCCGGTTCTGCCCAACTCTTCCGTTCTAGTCAGTACGGCCGGTGAAGAGCGCTGGATCCGACCCGCACACCGTCCCGCCCGAGAAGCTGCTGATGCCAGAACCCACCGTTGCCAGACATCCCACCACTCTGTTCACGCCGCCTGTCCGCCGGAACATGCTCAGCGCCACGGGCGAGAGCGAGTCCGAGCAGGCGATCGTGGTGGAACCGTTCACGGTGCATGCGCTGACGGGCGACGAACGGCGTGATGCCGAGTCTGCCGCCGCTACGGCGACGGCGCTGGCTCTCAAAGGACTCTTGCACCGCCTCGATCCCCACACGTACCTGGCACCAACACAAGCCGACGCGCCTGAGGCGCTGGCCATCGCGACAGTACGTGAGATCGAAGAGCGCGCTTTCACACGCCTGGCACCAAAGCTGCGCGCGCTTGCGGCTGATGACACGCGACTTGCACGACTCCTGGCGCCGCTCGGCCCGGCAATCGATCTGCGTGGTGCGAGCATCGGTATCCTGCGGTCGCCAAAGATGTTCAATGGGCAGATGCCCAAGCGTGTCACGGTGACGCCCAGTGAGCCCGATGCACCGAGCGGACCGGTGGTGGTGCGCGACGGACCGGCTGCACGATTCACACGCATGGATCTCGTGTTGCGCAGTGTGCATTGCGTGGACGAAGCCAACGTGGCGCGCGGGGCGGATCACATGGTGCTGGGCGGCGTACTGATAGGGGCGAGCGGGGTCACACGTGTCATGCCCTCACGGTTCCTCGGACGCTTTCAGGATGATACGCACGTGAGCCTTGGTGATTCCCCCTTTGGGCAGTTCAGTCTGCGCAGCACTCCGGAATTCCCGAAGGTCATGCATGCGGTGCTGCAATTGGTCGAGTCGGATCAGGATGAGGCGACCGCTGCGCGGGAATTGACGCGGGCGATGTCGTCTATCAGTACAGTGGCCGTGAGCGCGCTGTCTTCATCGGCAACCGGCGCGATTGCCGGCGCACTGCTCGGTACGCTTGGCGCAGTCGGCGAGTTGTTTGTATCTGATGCTGCATTTGCTCCGTATGGACTACGGATACGTCTCGAAGATGAACTGGCATTTGGGCCGCAGGGCGACAGTGGGCCGTTGCGCACAGGTCATATCGTCGGGCATGGCGGCGCGTATCGGATTGGATTTCGCTGGGTTTTGAACGCCTGATGCGATGTGGCATCAGGGTCAATGGCAGTCAATGCAGAAATGGGTAGAGAACACGCATGAGAGCGGTGGAAAACGCAGTACCAGGCTCAGCCAGGGCCGACGCCGACGGCAAGTCAATCGACTTCCGCCGGCGTTTCCACGTTCAGGGGTAACGCGCGCCGTGACGCCTCAGCGACCAGTGAGCACGCGCGCGTTGGCCGCATCCATCTGGAACCCATCTTCTTCGGAGTGCATCCACACGCCGTGTACGCAGGTGCAGATACCCATCAGCAGCTGCGGGCTTTCCGGCGGAAGGCGCGTGCCAAGCTGAGTGGCGGTGGGATTGGAGCGGCACAGTTCATCGGACTTTTCATGTGAGCCCGAGATCGATGCGTGCGTGACGGCATTGAACCAGTAGGCCGGCTGCGTGGGGTCCGCAGGAATGACGGCCATGCGCACGGCGTTGCTGGCATCCACCCACAGATAGCTCACGCCGGCCGGGATGCCGAGCTTGGGATAGGCTTCCTTGCTCGTGATGCGTCCAGCGAGTCCGATCGCACCACGCGGGCCCTTGGCCGGCGCAAAGGTGATGGTGGGAATACCCGCCGTGGAAAAACCCTGCGGCACCGACGGATCGACCGTGGGGGTTCGCTCTGACTCGAAGCTGGCGCTCCGTGCGGCGCGTGAGAGGCTTTGGCGCCATGGCGCGACATTGCGTTGTCCGTCCCGCTGTGCCGAGGCCGGCGTGGCGATGACGAACGGCATTGCGGCAGCGACAAGGAATGCGAGGCGCTGGAAAGAAAAGTGGACTTGATGCATCAGTCATACCTCCGCAGGTGCGTCCCTGCGAGAACGGTGAATGGAATCGCTCACTGTGTTACGGCCCTGCTCGAAGCGGTCGGGCCGCTCCCCCTCATTGGGATACTCAGCGAATGCGCGCGGCGCTCGCTGATTGCATGCGGAACTCTGCATCGCCGTCCGCCCACAGTGCGGCGACGGCACGACCAGCCGACGTGGCTGCGGCGCGGGCGCCAGGCTGGTTCGCCCGTGCACCGTAGAGCTGGGCACGCAGCAACAGCGCGCGCCCCAGTGCCGCAGCGGGCGACGGTTCACGTGTGAGGCGGTCGAGCTGCGTGGGCAATGACGTCATCACTTCGTCGAGCGCGGTCACAGCGACCGCCGTGTCATACACAGCCAGCGCGAGGTGCGCACGCTGCAACAGCCACTCGGGTGCGCGTGCCACATTCACCACGGGCGACATAACGGGAGCGCTCAGCGCTGCATGCATGCCGGTGGTGTCTCCGCGAGCGAATCGTTGCCAGAGCGCGAGGTGGTCATCGTAGGCTTCTGCTTCGTTGAGTCCATCCAAAGCCGCCAGGCCCAGTGCCGGTTGCGCCTGCAGGCTGCCACGCGCCAGCATGATCGCGCGGGCGCGGTCTCGCTCATCGGCGTCTCGCGGCACCCACGCGTTGATTTCTCGTTCGACCCGATTTCGCGTCGCACGCACACTATCCATGGGCGCGCCAAGCGACGCGTAGGCCATGAACGCCCCGGCCGCCCGCAACACGGGCAGCGGTGGGGAGAGATCCTTGCCCGACGGTACGAGCCAGAGTGAACTGGGCGAGCGTGCCGCGGCGGTCTCCAGCAGACGTGCCGCGAGCTGCGCACGCCCAGTCAGCGCGGCAAGGGCGGCGAGTGTGGGCAGGCCGTTCACGGCTTCACTCGAGTCTCCATCCACCGCGCGGCGAGCGTAGCGAATGGTATCGGCCAAGGCCGCGCGCGCCGCCAGTCGGGCATCCTCGAAGCGACGCAACCGGAGCAGCAGCCGCACTTCAGTGGCTGCTGCGGTCGTGCGCAGGTCCGCAGGGATGGTGGTGTCCGACGCGGCAAGACGCCGGGCGGTGCGCACCGCCGGCAATGCGCCCACCGTGCCCGGCCCTGCCGATTCGAGCATACCCAACGACTCGAGCGCTTCGGCGTGACGCAGCCATGCGGCGACACTGCGCGGATGGACGTTCGTCCATCGTGTGGTCAGGGCACGCAGCGCTTCGCGATTGCGAGCCACCGCGGCCTTGTGTGTGACAGGGGCTGGCGTGCGAAACAGTTCCCTGATCGGCACGGGACGATACACCACCGAATCACCAACCAATTCCGGGAAGGCGCCCATGCGCACCGTGTCCGGGGCGAGCGCCACGCCTGGGCGATAGTCGGTTTCGCCGGTGTACAGCACGCGCCGTGACAGCGCGGCGAATGTCGCACCACGTGCGGCCTCGAAGTACGACGGTACCAGCTCGAGAGCCTGCGAATATGCGGCGATGGCTTCCATGCGATTGGCGCGGAAGCGCCACCGCGTGGTGTCCGAGGCATCCCGCACCACGGTGCGATCGTACGACAGGCATTCGCCGAGGCCGAATCGTGCCGCAAAATCACCCGGCGTACGGCTCGAGAGTGTCCGATACTCTTCGCATGCATCGGCCATACGTGACTCGGCCAGTGCCAGCAGCGCACGCGCGAGCGCCCGCTCCCGCACCGACAGTCGCAGAGAGTCCGTCACGGCACGCAATGCCGGTGCGCGCCAGGCAGCGGGTCGCGCATTGCCGCTCCAGGACATGCTTTGCGCGAGGGCCAGCGATGCGGGTGCAAACCCTGAGTCGAGCGCGATCGCTGCGCGGAACTGCGTTTCCGCAGCGCGTGTGTCCCACTGCTTCAGTGCCGCATGACCGTCGGCGTACCGCTTGAGTGCTTCGAAGTTGCGCGTACCCACCATCGGCGACGCGGTGCCTGGTGTGCGTGCCAAGCGCGAAACGAGCGAGTCGGCCAGTTCGGCGAATGCCGCGGCGACATCGGTGCCGGCTGCCATGTGCACAACATGTGTGGCGGGTTCACCGCGACCGGCTTCGTACAAGTGCGCACGTACTCGGAGTACGCCATTGTTGCTCGACACCGCGCCCCATATGAAACTGCCGGCTCCGATGCGGCGGGCAACGGCTCGTGCCCCGTTGACCGACAGGGTGTCCACCGCACGCCGATCACGCAGGGCATCGGCCACGCGCATTTCGTCACTCAGGCGCAGGTTCTCCCAGCGCGAGAGTGCGTCATAAAGCAACCGTGCTGAGTTGTCGCCAGACAGCAACGGTGCACCGTCGCCCGCATCAAGCCGGAACGGCAGCACGGCCACCGCATCGGCATCCCAGAGCGCATCTTCGGCGCTGCTGGCATCCCGCGTGGAGAGCCAGGACGTCGACACCGCGATGACGGCCGCCGCCGCAAGGCCGGTCGCGATACCGAGTCGGCGCCAGAACCGTGCACCGGTGGACGTCGCGCCGCTGTGTGCACCACTGAGCGCACCAATGGAGGAGCTCAGGTGTGCACCACTGATAGGACCGGCACCGGTGTGCATCGGCATCTCCAGCGTAGCCGGCATCGACGCGATGGTGCGTGCGGTGTCCTCGATGGCGCGCAGGAACTCGTTGGCCGACTGAAAGCGCTGGTCGCGCGCCGGGGCCATCGCACGGGTCACCAGCGCGGCGACTGGGGTGTCCCACAGCGGCGAGTCCGGCGGCAGCCCCCCATCGGGGGGCAAGACGCCGGTGAGCATCTCGTACAGCACACGTCCGAGCGAGAACACGTCACTACGGCCGTCGAGATCGGTTTCGCCGCGTAGCTGCTCCGGGCTCATATACGCCGGCGTGCCGAGCACGAAGCCGGGGCGTGTCACGCGTCCCATGGGATCCGGAGACGCCGCGAGCGCGATGCCAAAATCCGCGAGATAGGCGTGCTCGCCACTGGGGGTGAGCAGGATGTTCTCGGGCTTGAGGTCGCGGTGCACGACTCCGTGCGCATGGGCATCCGCGAGAGCGCTCGTGACCTGCGCCATGATGCGCAGCGCCTGCGGGGCCAGGACACGACGGCGGCGTGGTTCATCGGCCCGTGACGGTCCCTTGCCATCGAGCAGATCGCGTAGTGAACCGCCGTCGATGAACGGCATCACGTAGTAGAGTCGGCCGTCGGCTTCACCGGAGTCGAACAACGGCAGCACGTGCGGATGGCGCAGCCCCGCCGTCAGCCGGATCTCGGTGTGGAAGCGATCGGCGCCGAGCAGGGTGCCGACGGAGTGCCGCAGCATCTTGATCGCCACTTCGCGATCATGCCGGATGTCGTGTGCGAGATACACCGTGGCCATGCCACCGCGGCCCAGCTCCCGCACGATCCGGTAGCGATCGGCGAGTGCTTCGGTGAGGGCTTCGGACAGGACATCGGCTGCTGAAGACGGTGTAGCGAGTAGCGCGGCAAAACGCTCGGCTGCCGGCGCGTCGAGGAAGGGATCGGGTGTATCGGCGTGCCGAATCAGCTGTTCGAGCTTGTCGCGCATGCCCTCGTCTTCACCACAGGCCACGTGCAGATACGCGTGCCGGCGTTCAGCCGGCAGCGCGAGGGCTGCATCGAGCAGTGGCTCCAGTTGCCGCCATTCGTCGGCGGAGACCAGCGAGGGGTTCATGCGTCTGCGGCTCCCAGTGCGTGCCTCAGCAGAATGCGCGCCTTGACCCAGTCCCGGCGAACCGTGCGGGTCGTGACGTCCAGCGATACCGCGATCTCTTCTTCACTCAATCCGCCGAAGAACCGCAGTTCCACCACGCGGGCGAGTCGGGGGTCGATGTCGGCGAGCTGATGCAGTGCGTCGTCGATTTCCAGCAACTGCTCTGGTTCTGCGTCGTCCGCGATCGCCTGTTCGTCGAGCGACACGCGATGCTGCACACCGCCTCGTTTGAGAGCGATGCGGGCCCGGGCCCGGTCGGTGAGTACATGGCGCATCGCCACTGCGGCGAGTGCCAGAAAGTGTGCGCGATCGCGCCATGCGGCGCGCGATTGATCGACGAGCTTGAGGTACGCCTCATTGACCAGCGCGGTGGTGTCCAGCGTGCCGGCATGTCCGCGTGCCAGGTGCCGGTGGGCAATGACACGCAGCTCTTCATACACGAGCGGGACCAACGCATCGAGTGCGTCTCGGCGGCCGCTCTGCAGTATGGCGAGGAGGTCGTCGGGCGCGCCCGCGCTGGTCATGTCACGTCCGCCGGTGGATGAGTTGAAGCCCGCACCAAATTGCCGGTCGAGCACGCAGATGGCAACGCGCGGTGAGTACCGATTTACAGTAGGCGATGGGACGGGCTCAGCCATCGTGGTGGGCGTGACAAAAGTCACGACCTCCTGCCTGTTCGTGCCGAAACGTCCGCCATCAAAAAGTCACCGATCACCCCTCTTGCTTGTTCGCTGATGTTCGACAGCAAACATTTGCGACAACAGCGTTCTGGCGGGCGGTTTAACGAAGGTGCGTTTCGAGCCGTCCAACTCAATTCAGTGTTTGGAACTGTGTACACCGTTGCGGCGAGCTCGACCAGCGAGGCCGCGTTCGCGGGCGTACACTTCCTGTCACAGGGAGCGAATGTGTTCCCGGTGCTTCATCTCCCGCCGCCTCCCCCGAGGTTCCCGCCATGGTCAACCGTCGTGATTTCCTTGCCACCGCCGCTGGTGTCGGTGCGACGCTCAGCCTGACGCCCCGTCTGCTCGAAGCGCTCGTGCAGGGACAGCTCATTCAGCGCGCCATCCCCTCCACCGGCGAGAAGCTGCCGGTCATCGGGCTGGGCAGCTCTGCCACCTTCTCTTCCGTCGCCCGCACTGAAGACGTCACCGCCCTGCGCGAAGTCTTCAAGGCCATGACGGACCGTGGTGCCAGCGTCTTCGATACCGCTCCGTCCTACGGTGCCTCGGAGGAAGTGGCCGGCAAGCTTGTGAACGACATGGGCATCACCAAGAAGATGTTCTGGGCGACCAAGGTGAACGTCGCTGGTCGTGGGGCCGCGACGGCCGATGCGGCCGCTGCCCGTGCGCAGATCGAGACGTCGCTGGCTCGCTACAAGCAGCCCAAGATCGATCTCATGCAGGTGCACAACATGGGTGACCCGCCAACGCAGCTCGCGGTGGCCCGTGAGTTCAAGAAGGCCGGCAAGGTGCGCTATGTGGGCATCACCACCACCAGCGACAGTCAGTATGGTCAGCTTGAACAGGTGATGCGCAACGAGCCGCTCGACTTCATCGGCATCGACTATGCCGCCGACAATCGTGGCGTGGAAGAGAAGATCCTCCCGCTCGCGCAGGAGAAGAAGATCGCGGTGCTCGTGTACGCGCCGTTTGGTCGCACCAGCCTGTTCCGCCGTGCCGGAACGACGCCGCTGCCGGAATTCGCAAAGGAGTTCGACGCGACCACCTACGCGCAGCTGTTCCTCAAGTTCATCCTCGCCCATCCGGCAGTCACGGCGATCACGCCGGCCACCAGCCAGGCGAAGAACATGATCGACAACATCGGCGGTGGCATCGGCCGCATCCCCACGGCCGCGCAGCGTGAGCAGATCATCAAGTTCGTCGACGCTCTTCCCCCCGCGCCCGGTCGCTGACCGGGTGCAGTTCCCCTCCACGGGTTCTCCATGACAACTGAGACGGGAGTGCTGGCGCGCGTGCGCGCCAGTGTAGGCGCGCGCCCAGGTGAAGGTGCGGTGCTGGTGTGGGCCACGGCCTACTACTTCCTCGTGCTGTGCGCGTACTACGTGATCCGCCCCATCCGCGACGACATGGGAGCGGCCAGCGGCGCCGAAAACCTCGCGTGGCTGTTCACGGGCACCATGATCGGCATGCTGCTCGTGCACCCGCTGTACACGTCTCTCGTCTCGAAGCTCAAGCGGCGCCAGTTCATCGGCTGGACGTACCGCTTCTTCATCATGAACCTCGTGGTGTTCTACCTGATCTTCCGCTCCGTGAGCGCGGAGCAGGCGATCTGGGTGGGACGCATCTTTTTCATCTGGACGAGCATCTTCAACCTGTTCGTCGTGTCGGTGTTCTGGTCACTGCTCACCGACGTCTTCAAGCCGGGGCAGGGCAAGCGGCTGTTCGGTGTGGTGGCGGTCGGTGGCACGATCGGCGCGATGCTGGGCGCGACCATCACCACCGGCCTGGTGGGCGTGATGGGACCGCTCAACCTGATGCTGGTGTCGGCGCTGATCCTCGAGCTGGCCGTGCGTGCGTCGCATGTGCT
>NZ_DASWXE010000004.1:0-10310 GCF_036405635.1 Gemmatimonas sp. | reverse complement strand
GACGACCGAAACGGTCGAAGCATTGCGCCGTCTGCGGGGCGCGTGGCGAGGCATGGCCATCGCCGAACACGAAGTGACCATCGTGCTGCAGGACGGCGAAGCGGTCCGCATTGGCATCGATACGGCCGACGTGGAATCGCTATTCGATTCCTATCGTCTGCGGGCAGAGATCGAAGTGTCCCCGGGCGTCTTTGGGGTGCCACAGGACGCATTCGCGGCCGGCGGCAATGATATCGTGCTGTTCAGCGGCGTGTCATGGAGCGAGCCCCACGGCGCGATGACGGGCGAGGGCCTGTCCGAAGCATCCACCATGCACTTTTCCGGCCATCCGATGCAGCTCTCGGAGACGGCCGAAGTCGTATGCATCACCACCGACGGTGTGGTCGTCGCGTCGCCCGATGGCACGGGGATGCTCATTCGCGTCGGACTGCGCCCTGGGTCGGTCGAAGTGGAGCAGAACCCGGAAAAGGTGCGGGCCTTTCTTCTCGAGCGCGGATACGGGGAACAGCAGTAGCGGGTCGCGGGGTGGCGGGTATGGGGGTGAACTGCCGGGTCACGGGTTGAGGGACCCGAGTCACGAGACACATCACCCGAAACCCGGCAGTTCACCCCCGAACCCGCGCCCCCGCGACCCCAAACCGCCCTACTTGGGTGCCCGCGTAAAGAGCACGTAGTCCGCCTTCTCGCGATGCTCAGCGGGATCCGCCTTTGCGAGATCCGCCACCGGAATAGCCGTCAGGATGATCGATGACGCCGACGGCGCGCGTCGCTTCGCCCGTTCCACGGTGCCCAGTCCGTAGTCGCTGTGAAAGGCGCCATCCACGTGGTACACGAGTGTGCCCTTGGGCGCCGCCTTCCATGCATCGGCGATCGCCTCGCCCATGGCCTCGTCCTTCGTGCACTGCGCCTCGTAGAAGCGCACCGTCATGGCCTGCATCGCGGTCGCATCCGCTCCGGTCGGCGGGCCGCCACCTGCGCCGTGTCCGTTCATCGCCTGCGAGAACAGGTCGAAGTAGCGGTCATGTGGGCAGTTGTGTTCACGCGCCACGTAGCGCTTGTCGCGCGCATTCAGCGTGTCGAATGTGGCCAGCCCACGTCGGCTCACACCACTCGCCAGCGGCCGCGGAATGTTGGACGCCACGACGGGCCAGCCGTGTACCCGCGCCAGTTCCACCATGGGACGGTAGTCGGTGGTGTAGCGGTCCCACGGCCGCGAACCGGCGAGAAAGTTCGCTTCGGAGATGGTGCCGGCGAGGTACTGGTCGAGCAGCGGTTGCACGTCGCGCTCGAACATTTCCAGCGACACGATCACACGGGGACGGCGCTCGCCGAGTGCGGCCAGCACCGCGTGCTCTGCCGCATGCGTGGCGGGGTCGTCGTGTTGTTCGCCGAAGAACACGAAGTCACGCTGCGACGCGGCATCGATGAGCTGCGAAAAGCCCACGAACTTGCCGGCCTTGCTGTCGTACACCCGCAGCGCGGCCGGCGACCCACTCGCCGATGTCGTGGACGGACGACCCGCGCAGGCTGACGTGAGCAGCAGCAGGGCGCCGATCAGCAGACGCTGATGCAGGCGCTGACGATGACCACGACCAGACAAACGAGACGCGCGCGCGTTCATGGGCGAACCGGGTTCATGAGGTAGTCCACCGCGAGGCTGGCCAGCGCACGCACACCGGTGGGAAGAGCTGCTTCATCGGCAAAGAACAGGGGCGAGTGATTGGCCGGCGCCGTGCGCCAGTCGGTGCCCTTGGGCGTGACGCCCAAGTTGAAGAAGAAACCCGGCACGCGCTCCTGATACCACGAAAAATCTTCCGACGCGGTCCACAGCGGAGCTGGGAACGCGCCCGCTTCGGTCGCCGCCCGTTGCAACGTGGGGATCATGCGCAGCGTGAGCGTGCTGTCGTTGCGCGTCACGATGTTGCCGCTGTCGATCACCACGCGCGCCGTCGCACCGGACGCCGACGCGATCTGTTCCGCCGTGCGGGCCACACGCGCAAAGATCTCCTTGCGGATACCCATGTCGAATGTGCGGATGGTGCCCAGCATCACCACGCTGTCGGGGATGATGTTGCTGCGCACACCGCCCTGAAATGCGCCGATCGTGATGATGGCCGGTACCGTGCTGATATCCGTCTGCCGCGAGACAATCGTCTGCAGCGCGCCCACGATCTGCGAACCGATCACGATGGGATCAGTGCCTGCCCACGGCATCGCGCCATGTGCCTGCTTGCCGCTCACGACGATGGTGACATTGTTCGACGCCGCCATCATCGGACCGGGGCGATAGCTGATCTGCCCCACCGGTGCATTGCCCACGTGCAGGCCGAAGATCGCGTCCACCTTGGGGCTTTCCAGCACGCCGTCGGCGATCATGAGCTTGGAGCCCGTGCGGCCGTTACCCAGGCCCTCTTCTGCGGGCTGGAAGATGAACTTCACCGTGCCCGGCAGCTGTGCCTTCATGCCGGCCAGAATCTCAGCCGCGCCCATCAGCATGGCCACATGGGTGTCATGACCGCAGGCGTGCATCACGCCCACCGTCTGCCCACGATAGTCGGCCGTCACCTTCGACTTGAACGGCAGGTCCACCTGCTCGGCCACCGGCAGCGCGTCCATGTCGGCGCGCAACGCCACGACCGGGCCAGGCTTGCCGCCCTTGAGCAGACCCACCACGCCGTGCCCGCCGACACCCGTCTGCACCTCGATGCCGAGTGCGCGCAGGTGATCGGCCACCAGCTTGGCGGTGCGTACCTCGCTGCCTGAGAGCTCGGGGTGCTCATGCAGGTCACGCCGCCAGGAGACGACCTTGGGCATGACCGCGGGCACGCGGCGTTCCACGTCGAGCACGAGCGGAGAAGTCTTGCTGGCGGCCTGACGCTGGGCCTGGGCGACGACGGGCGTCGCGAACAGGCCGGACGTGAGCGTGGTCAGGGCGAAAACGGCCGCTTGCCTCGACACAGAGGCGCGGCGCGGGGAGCGGGGCAGGGGAGCGCACATGCTCCAAGAATACCATGTCGCCCTCAAGTTGACGGGTTTTCGCGGACCCCTTGCTCCTCACGTAACGTGAGGGACTAGCCTGTTGCCTGTGGCTGCCCCACCTGGGCTGGTGGCCACGTCCAGTTCCCCGTTTCCGAGGTGCCTCCATGACGCAAAGCCAGACACCACCCCTCAAGGTCGGCGCCCTGGCCACGCAGACGGGCCTCTCGGTGCGGACGTTGCACCACTACGACGAGATCGGACTGCTGGTCCCATCGCAGCGTACGCCAGCCGGCCACCGGCTGTACACCTACGATGACGTTCAGCGGCTCCAGCAGATCCAGTCGTTGCGGGCTACGGGCTTTCCTCTGGACGAGATCCGGCGCTTGCTGCATGGCGGCGCCTTCTCCGCCCAGCGCGTCATCCAGCTGCACCTCGATCGCCTGCAGGCGCAACTCGCGCAGACGCAGCGACTCACCGAACGGTTGCAGCAACTGGCGCGCCATCTGGACACCGCGACGCAGGTTCCACTCACTGACCTGTGTCGCATCATCGAGGCGACGATCATGATGGAGAAGTACTTCACTCCCGAGCAGTTGCAGGACATCCAGGCGCGCGGTGCGACGATGGGCGCCGAGCAGGTGCGCAACGTCGAGCAGGCCTGGGGCGAGATCATCCCGGCGGTTCGCGCGCACATGGCCAAGGGCACATCGCCCGACGACCCGGATCTGCAGGCACTCGCCTCGCGTTGGCGCGAACTGGTCAACGCCTTCACGGGCGGCAATCGCGAAATCGCGGCCAATGTCCGCGCGATGTACCAGCAGGAGCACGCCCAGATCAACGCGGTACAACCGAACACACCCGATCCGGCGATGTTCGCCTACATGGGCGAGGTCTTCAAGAGGATCGGAGGCGGTCCGGGGTAAGGCTGTCGGCTGGGAGCATGGTGGCCGGCCCCTTCGGGGTGCATCTTGGCCGCCATGCTTCCTCTCATCGGCATTCTCATCGTCATCCTTGGCTTCGCGTTCCGACTGAATGCGCTGCTGGTGGTGACGGTGGCCGGCCTCGCCACGGGCCTTGCCAGCGGACAGTCCCTGCACGACGTGATCGCGGCTTTCGGTCATGCGTTTGTCGAAAGCCGCTACGTGGCCATCGTCTGGCTCGTGCTGCCGGTGATTGGTGTGGTGGAACGCTCTGGCCTCAAGGAGCGCGCCCGTGACGTGATCGGACAGATTCGCGCGGCGACCGCGGGGCGTGTGTTGCTGGTGTATCTCGCGCTGCGCCAGATCACATCGGCGCTGGGCCTCGTCTCTCTCGGTGGCCATGCCCAGATGGTGCGTCCGCTGGTGGCGCCCATGGCCGAGGGCGCGGCGGAACACGCGCACGGACCGCTCGCTGAGTCGACGCGCGAACGCATCAAGGCCATGTCGGCCGCGGCAGACAATGTGGGCATGTTCTTTGGCGAGGACGTGTTCGTGGCCATTGGCTCCATTCTGCTCATCCGGGGTTTTCTCGAGCAGAACGGCATCATTGTCGAACCGCTGCATCTCGCCCGCTGGGCCATTCCCACGGCCATCGTGGCGTTTGTCATTCATGGCACGCGCCTGTTGCTGCTCGATCGACGGTTGCGACGTGAGTCACTCGAAGCGGCGGTCGATCTGGCCGAGCAGCAGGCACAGCCTTCCGCACGTGATGGAGCGAGCGCATGATCCGCCTCGAGTCCATCTATCTGTTGATGGGGCTCATGCTCGCGGGCATCGCGATCGTGAACTTCCGCGACATGCGCAGCCACATGCCGGTGCGCAATACGGTGTTCTGGGCGCTCTATGCGGTGATCTTCCTGTTTGGTTCGCACCTGAGCGACTTCACCAACGGGATGCTGGTGCTGCTCATGGTACTCACGGCATCCCGTGGATTGGCCACCAGTTCACGCGATGCGTCCACGCCTGATGCACGCGCCGAGTCGGCGGCACGGTGGGGCAATCGCCTGTTTGTGCCGGTGCTGGTGGTGCCCGTTGCGACATTCCTCGGCAGCCTGTTGCTGGGGCGCGTGGTGATTGGTGGTACGGCGCTTGTGGATCCCAAGCAGGTCACGCAGGTGGCGCTGGGTTTGGCCACGGTGCTGGCACTGATCACAGCGTTGGTGATGTTGCGCCCGCCGATCTTTGCGCCCATCACTGAAGCGCGTCGTCTCATGGATTCGGTGGGCTGGGCCGCGGTGCTGCCGCAGGCACTCGCGGCGCTGGGCGCACTCTTCGCCGCGGCTGGCGTGGGCAAGATCATCGCCGAACTGGCCACCACCTATCTTCCGCTGGGCACGCCGGTCGCCGCGGTGACGGCGTATGCGGTGGGCATGGCGCTGTTCACCATCATCATGGGCAATGCCTTCGCGGCGTTTCCGGTCATGACCGCCGGCATCGGCCTGCCACTGGTGGTGCAGCAGTACCACGGTGACGTGGTGGTGGTCACGGCGATCGGCATGCTGTCGGGGTTCTGCGGCACGCTGATGACCCCTATGGCCGCGAACTTCAACATCGTGCCGGCGGCGTTGCTGGAGTTACGTGATCGGTACGGCGTCATCAAGGCGCAGGTGCCGACGGCGCTCATGCTGCTGGCGGCCAATATCGTGCTGCTGGCGTACTTCGCATTTCCGCGATGAACCGGCACGCGCCACCAGGATTCATGTGTGACTCACGTTGCCCCAATGCGGGTGCCTGACGAAACCGCCGCGCCGCTCGAAGCGCATGTCGCTGCCCATTTCGCGCGGCTGGCACTCGCGCACGTTTCGCGCGAGTTCCCGCACAAGCTCGATCATATCATGCTGAATGCAGCGGACGTGCAGTCCCCGTCCGCGTTGCACCCGGTCCTTTTCGGCAGCTTCGATTGGCATTCGTGTGTGCACGGCTACTGGCTCATGGCGACGGTGCGGCGCCTCTTCCCTGCGCTCGACGAATCGGCGCGCATCACAACGGCATTCGACACCTACTTCACCGACGAACGCATGGCGGTGGAGGCGACCTACGCGCGCCATGCCTCGCGCGGCAGCTTCGAGCGTCCGTACGGGTGGGCGTGGGTGCTGATGCTTGCCGCCGAACTGGAACGGCACGACACCGCGGAAGGGAGGCGATGGGCGGCCACCTTGGCGCCGCTGGTGGCGTGTGTGGTGGAACGATTTCTGATGTTCCTGCCCAAGGCCACGTACCCGGTACGTGTGGGCACCCACTACAACACGGCTTTCGCCCTGCGGCTGGCGCTGGAGTACGCGGACAGCGCGTCCACGCCCGACGCGCAGGCGCTGGGTGCACTCGCCCGTGAGACGGCGCGTCGTTGGTATGCGGGTGACCATGACTGTCAGGCATGGGAGCCGGGTGGGGATGACTTCCTGTCGTCCGCGCTCATCGAGGCCGAGTGCATGCGGTGGGTGCTGTCGCCGGAGGCCTTTCACGACTGGTTTGCTGAATTCCTGCCGCGTCTTTCGCAGGGTGAGCCGTCGACGTTGTTCACGCCGGCCGAAGTGACCGACCGCTCGGACGCGAAAATTGCGCACCTTGATGGGCTCAACCTCAGTCGTGCGTGGTGCTGGCGCGCGCTGGCCGGCACCATGGCGGTGGGCGATATGCGGCGCACGCTGGCCGTGGATGCGGCGGATCGGCATGTGGCGGCGAGCCTGCCGTGGGTGACTGGCGACTACATGGGTGAGCACTGGCTGGCCACCTTCGCCTTGCTCGCCCTGGCTCCGATGCGGCAAGCCTGACGGTAGCAGGGGAGGGGCTTCCCTCGCCTCACTAGGTTTCCGGCATGCATGTGCAGACCGGTCTCCTCGTCACCCTCGCTGCGGCGTTCGGCGTGGCGTTTGTCTTTGGGCTCATCGCGGCCAAGCTGAAGATGCCACCGCTGGTGGGCTATCTGCTCGCCGGCATCGCGCTTGGGCCACACTCTCCCGGTTACGTCTCCGATATCTCGATTGCGAGTCAACTCGCCGAGATCGGCGTGATTCTGCTGATGTTCGGCGTGGGGTTGCACTTCTCGCCCGGTGACCTGATGCGCGTGCGTCGCATCGCATTGCCTGGGGCGATGCTGCAACTGGGCATCGCGTTGGGCCTCGGTGCGTTGCTGGCGTTCAGCTGGGGATGGGAACCTCCGGCGGCGTTCGTCTTTGGTCTCTCGTTGTCGGTGGCGTCCACGGTGGTGGTGCTGCGTGTGCTCGAAGATCGCGGGTTGCTCGACTCCCTCGACGGACGCATCGCGGTGGGTTGGCTGGTGGCCGAAGACCTGGTCGTCGTGGTGGCGCTGGTGCTGCTGCCGGCCGTGCTCGAGACGCTCGGTGCGTCGGGTGTGGCGGAAGCGGCGAGTGGTGCGGCGCATGGCAGCGGCGCGGCGGCGAGTGGTGTGGGTTTTGGCCTCGTGAAGGTCGTGGTCATCACGGTGCTCAAGGTGGCGGCGTTCATCGGGCTGATGGCCTTGGTGGGACGCCGCGCGGTGCCGTGGCTGCTCACGCATGTGGCACGCATGGGTTCGCGCGAGCTGTTCACGCTGGCTGTACTGGCCGTGTCGCTTGGCGTGGCTGTTGGTGCTGCGGCGCTGTTTGGCGTGTCGTTCGCGTTGGGTGCGTTCGTGGCCGGTGTGGTGATCAGCGAGTCGGACCTGAGCTATCGCGCGGGCGCAGACGCCCTCCCCATGCAGGACGCCTTCGCCGTGATCTTTTTCGTGGCCGCTGGTATGCTCATCGATCCGGCGGTGCTGCTGCATGAACCGGGTCGTGTGGCGCTCACGTCGGCGGTGATCATCGTGGGCAACACCGTCGTGGCGGCGGTGGTGATGGTGCTGCTGCGCCATCCTCTGGGCGCGTCACTGCGGCTCGGCGCGAGCTTCGGCCAGATCGGCGAGTTCTCGTTCATCCTGGCCGGCATCGGTGTGTCACTGGGCGTGCTCACCGAGGAGGCGCGCAGTCTGATTCTCGCGGCGGCGCTGGTGACCATCGTGCTCAACCCGCTGCTGTTCCTGCTGATGGACCAGCTCGCAGAGTTTCTGGCGCGCTATCCGCGATTGCTGGATCGTCTCGAACGCCAGAAGGCGCCGCGCCTGTACAGCACCGATCTCTGGATGGCCACGCCGGCCAACCACGCCATCCTCATTGGCTATGGACGTGTGGGGCGCACGATCGGCGACGCATTGCAGCGCGTGGGTGTGCCGTTCATTGCCATCGACCAGGATCGTCGCGTGGTGGACGCGATGCGCACACTGGGCGTGACCGCCGTGTATGGGGACGCCACGCGTCCGGGCATTCTGGAGCACGCGAAGCCGGAGTTCGCGCGGTTGCTGGTGGTGGCCACGCCCGATCCGTATCACGCGCGTCATGTGATCGAACTCGTGCGCGCGAAGAATCCGGACATCGACATCATTGTGCGCACGCACAACGACCAGGAGCAGGAGCACTTCGAGCGCCTGGGGGTGAGCAAGGCGCTCATGGGCGAACGCGAGCTGGCGTTCGGCATGGCCTACCACAGCCTGCGCTCCATCGGCTGCGACGATGATCGCGCCGACGATGTGATTCAGACCCTGCGTGGCGGAGCGCGCATGCCGACGCGCGAGTTCAGTACGATCTTCCCAGCGCAATCACGGATGTAGCGGACGGCGGTGATGGGGCGCGAGGGCGCGGGTTTCGGGGTGAACTGCCGGGTTTCGGGCACCGAGCTGCGAGTCCCGTGTCCCGCTACCCACGACTCGGTGGTTCACCCCGAAACCCGCTCCCCCGCGACCCGCAACTGCTTGTTCAGGCTGTCCGTTCCGCGCCCGGCCGTCCGTGTTGCAGCCGCCACGACGTCGCCGTGCTGATCGGCGCATCGGGGCGCGTCACATAGGGCACCGTGCGATAGTCCACGTTCCACGCCTGCTCGTCGATGCGGCAGCGCACGTACCCGCGGCGCGCCGAGTACCACTTGAGATGCGGGTTCTCGGCCTGCATGGCTGACAGACGCGCGGCGTCGATATCACGACCGTCGCCGTCCGAGGAAATGCTCGTGCCCACGAACTCGGTGGCCACGACGGGACGATCGGGACGCGAGAAGCCGTTGTGCAGGTCGTGCACCCAATTGGTGTGGATGTCGCCGGTGATGACCACCGTGCGATTCGGTGCACGCTTGCCGATTTCGCCAAGCAGGCGATCGCGCGCCACCGGATAGCCGCCCCACTGGTCCATGGACACGCGGAAGTCGGGGCCGGGCGCGGCGTCATATTGCGCCATCATCACCTGATTCGCGATGACCTGCCAGTGTGCCTTCGATGAGCCGAGTCCGTTGTACAGCCACTGCTCCTGCGCGTCGCCCAGCATGGTGCGCTTGGGGTCGAGCGTTTCCGCGCAGACGGGCTTGATGGTGTCGCCACATGCCTGATCATCGCGATACTGTCGCGTGTCCAGCATGTAGAAGCGTGAGAGCGAGCCCCAGCTGATCGTGCGCGTGATGTTGAGGTCCGCCCACGACTTTACACGGGGGACGCGCACGGCCTGATGTTCCCACCATCCCTGGTATGCGGCAGCGCGGCGCTGCTGCATCTGCTCGGTCGACTCCATGACGTTCTCGCCGACGAGACCGGCGTAGTTGTTGTCGACTTCATGGTCGTCCCATGTCACCAGCCAGGGGCAGCGTGCGTGTGCGGCCTGCAGGTTGGGGTCGCTCTTGTACTGCGCGTAGCGTCGCCGATAGTCATCGACCGTGCGGATCTCGAGGCCTTGATGCTTGCGCAGTGCGGTGGACGGGCTCGCGCCTTCGTAGATGTAGTCGCCGAGATGAATGGCGAGATCGAGCTGCTCCTCGCGCGCGACGTGACCAAGTGCGGTGAACAAACCCTGGTCCCAGCGCTGGCACGACATGAACGCCATGTTCAGCGGCGTGTGTGCGCCGTCAGCGGGCGTGGTGCGAAAGCGGCCAACGGGGCTCACGGCCTGGCCGCTCATGAAGCGGTAGAAGTACCAGCGATCGGCTTCGAGGCCATCCACGTCGATGTGAATGCTGTACGCCAGTTCCGGTCCTGCCGTCGCGCGTCCCTTGGTCACGATGTTCTTGAACTGATCATCGTGTGCGACTTCCCAGTCGACGGTAGCGCGTGTGCCCTCCATGCCGCCGTCGGGTTCGTTGGGGCGCGGCGCGAGGCGCGTCCACAGCACGCCACCGGTGGACGTGGGATCACCGGAGGAGACGCCGAGTGCAAAGGGGTCGTCGGCGAAGCGGGGGCGCGAGGTGACGCGCCAGATGTTGGGGACGACGGCGCACAGGGCGGCGTAGCGCGTCAGATCGGCGAGGAAAAGTCGGCGTTCCATGCCTCCTATGCTACGC
>NZ_DASWXE010000003.1:0-18275 GCF_036405635.1 Gemmatimonas sp. | reverse complement strand
GAGATGGTTCATCGCGATGACCTCGGCAATCACCGTGATGTTTTTGCCGGGATTGAGATGCACCGTGATCTTCGGGATCTCGACGCCGAGGATATCGATGGTCTGCACATCGAGACCGGTGCGGTCGACATGGGCGTTGCCATCCCACTCTTCGAGCACCACCACCACCTCGAGACGCTTCTGCTGACGCACGGCATGAATGCCGAAGATGGCCGGGATATCGAGCAGGCCGACACCACGGATTTCCATGAAATGCCGTTGCAGCTCATGGCCTTTGCCGATCAGCACATCGTTACCGCGCCGCGAGACGAACACGAGGTCGTCGGCCACGAGGCGATGCCCGCGCTCCACGAGGTCGAGCACACACTCCGACTTACCGATGCCACTCTTGCCCGTGAAGAACAGCCCCACGCCATACACGTCGGCCAGTGAGCCGTGCAACGTGGTGGTGGGTGCGAACTGATCCGACAGGAACGGCTTGATGAGTCGATAAAACTCGGCCGTCTTGAGTTGCGAGCGCAGCACGGCGACACCCGCTTCTTCGGCCAGCCGCATCAGCGGCGTGGGCGGCTCGAGTCCCTTCGTGATGAAGGCACAGGGCAACGGAAAGCCGAAGAACTGTTCCAGATTGGCGGCGCGCTGCGCTTCTCCCAGAGACTGCAAATAGGTGATCTCGGTTTCGCCGAGCACCTGAATGCGCTGATAAGGAAAGCGATTGATGTACCCCGACAACACGAGCCCCGGGCTGGATGCCTCGGGGCTCGTGATCTCACGATCGAGACCGGTGGAAGGGCCCAGCAGTTCGAGCTCGAGCGTGTCTTTCATGCGCTCGAACAGGGTTCCGACCGTGAGACGGCGATTCACTCGGAGAAATCTCCGGGGCGGGGTTCTGGGCGAGGCGCTCGCCTGGATCGGCGCGCGCGGGAGACCTGACTTTCCAGTCGCTGCACGGCAGCGGACAAGGCGGGTGCGAAGGCGCGGGCGTCAGCTTGGGCAAACAACTCCCCCTGACCCCCGGCGCGCAAGACGATCTCGACGCGGCGGGTTGGGCCATCACCGACGAATCGAACGATCGCGTTGGCCACGCGCTTGAGACGCGAGGCGATGCGTTCCACGGCGGCCTGTGCCTGAGCACGAAGTGAATCGGTCACTTCGGCGTGATGCGCGTGCAGGATGATCTCCATCAGCGACCTCCCTCCTTTCCCACCACGACTTCTCTGAGGTGGGATTCGGTCTGATCGGCGGCATTCGCCCAGGTGAATCCTTCGGCAAAATGCCGCGCGGCGGCCCCCAGGTGTTCGACGAGCGCTCGCTCGCCGCTGAGGCGACGCATGGATGCAGCCATGGCAGCCACGTCCCCGTGTGGTACGAGGTAGCCGGTCTCGCCATGGCGGACCGACTCGCGGATTCCCGGAGAATTCGACGCAATCACCGGAGTCCCGCTCGCTGCTGCCTCCAGATTCGTGATGCCCCAGCCCTCCTTTGGTGAAGCGAAAAGAGTTGCCCAAGCTCGTCGCAGCAGGGCGCACTTCTCAGTCTCGTCAATACGTCCTAAAAACCGTACCCGCGAGTGCACCCCAAGGGTTCCGGCTAAACGCTCCAATTCAGCCCGATATTCCCCCGCCCCGGCCACTTCGAGTGTGGCGTCGGGCACCTCACAGGCCGCGAAGGCACGGATCACCAGATCCACACCCTTATACTTCTTCAGACGACCGAGATACGCAAAGGTTGGACGAGCCGCACGCTGGGTGGGGTCGGGCGTGTAGTGTGCGCTGTCGATACCCGGAAAGATCACGCGGATGCTGTCGCGCGGAATGCCCCGGCGCACCAGATCGTCCTTCGTGCTCTCGCTGATCGCCTCGAAGGCATGACCGGCGTAGAACCATGGCAACGGCTTTTCTGCCAGCCACACCGCTGTGGCAAGCGGCGCGGCGAGTTCCTGAAAGGCCGTCCCGCCAAACAGGTGCGGCACGAGCCCTACCAGTTTGGGCGCACGCCAGGTGGGCGTGAACACCGGCACCTTGTTGATATCCTCGACCAGCACGTCGAAACCGCGCTGCACCAGATGGGTGTGCCAGTAGCGACGCGCGAGGAACGGGAACGATTGCCGCGTGCCAACGCGATGCACTTCGATGCCATCAAGCGTGGTGCGGGGAGGACACCCAGGCCAACCACCGCACAACAGCACCACTTCATGACCCGCTTGTGCCAGCCGTCCGAAGATCTCGTGGAGATGGATCTCCGCACCGCCGGCCTGCGGGTTGTCGCGGCACTGCCAGTTGACGACAGCAATGCGCAAGGGCCTCCGCAGACGGTCGTCCGCCTGCGTGCCTACCGAGGCCTGCGCGGTCACAACCGTCCGAGCCGACGGGCGTAGGCGTCCAGCACGCCGTTGACGAAGCGCGCCGACCGCTCAGTGCCATATCGCTCCGCGAGACGCACCGCTTCCTGCAGCACCACCTTCACCGGCGTTTCTTCGCGCGCGAGTTCGGCGGCGGCAAGACGCAGCACACTACGCTCGATGGCACCAAGGCGCTCGAGGCGCCAGTTGGCCGTGACTTCGGAGAGTGCGGTATCGAGCGCAGCACCGCGATCGGCCACCGTGGCCACGATGCGTGAAGCAAACAGACGCTCCGCCGGATCGATGGCGAGGTCGTCGAAAACGGTGGTGGCGATGCGCTTCACCTGCGACAGATCGCGCAGGTCGGCCGCATAGAGTGCCTGCAACGCGCGCGCACGTCCGCGGGTTTCCACGCGCTCCTCCTGCGTGGCCTTACGCCCGCGCGTGCGGCGCCCTTGCTTGGGCGCCAACGGCTCCTGCATGGGCGTGTCCCAGAACGCCTCGTCGCGAAGATTCACCATCACTCGGCGTCCTCGTCGTCGTAGTCCGCCGCCGGCAACGCACGATCGAACAGGTCGAGCACTTCGAGTGCCGCCAGTGCGGCATCCATGCCCTTGTTGCCATGCACACCACCAGCCCGCGCTTCCGCCTGCTCGAGCGTGTCAGTGGTGAGCAGGCCGAGCGTCACGGGCACATCGAAGTCGCGTGAGGCTTCCATCAGGCCGCGTGCAGTTTCACCGGCCACGATGTCGAAGTGCGGCGTGTCGCCGCGAATGACGGCACCCACGGCAACGGCCGCGTCATACCGCTCGCTGCTGAGCGCACGACGCACGGCCACCGGCAACTCCCACGCGCCCGGCACCCAGAGCACGTCGACATTGTCGAACGCCACACCCTTCTCCACGAGCGCGCGCACCGCGCCCTCGGCGAGCGGCACGGTCACGCCCTCGTTGAAGCGGCTGGCAACCACCACGATGCGGCGTCCTTCACCGCGCGGTTCTCCACTGAACTCAGCCACGTCGATCTCAGATGGCGAAGAGGTGACCAAGCTTTGTTCGCTTGGTTTCAAGATAGGAAGCGTTCTCATCGGTCGACGGGGCCTCGATACGGACACGATCGGTGAGCACGAGACCGTAGCCATCGAGCCCCACGAGCTTGCGGGGGTTGTTCGTCAGCACGCGAATGGACTGCACGCCGAGGTCGAGAAGAATCTGCGCGCCAATGCCGTAGTTGCGAAGGTCTGCCTTGAAACCAAGCTGTTCATTGGCCTCGACCGTGTCGGCACCGCGATCCTGCAGCTCATAGGCCTTGAGCTTGTTGATGAGGCCGATGCCACGGCCTTCCTGATCAAGGTACACGATGACGCCCTTGCCTTCGGTCTGGATCATGGCCATGGCCGTGTCGAGCTGCCACCCGCAGTCACAGCGGCGCGAATGGAACACGTCGCCCGTGAGGCACTTGGAGTGCATGCGCACCAGCACACCTTCACCCTGCGAGACATCGCCATAGGCAATGGCAATGTGCTCACGCTGGTCGACATCGTTCTTGTAGCCGTAGATGCGCCACTCACCGTATTCGGTGGGCAAGCGCGCTTCGGCCACGCGATGCACGAGACGCTCGTTCTTGAGGCGATACGCCACGAGCTGCGCGATGGTGATGAACGTCAGGCCATGCTGCTTGCAGAACTGCTCGAGCTGCGGGCGGCGCGAGGTGGTGCCGTCCTTGTTCAGCACTTCGCAGATGACACCGGCGGGACGGCAACCGGCGAGACGCGCGAGGTCCACCGCGGCCTCGGTGTGTCCCACGCGCTGCAGCACGCCACCATCCCGTGCACGCAGCGGATGGATATGCCCCGGCACGCGAAGGTCGGCTCGCGTGGAATCGGGATCGGCAGCAACGCGGATGGTCGCCGCACGATCGGCCGCGCTGATGCCCGTAGTGACGCCGTACTTGGCCGCCGCATCGATGGAGACCGTGAACGCCGTGCTCATCGACTCGGTGTTCTTCTCCACCTGCATCTCGAGGCCGAGGCGATTGGCCCACTCGTTGGTCATGGCCAGACAGATCATGCCTTTTGCTTCAAGCATGAAGTTGACCATCTCGGGCGTCACCAGTTCGGCCGCGCACACAAGATCACCTTCGTTTTCGCGGTCTTCATCGTCGGCCACCACGATGAACTTGCCAGCGGCGATATCGGCCAGCGCCTGCTCGACCGTCCCGAACACCGTATCGGCAGCCTGGCGGTCCGCGTCCTGCGGCGCCCCGGCGTTCTGCTGTGAAATGGGCATCAGTACGCTTCAGTACTCTGAGGTAAGCGCGCCCGTGCGCGCGGGGGTGTTCGTGGCGGTCTGCGCGGCGGTATATGCCGTCATCAGTCGCTCGACATGCTTGGCCAGGACATCGGCCTCGACGTGCACCGCATGGCCGGCTTCGAGCTCGCCGAGTGTGGTGTGCCGCTTGGTGAACTCGATGATGGAGAGCTGCACACCGGTGTCGAGCATCTCGTTCACCGTCAGGCTCACGCCATTGATGGTGATGGAGCCCTTGTCGACGGTGAGCGGGCGGAGGCGCGGCGGCAGTTCCACGTCGACCAGCCACGCGTCACCCGCGGTGGTGGTGCGCAGCACGGTGCCCAGATCGTCCACATGGCCAAGCACCATGTGGCCACCGAGGCGATCGCCCATGCGCATGGCGCGTTCGAGATTCACGCGCTGGCCAGCGGTCCATTGACCGATGGTGGTGCGACCCAGCGTCGTCTCGATGGCCGCGACCGTGAACCAGCTGCCACCCTCAACGGTGGCGCCATGTTCGCGCACGGTGAGGCACGCGCCATTCACCGCGACGCTCTCGCCATCGGCCAACTCAGGGTAGCCGCAGGTGATGCGCAGCTCCCGACCAGCCGGTGTGTCAGCGACGTGCTCAATGAGCCCGACGTCGTCCACGAGCCCCGTGAACATCCGTTCTTCAGTCTCCGAAAACAGCGTAACGGGTCATCAGGTCGGCGCCGAACACGCGGCGCTCGAGCACCCGGAGGCGTGGCGCGGTGTCCGCGCCCGACGCCGGGTACGTGGCAAACGCCGACACGGCGCCTGCCCCCAGAATGACCGGAGCCTGAAAGATAATCAGGTGATGGACGAGTCCGGCGTTCAGGAGCGCAGAACCCAGTTCGGCGCCTCCCTCCACCAGCAGATGGCGCACCCCTTCCGCCCAGAGGGTACGAAGGGCATCAGCCGGGCCCGCCGCCTCCAGCACCTGCACGCCGGCATCCGCCAAGGCATCGGCGCCGGCCGGTCGGGGCGGCTGGGTGACAATACTGACCGGGATCTCCTCGGCCGTGCGCACGAGGGCACTTTCCAGCGGCAGCCGGGCCTGGCGATCGAACACGACCCGCCGGGGAGGCACTCGTGGCGCGTCCACGAGACGGACGGTGAGAGCCGGGTCGTCGGCCAATGCCGTGCCGATGCCCACGGCCACCGCGTCCGCGTCTGCCCGGAGGGCATGGACGGCCGCATGTGCCTCGGGCCCCGTCAGCCAGCCCCGCTGTCGGGATGCGTCCACGATAGCCCCGTCGATGGAGACGGCCAGCTTGAGGGTGACAAAGGGCCGGTCGGCGCCACGGGCGGCATGGAAGAACGGCGCATTCTGCACCAGCGCTTCGTGCTCACACACGCCCACCGTGACGGCGATACCGGCCGCCTCGAGCCGCTCGATGCCGCCCGCCGCCTTGGGGTTGGGATCCCGGGTGGCACACACCACACGCACCACACCCGCCGCAACAAGGGCGTCGGTACACGGCGGAGTCTTGCCGTGGTGATTGCACGGCTCGAGGCTCACGTACGCGGTTGCGCCTTGTGCCGCCGCGCCTGCGGCAGCCAGCGCATGCACCTCGGCATGCGGGCCGCCGTACTGCTGATGCCAGCCCTCCCCAACGACTTCTCCCCCCCGCACGATGACGGCGCCGACCTTGGGATTGGGAGACACCTGTCCCGCGCCGCGCTCAGCCAACACAATGGCTCGACGCATGAAGCGCACGTCATCGACGGTGAACGTCGAGACGTGCGCTTCGTGCGCCTGCACATCCTCGCCGTGACCGGCGGGAACGGTGCTCATGCGGCGTGCGACATCAGAAGCGCACCGTGAGTCCGAGTGATGCGTAGCGGTAGGCTTCGTTGGCCCGACGACCGCCAAACTGATTCACCGTGTTTTCGATGGTGCCGGCGCTGGACCATCCGTATTCACCAACGACCCGCACGAGCGATATACCAAACGATGCGTTGAGAAAGGCTGTGTTGCGCTTGGCCTTGGTGCGCACATCGGACAACGTCACAGCGCTGCGCAGAGGAATGGCTCCCACCGATTCGTTCACGACGCCGCTCATGCCGGACGAGCCTTCGATCTCGTCGCGGCCAATGCCGGCGGCGAGTCCGACCACGGCAACGCGCTTGCTCGCCACCAACCGCCACGTGTTGGACGTAACCGCCATGTTGTTCACGTTCAGCGTGTCATTGCCCGGCGTGTAGGAAAGGTTCTCGGTGGGCAGCTTGCGTCGCATGTAGCTGATGCTCACACCGGGCACCACCGAGGACTCCTGTAGTGCGCCAACTCTCACGCCGTAGGAGAATGCAAAGGACGATCCGGAAGGCTTGAGGCGGAAGCTGCCTTCTGACGCTTGAGGCAAATAGGTGACGCCGAGCAGTGCATCGACTCCACCCACATTCGTCAGGCCAGCCGGCACGCCCGAAAACAGACCAACGGCGGCATCGACCGAGGGGATGGGTACGTAGGTGCGCTTGGCGCCGAAATCACTGCTCGGTGGAGTGCCTCCCACCACGGCCGTGATGGGCACCGAGTTGCGCGGCAGATACCCTTCGACCGCGGTGAGGCGAGCACTGATAGCGCGCTTGCCCCACCCACCCATCGTGCCCCCTTCGCCGAGAATGGGATTGCCTCCAGACAGCGCGACGCCCACCTGCGGCACCACGTAGGCGAACAGGTCACGCCCCTTCTGACACGCGTCCGCGGCAGAGCCGCCGAACGTGGGCATTTCACAACGGCCGACCGTGGTCTGCGCCTGCGCAGTCGTCACGCCCATGGCGAGCGCGGCAGGCACAGTCGCTGCGGCGAGGAGCCTCCGCGCGCGCCGCTTCACGCGCCCAACCCGCGCAATTGCACCTCACCAGTGCCCTTCACAGTCTTGCCCAGTTCCCACGCCTCAATGCTGCATGCAGCGGCGCGTGCAATCAGCGCCGACACATTCTCCCGTGCCGTGATCACGACCATGCCAACCCCCATGTTGAAAGCGCGGAACATCTCCATCGGGCTCACCTGCCCCGCTTCGGCCAGTACCCGGAAGACGGAGGGGATGGTCCATGTGGAGGTATCCACGGCAGCATCGAGGGTGTGAGGCAGCGCACGGTTCAGGTTGCCCGGCAGGCCGCCGCCCGTGATATGCGCCATCGCATGGATGGAGCCGAGCATGGGCTCGAGGCAGGTGAGATACGAGCGATGCACCTTGAGCATGACGTCGGCCACCGTGGCGCCATCGGCGTCGGGGAACACGTCGTGCACACCGAGCTTGAGACGATCGCTGATGATGCGGCGAGCGAGCGAGTAGCCGTTGGTGTGCAGCCCATCGCTGGCCAACGCCACCAGCACATCGCCTTCCTGCACACGCGCGCTGCCCAGCACCTGATCTTCTTCCACAATGCCCGTGATGAAACCGGCGAGATCGTAGTCGGGCGGCGTGTACACACCCGGCATCTCGGCCGTCTCGCCGCCGATCAGCGCGCAATGATTCTCGCGGCAACCCGCCGCCACACCAGCCACCACACCTTCCACCACGGGTGGCTCGAGCTTGCCGAACGCCACGTAGTCGAGGAAGTACAGCGGCACCGCACCCTGCACCAGGATGTCGTTGGTGCAATGGTTCACGAGGCAGTGACCGATCGTGTCATGACGGTCGGCTTCGATGGCGATCTTGATCTTGGTGCCCACACCATCAGCGCTGGCCACCAGCAGCGGCGCACGATAGCGATCGGGCACACGGAACATGCCGCCAAAGCCGCCAAACGCGCCGCGCGATCCCGCCGTCATCGTCGACTGCACCAGTCGCGACAGACGGTTCTTCGCATCATCGGCTGCTTCGATGTCGACACCCGCCGAGCGATAATCGAGGGGCGTGGAGTTGGGGGCGGTCATGCGTCAAGCTCCGAGTCGAAGGCCACGAGTTGGCGGAATTCCTGGACGCGCGCATCGATATCGGCGCGCGTGATTTCAAGCAGTCGGGTGTTGGAGAACTTCTCGACGGCAAACGAACCCATGGCCGAACCAACGACCACGGCGCGACGCATGGCGCGCTCGCTGATGTCACCCGTCGCGGCGAGATAGCCCATGAAGCCGCCGGCAAACGAGTCACCGGCACCGGTCGGATCGAACACACTTTCGAGCGGATACGCGGGCGCGAAGAACACGCTCTCGCGATTGAACATGAACGCGCCGTGCTCGCCCTTCTTGATGAGCACATGCTTCGGCCCCTTGTCGAGGATCCAGCGCGCGGCCTGTACGAGGTTGGTGTGCTCGGTGAGCTGGCGTGCTTCGCCGTCGTTCAGCGTGATGAGGTCGACGTGCTTGAGCAGTTCGATCAGCTCGGGGCGGCGCGACTCGATCCAGAAGTTCATCGTATCGCACGCGACCAGTCGGGGCTTCTCCACCTGCTCCAGCACCTGCAGCTGAAGACGCGGATCGATGTTGGCGAGAAACACGAACGGCGCGCGGCGGAACTGCTCCGGAATGTTCGGGCGGAAGTGCGAGAACACACCAAGGTGCGTCTCGAGCGTTTCGGCCGAGTTGAGGTCGTGACGATACCGGCCACGCCACCGGAAGCTGGTGCCCTCCACCTTCTCGAGGCCAGCGAGGTCCACGCCACGCTCGGCCAGCGGGGCGAGCTTCTCCACCGGATAGTCGTCACCGACCACACCGACGAGCTGTACGGGCGCAAAGTGCGAAGCCGACGACGAGAAGAAGGTGCCGGAACCACCCAGCACTTCATCAGCCTTGCCGAACGGCGTCTCGACGGAATCGAGGGCGACAGATCCCACCACCAGCACCGGGTGCGCGGCGGAAGTCGACGATACAGACGGGGTCACATGCGCTCCGGCGCAGTCAGTCCGAGGATGCGCAGGCCGGACGCGATGCCGAGCTGCGTGGCACGCGCGAGCACGAGCCGCGCGCGCGTGATGGCCTCGGGTTCTCCGAGGACGTGATGCTTGTGATACCAGGTGTGGGCCGTGCGCGCCGTCTCGAGCAGCCAGCCCGCAATGCGGTGCGGTTCGAGATTGTCGGCGGCGCCCTTCACGATGGCCGGGAAGTCGAGCAACTGCTTGATGAGTTCCTGTTCGGCCGGCTCGCTGAGCACACCGAGGTCCACGCCGTCGGCGGTCACGGTGGTCGCGTCCACTTCACCGACGCGGAAGATGCCGCACATGCGCGCGTGAGCCATCTGCACGTAATACACCGGGTTCTCTTCAGACTGGCTGCGGGCGAGATCCACATCGAACACGAGCTGTGAATCGCCCTTGCGCATCAGGTAGAAGTAGCGGACGGCATCACGTCCCACTTCGTCGATGAGATCGCGCACAGTGACGTACGAGCCGGCGCGCTTGGAGATCTTCACCTCTTCGCCGCCCTTCATGACGGTCACCATCTGGTGCAGCACGTAGTCGGGATAACCCTGCGGGATGCCGATCCCCAGCGCCTGCAGACCGGCGCGCACACGCGTGGTGGTGCTGTGATGATCAGCGCCCTGCACGTTGATCGCGCGATGGTAGCCGCGTTCCCACTTGGTCACGTGATAGGCCACATCGGGGACGAAGTAGGTGTAGTCGCCACCCTTCGCCTCGCTCTTCTTCATCACGCGGTCCTTGTCATCGCCAAAGGCCGTCGTGCGCAGGAAGAGCGCGCCGTTGTCCTCGAAGGTGTAGCCCGACGCCTTGAGCGCCTCGACAGTCTTGTCGACCCGGCCGTCGGTGTAGAGCGAACTTTCGAGATAGTATGTGTCGAACTTGACGCCGAAGGCCTGCAGATCGAGGTCCTGTTCGTGGCGCAGCGCCGCTACGGCGAACTCGCGCATCGCGTCGAGGTCGTTGCCCGTCGCATCGGCGCTGTGCTGTGTGGCGTAGCGCTCGGCGATCTCCCGGATGTACTCACCGTGATAGCCGCCTTCGGGAATTTCGAGCGCCGCACCACCGATCTCGCGCACACGCGCCTGCGTGCTCTTCGCGAGGTTCGCGATCTGTGCACCGGCGTCGTTGTAGTAGAACTCGCGATCGACCTTCCAGCCGGTCCACTCGAGCAGCGTGCTGATGGCATCGCCCAGCGCAGCCTGACGTCCGTGACCCACGTGCAAAGGACCGGTGGGATTCGCCGAAACAAATTCCACGACGACACGCTCGCCCTGTCCGATGTTGTGGCGTCCCCACTGCTCCGGCGCAGCGAGGATCTGCAACAGGCCGCGGGCCTGAAAGCCTGGATCGAGACGGAAATTGATGAAGCCCGGGCCGGCGATTTCGGCGGCCTGGATGCCCACACTTTCTTTGTTGAGTGCAGCGATGAGTGCTTCGGCCAGATCGCGCGGCTTCTTGCCGAGCGGCTTGGCCAGCGTCATCGCGAGATTCGTGGCCCAGTCACCGAAGGACGGGTCGCGCGGGCGCTCGAGTACGGGCGAGACATCGTCGGGCGCACCAAGCGTGCGGGCCGCGCGTACGAGTTCTGCGCGCAAGGCGTCGGCGTGGCTCGCCGGTTCCGCTGCGTCGTTCTGCGGGGCGCTCACTCGGATTTGGGGCTCGAAGTGGAACCGCCGCTCGAGCTGCTACCGGACGCGCTGCCGCCGGACGAGCCCGAGCTGTCGCTCTTCGGGGCGCTGTCCGACTTCTCGCTGCTGGCCGGACGCTGATCCTTCTTGCCGTCCTTGCCGTAGTCGGTGATGTAGAAGCCCGATCCCTTGAAGAGCAGACCGGCACCACCAGAGATGATCCGCGTGGCCACACCGTCGCCGTTGGGCGACGGAATGGACTCCGGGACCTCGGAGATCTTGAAGATGCGCTCGATGATCGTTCCGTCCGGACAACGGAACTCGTAAGTCGGCATGGCGACAGCTGGGGCAAAAGGGAGCTAAGTCGAACAGCCCCAAAAGTTAGCCATGCTGCCGAGGGGGAACAATCGGGCAGCGGTTGCGGGTCGCGAGGGGACGGGTTTCGTGGTGACCAACAGGGTCACGGGTACCGGGACGCGCGTCTCGAGACTCGTTACCCGGCACTCGGCTTTTCACCCCCAAACACGCCCCTCGCGACCCGGAACCGCTACAGCGTCACCACAAATGTGCTGGCCCCTGGCGTATACACCACGGTGTACTGCGTCAGGTTGTCCGTGATCTGCGAACCGTCCGGCAGATTGTTGCCCTCACGGTCGAACAGGGCGCCGTGATTGGGGCAGCGGAAGCTGGCGTTGTTCACCACCAGAATGGTGGTACCGGCGTGTGGGCATACCATCGAGAACGCCGAAAAGCTGTTCGCACTGGTGCGCACCACGGCCACCGGCCCACCATTGATGTTGCCCACACTGCCCACGACGCCGCCCACATTGGCGAGGGCCGGCCAGGCGGCGATGGTGACCTGGAGACCGGGCGGATTCACCGTGAGGGTGACCGTGAGCGTGCGATTGGCGAGCCCCGTGGCCGCGACGACGACGGTGGCCGTGTATGTACCGACCGCCAAACCCGTGATGTTGGGGCGCAGCGTGAGAGTGGCCGGTGCCGTGGTGCCGCTGAGCGACGGGGTGAGCCAGCCGCTGGCCCCCGTTCCGTAATTCACGGCCGCCGTGATACCCAGAACCGCGCCGCCGCCACCGTTGTTGATCTGCACCGTTTGCGCGACGGGTGCGATGCCCTGCGCCACCGTGAACGACAGCGCGCTGGCCGACAGCAGCAGCGACGCCGGAGACGCCGGGTCCTGCACCAGCATGGTCACGGCAACCGTTTGTGCGCCGGTCGAGACGTTGGGCGCATTGACGGTCACGGTCGCGGAGTATGTACCGGCGGGGATGGTGCCCCGCGTGGCCGTGAGCGTCAGCGTGGCCGGAGTGGACGCCTGGTCGATGGCGACATTGAGCCAGCCGCTGCGCTGATTGGGCGCGTAGGCGAGCGACACCTGCAGACCGCTGATGGTGCCGCCTCCTTCATTGTTCACGGCGACAGTCTGCGGGGCCATGGTGCCAGCCCCGACAATGGAAGTAACGAAGACGGCACTCCCCGCCGAGAGCGAGAGCGCCGGTGGCGTCGGCACACCGCCGATCGTGAGGGTGCCGTCCGCGTTGTTGCGTACCGCCACGGGAGCAAGACCGGCGGTTTCCTGCCCACCGGTCCATTCGCCATCGAGGGCAAATCGGGCGCCATGGTTGGGGCACACAAAACCGGAGGACCGGACGTCGACGATGGTGCCCTTGTGGGGGCAGACGAGCGAGAGCGCCCGGTACTGCGCGGTCGACATCCGTTCGAGCAGGATGGGCGAGGCGAGGCCGGAGGAGACCACCACCCGTCCACCGACCTGCTGCAACGCGGAGACCGTGCGCGGATCGAAGGTGAAGGGATCGGCCGGGAACGGCGGGATCGCTTCAGGGCCGGAGATGATGCCGTCGCCGCAACTGGCGGTCACCAGCGCGCCCATCGAGAGGACAGACGCTGTTGCGACGAACTGCCGGCGGTCGAATCGGGCGGCGGCAGCCGCGCACGCGTTACAGGACGAATTCTCGGTCAGCATCGATGGGCAGCGGAGAAGATGGACTGTCGGCGTGCAGGTGGCGTTCGGGTGATGACCCGGTCCCAACCTAACGATTCCTCGGGTCCCGCGATTGTGGCACAGGTCACGGGGATGGCGGCCCCTGTTTCAGCGTACATACGGATGTGAATTGCTCGCCAGAGTGCCTCTGGCGCGAGCCCCGGTGACCGAACTGGCGCGGGAAATGGCGTGCCTGGAAAACGTGACGAAACGTTACTGGCACTGAGATTGTCACGACTAAGACGCCGACCAAATCCACCGGCATACAAGACCCGAACAGGGGCAATCCCCGGGCAACGCTTGTCGTCCCATTCATTCGCGTGACGCCACCTGCCGCTGTGCTGTTAGCCGTTTACCTTTGCGTCATCCTCGACGGCTCTGTCACTGTCGAGTCACAGACACTCCCCGCAAACGTCTGTGACTGACAGTCCATCACTCGTGACAGGGCGTCGGGCGATCCGCCGCAGTACTCCCCTCCATCGGAGACCCTATGGGTAGGTTCTTCAAGTTCGTGGCCGCGGCTGCCATGGTTGCCCTCCTGCCGTTCCGTGCGGACGCGCAGACCCGTGATATCACGGGTAAGGTGACCATGGTCGGTACCGGCCAGCCCCTTCCAGATGTCACTGTCAGCATCGTCGGCCAGCAGGTCGGTGTGCGCACCAACGAGCGGGGTGAATACCGCATCCGGGTGCCGGCCGGTGAAGCATCCCTTATGGCGCGTACGCTTGGGTACAAGCGCGCCACGGTCCGTGTCGCCCCGACGGTGACGACGGCCGACTTCGAGCTCGACAAGGACGTGCTGCAGCTCGAAGGTGTGACGGTTACCGGTGCCGCGACGACGGTTGATCGTCGTGTCGCCGCCACGGCCGTGGCCTCGGTCAACGCACAGGAACTGAATCGCGTGCCGGCCCGCTCGGTCGAAAGCAACCTGGCTGGTAAGGTTGCCGGTGCCCGCGTGTTCGAAAACAGCGGCGCGCCGGGCGGTGGTGCCCAGGTGCAGATCCGTGGCGCCACGTCCGTGCTGGGTCAGGGTGATCCGCTCTACGTCGTCGACGGTGTCATCCTTTCGAACTCCGGCTTCTCGTCGGGTGCGTCGGCCGTTTCGCGCGCCTCGGGTTCGACGGGTTCCAATCAGGACCAGGTCGTCAATCGTCTCGCCGACCTGAACTCGAACGACATCGAAAGCATCGAAGTGCTGAAGTCGGCGGCCGCCACGGCCATCTACGGCTCACGCGCGACGAACGGCGTGGTCGTGATCACCACCAAGCGCGGTCAGACCGGCCAGTCGCGCTGGAATCTGACGCAGCGTGTGGGCACGCAGCAGATGGTGCGCTCGCTGGGTCACCGCCAGTACCGCGACCTCGACCACGTGCTGCCCTTCGTCGGCGGCCCGATCGGTGAAGCCGCCGCGCGCGCGGCCTGCACCCCGACGTGCACCAACTACGACTGGCAGGGCGACCTCTACGGCCGCACCGACCCGTCGTGGGAAACGCTGCTTTCGGCCTCGGGTGGCGCGGGCAACACGCGCTACTTCGCCTCGCTGAACGACCGTCAGGAGTCGGGCATCATGATCAACACCGGCGCCCGTCGCACCGGTGGCCGCATCAACCTCGACCAGACGATCGGCAGCAAGCTCACGGCCAGCATGGGCGTGGACCTCACGCGCAACTTCCTGCAGCGCGGTATCGGCAACAACGCCAACTCGGGCACCAGCCCGACGTACGAGCTGGGCTACAACCCGGCCATCATCGACCTGCGTGCGCGTGGGGCCGATGGTCGCTATGTGCGCATGCCGTTCCACGGCGGCGGTTTCACCACGGCCAATCCGTTCGAAGTGGCCGAAGCGGTGCAGGGTGACGAAGTGGTGCACCGTCTCGCCGGTAACCTCCGCGTCGGTTACGCCGCGGTCGCCACGGCGCGTCACAGCGTGCAGCTGTCCATGCTGGCCGGCGTCGACCGCTTCCAGCAGGAAGGCATCGTCTACTCGCCCAACTACCTGCAGTTCGAGCCGGCTGACGGCTTCCTTGGCACCGCTGGTGAGAACAACGTTTCCAGCCTCCAGAGCAATGCCGGCCTGAACGCGGTGTGGACCTGGACGCCGGCCAATCGCCTGGTGACGTCGTTCACGACGTCCGTCGGTGGTACGTACGAGCGCCAGGCGGTGGGTATCTACCGCATCCGCGCTCGCGGCCTTATCCCCAGTGTGAAGGTGGCACCTTTGGCCGGTGCGCAGGACATGTCGGTCGAAGACAGCCGCTCGGAATTCCGCGATCAGTCAGTGTACGTCAACGAACAGGCCCTGTTCCTCGACGAAAAGCTGGCCCTGAACGTGGGTCTCCGTGCCGACCGTTCGAGCGCCAATGGCGATCGCGAGAAGTACTACATCTTCCCGAAGTACTCGGCTTCGTACCGCTTCCTGAAGCCGTTCACAGACAAGCTCGACGAAGTCAAGTTCCGTGGCGCCTGGGGTCAGTCGGGCAACCGTCCCCGCTACGGCGACCGCGATGTGCTGTACAGCGCACCGGGCCAGATCGGTGGTCAGATCTCGCTGGCGACGGCAAGCCTCGTCGGCAACCCGGCCATCAAGCCGGAAATCATGAACGAGCTGGAATTCGGTGTGGACGCGACGCTGTTCGGTGGCCGTATCGGCATCGAAGCCACGCGCTACCAGCGTAAGATCACCGACCTGCTGCTCACCTACCCGCTCCCCCCGTCGTCGGGTCTTGCCAACAAGATCATCAACGGTGGTCAGCTGTCGGTGCTGGGTTCGGAAGGCGTGCTGTCGCTGGTGCCGCTGCGTCGTGGCAGCTTCGAGTGGACCAGCCGCATCATCTACAACACGAACAAGCAGTACACCAACGACCTCCCGGTTCCGGCGTTCTATCCGACCGGCAGCTTTGGTGCGGCGTACGGCCGTAACCGCATCGGTGCCAACTCGGTCTCCACGGAGATCTGGTCCAACGCTCCGCTGCGCTGGAACCCGACCACCCAGGCCTATGTTGCGATCGACACGATCACGGGCAACTCCAACCCGTTCCACACCACCACGTTCAACAACGACTTCACGTGGAAGCGCCTCACGGTGTCCGCGCTGATCGACTGGCGTGCGGGTGGCGACGTGTCGAACATGACGAACAACCTGTGGGACGAAGGCGGTAACGCGCGTGACTACGACGACGCGGCGCCGACCCAGCTCATCAAGCCGAGCGGCTCGGGCAACCCGGGTGATGCCAGCTACGTGCCGGGCTCGCGTCTCTGCGGTACGCAGACGCTGGGTGCCTGCCGCTACGCGACGTTCAACGGTGGCGACACGCGTGTCTACATCCAGAACGGTTCGTACGTGAAGGTTCGCGAAATCACGCTGAACGTGCAGGCGCCGGACGCGTGGGCGCAGAAGCTGAAGGCGCGCTCGATGCGCTTCAACCTCAGCGGCCGCAACCTGTTCATGTTCACGGATTACTGGGGCTTTGACCCGGAGTTCAACAACTTCGGCAATCAGAACTTCAACCGTTTCATCGACCTCGCGCCGTACCCGTCGAGCCGTCAGTTCTTCTTCAGCGTCGACCTGGGGTTCTGATCCCATGACGACTACCAACCATTCCGGCGTTTCACGGATGACCTCGAAGACTGTGCGCACCCTTGGTGTGCTGTCCCTGGCGTCGCTCTCGCTGGCCGCTTGCAGCAAGGACACGCTCAACATCACGAACCCGAACTCGCCGAGTGTCGACGGTGCTGGCTCGGATCCGCAGACCCTGCAGTTGCAGGCCACGGGTGTGCTGCGTGGCAACCGCGGCAGTCTGAGCACGTACCAGAGTGATCTCGGACGTTTCGGTCGTGAGTCGTACTCGTACACCCCCGCGGAAGGCCGCAACACGTCGGCGTACCTGATCGGCTTCCCCGGCCAGAACCGGCTCGATCCGGGCGGTTTTGCCGTTGGCAGCTGGTCCGGCCCGTACGCCAACCTGCGCGACATCTTCAACTTCAGAAAGACGGTCGATGCCTCGACGGCCTTCTCGGACGCGCAGAAGCGTGCCGCGACGGGCTTCGCGAGGACGATCGAAGCGATGGAGCTGATGTATGTCGTGGCCACGCGTGACACGCTCGGCGGCATCGTGCAGATCAATGAAGATCCGCAGGTGCTCGCGCCGTTCGTGTCCCGCGACTCGATGTACAAGTACATCCTGAACACGCTCGATGGTGCACAGGCGGACCTGACGGCAGCCGGCACGGCCGCCTTCCCGTTCACCATGCATTCGGGTTACGCGGGCTTCAACACGCCGGCGACGTTCCTCCGCTTCAACCGCGCCATGGCGGCGCGCGCGGCGGCGTACTACGCCACGGTCGGTGGTGGTGCGGCGGCGTGGACTCGTGCCGGCACGGCGCTCGCCGCGTCGTTCATCAACACGGGCGCCACGACGGCGGCGGCACTGAACGTGGGTGTGTACCAGGTGCAGGGTGCGGCGCCGGATACGCCGAACCCGTTCAACATGGTCACCAACACGACCACGTTTGCGCACATGTCGATTCAGGCCGACGCGCCCCGCAAGGCCGACGGCACGTTCGACAACCGCTATCTGGCGAAGATCGGTACCCGTGCCCAGGGCAACGCGCCTCAGGGTCTGGGCATCCCGTCGACGTTGGGCTTCAACATGTACCCGACAGTAGCCTCGCCGACGCCGGTTATCCGCAATGAGGAGCTCATCCTCCTCCGCGCGGAAATCCTGCTTGCCACGGGTGACAAGCAGGGTGCGATCGACATGATCAACGTGATCCGCGTGAACTCGGGCGGCCTCGCGCCGACCACGCTCACCGCGGCTGCCTCCAACGATGCGATCCTCACGGAAATCCTGCTGCAGAAGCGTTACTCGCTGCTGCTGGAAGGGCATCGCTGGGTGGATATGCGTCGCTACGGCCGCCTCAACCAGCTGCCGATCGACATCACCTCGGGCGTGAACACGCACTTCGTGGCGCGCGTGCAGCCGATCCCGACGGCCGAGTGCCTGCAGCGCGTCGGTCAGACGGGCGCACTGGCTGGTCCGGGTTGCTGATCACCTTGATGTAGAAGGAAATGGAAGTGCCCCCCGGGATTCATCCCGGGGGGCACT
>NZ_DASWXE010000002.1:0-7862 GCF_036405635.1 Gemmatimonas sp. | reverse complement strand
CTGGCCGAGGCCATCTCGCTGCTCGTACCAGAGCCGGAGGCCACGGCCGACGCGTCGCTCGCCTGGTGGGTGGAGCAGCGCCTGCTGCCACTCGCCACCATGGAGCCTGCAGAACAGCGACTGGCCTTGCGTGCCGCCTGGTCAGAGCTGGGAGGGACGGCGCGCTTTCTGTTCAACAAGCTGATCACCGGCGGGTTTCGCGTGGGTGTCGCCGAAGGCTTGGTCGTGCGTGCTCTGTCGCAGGCGAGTGGTGTGCCAGTGGACACCATCGCTCACCGATTGATGGGGCAGTGGGAGCCGAGTGGTGCCTGGTATGAGCAGCTCGTGCATGCACATACCACCGACGCTGACTGGAGCAAGCCGTATCCGTTCTTTCTGGCCTATCCGCTCGAAGCGGCGCCCGAGTCACTGGGCGACGTGCGCGACTGGCAGTGCGAATGGAAGTGGGATGGCATCCGTTGCCAGTTGGTACGTCGCAACGGCCGCACGATGTTGTGGAGTCGTGGTGAAGAGCTGTTGACGGGTCGATTCCCCGAGGTGGAGGCCATTGCCGAGTGGCTGCCCGATGGCACCGTACTGGACGGGGAAATGTTGGCCTGGCGCGATGGACAACCGCTCCCCTTCAGCGAGCTGCAACGTCGCATCAATCGCAAGACGGTGGGCAAGACGCTGCTGGCCGACGTGCCCTGTCACATGCTGGTGTACGACTGTCTCGAAGTGCGCGGCTCCGATATCCGCAGTGAGCCGTTGCGTGCGCGGCGTGCGCAGGCCGAGCAAGTGATGGCTGCACTGCCGACGGGTGGCAGTATGGGCCTGTCTCCCGTCATCGATGCAAGCTCCTGGGCCGATGTCACCGAAGCGCGGGAAGCGGCTCGCGAGCGTCAGAGCGAAGGGCTCATGCTCAAACGCCTGGAGTCGCTCTATGGTGTTGGGCGCAAAGTGGGCGACTGGTGGAAGTGGAAAGTGAACCCGATGACCGTGGACGCGGTGCTGGTCTACGCACAGGCAGGTCACGGACGGCGCGCCGGATTGTTCACCGACTACACCTTCGCCATTTGGGACGGGCCCACGCTCGTGCCATTCGCCAAGGCCTACAGTGGGCTCACCGATGTTGAGATCCGTGAAGTGGATCGGTTTGTTCGTGCCAATACACTGGAGAAGTTCGGCCCGGTGCGCACGGTGAAGCCGGAGCTGGTCTTCGAACTCGCGTTCGAGGGCATCCAGCGCAGCACGCGGCACAAGAGCGGGCTCGCGGTGCGCTTCCCGCGCATGGCCCGCTGGCGCAAGGACAAACCCGCCGCCGAGGCGGACACGATCGAGACCGTGCGCGCGTTGCTCTCGGCATGAATCACGAGATCGGACGGGCCGGTGTGGACGCGTGGTTCCGCGAGCGAGGCTGGGAACCGTTTGGCTTCCAGCGTGAAGTATGGGACGCCTATCTGCGCGGCGGGTCAGGGCTTATCCACGCCGCGACAGGTACGGGTAAGACCTATGCGGCATTCCTCGGGCCCGTCATCGAGGCGTTGTCGGAGCCGGTGCGTCAGCGTGCGCCACGGCGTCGCGCAGCCGCGGCGCCGCTTCGTGTTTTGTGGATCACGCCACTGCGCGCGCTCGCTGCTGACACCGAGCAGGCACTGCGCCAGGCGGCCGAGGGCATGTCGCTGCCATGGCGGGTGGAGTCGCGCACCGGAGATACGTCGGCGGCGCAGCGTGCCCGGCAGCGCACGCGATTGCCCACAGTCCTCGTGACCACGCCAGAATCGCTGTCCTTGCTGCTGTGCCGGGCGGATCATGCGTCGTTGTTTACCGACTTGCGCTGCGTGGTGGTGGATGAATGGCACGAGCTACTCTCAACCAAGCGCGGGGCGCAGGTGGAGCTGTGCCTCGCGCGATTGCGCGCGCTGTGCCCTGATATGCGCACGTGGGGTGTGTCGGCCACGCTGGGCAACCTGCAGGTGGCTGCGGACACACTCATGGGCTTCGATGCCATGGGCGCGCCAAGGCCGGCGCGCGTCGTGCGCGGCGTAGTGCCCAAAGCCGTGGTGGTGGAGTCGCTGGTACCGGAGACGATGGATCGCTTTCCGTGGGCCGGCCATCTCAACACGAAGCTGCTCCCCGAGGTGATTCGCCGACTGGAGAACGCCGAGAGCGCGATTGTGTTCACCAATACGCGCTCACAGTGCGAGATCTGGTTTCAGAGTCTCATCGCGGCCAACCCGGACTGGTTCATCTTCACGGCCATCCACCATGGCTCGCTGTCTCGCAACCAGCGGGAAGATGTGGAAGATGGTCTCAAGACCGGTCGCTACCGCATCGTGGTGGCGACCAGTTCACTCGACCTGGGCGTAGACTTCGCTCCAGTGGATGTGGTGATGCAGATCGGTAGCCCAAAGGGCGTCGCCCGCCTGCTGCAGCGCGCCGGCCGTTCCGGGCACAGCCCCGGACGGGTGTCTCGCATTGTCTGTGTGCCCACGCACGCCTTCGAGTTGGTGGAGGTGGCGGCCGCGCGTGCGGCGATCGAGGTTGGTGCCATCGAAAGCCGTGAACCACTGGATCGTCCGCTCGATCTGCTCGCCCAGCACTTGGTCACGTTGGCGTTGGGTGGTGGGTTTACGCGCGCTGACGTGCTGGCGGAGGTGCGTACCACGCGGGCGTACCATCGACTGACGGATGAAGAATTGGACTGGGTGCTGGCCTTTGTCATGTACGGCGGTGACACGCTGCGCGCGTATCCCGAGTATGCCAAGGTGCAGTACGAAGACGGGGTGTATCGCGTAACGGATCGGCGTGTGGCACTGCGGCACCGGCTCAGTATCGGCACCATCGTGAGTGATCACGCGATTGCGGTGCGCTACCTGAAGGGCCGACGGCTTGGCACGATCGAGGAGTCGTTCGTGAGCCGCCTCTCTCCCGGTGACACCTTCATCTTTGCCGGGACACCGCTGGAGTTCGTGCGGCTGCGCGACCTGACCGCCTGGGTGCGCAAGGCGAAGAAGCGGGCCGGCGCCGTGCCGCGCTGGGCGGGGGCGCGCATGCCACTGAGCAGCGAACTGTCGGCGGCGGTACGGGACATGCTGGAACAGGCGCGTACGGGTGTGTTCGCCTCTCCCGAGATGCAGGCCGTGAAACCGGTGCTCGACACACAGGCCGAACGCAGTGTGATTCCGCGCCCCGACGAACTGCTCATCGAACGCACCGAAACCCGCGACGGGCATCACCTGTTCGTATATCCATTCGAAGGGCGCCTGGTGCACGAAGGGCTGGCCGCGCTGTGGGCGTATCGCATCGCCCAGTTGATGCCGCTGTCGTTCACGTTCAGCAGCAACGACTACGGATTCGAGTTGCTGAGCCCCGATCGGGCTCCGCTGGAGGAAGCACTGGAGAGCGGGCTGTTGTCCACCGCGCATCTGCTGCACGACATCACGAACAGTCTCAATGCCGCGGAGCTCGCGCGGCGGCAATTCCGCGAAATCGCGCGGGTGGCCGGTCTCGTGTTCTCCGGATATCCGGGTCAGTCGAAGAGCGCCAAGCAGTTGCAGGCGTCCAGTGGCCTGTTGTACGATGTGTTCGCCAACCATGATCCGGACAACCTGCTCCTCGCCCAGGCACGACGCGAAGTACTGGAACGTCAGCTCGAAGCCAGCCGTCTCACGCGTGTGCTCGAACGCCTCTCCCGTAGCGATGTGCGCGTGGTCGAGGTGGAGCGCCCCACTCCGTTGGCTTTCCCGCTCATGGTGGACATGACACGCGCTTCGCTGAGCATGGAGAAGCTGGCCGATCGGGTGCGGCGCATGACCGTATCGGCCGAACGTCCGACGCGATCCGGGACAACGAGTGTGTTCCGGTTTGGGCCAAGTGACACGCTGCCGGTGAACAAGAAGCGCCGAGTGCGGAAGTGAGTGTGCTGCCGGCGGGAGCGCTGGCGGTGGAAGTGGCGAGTGAGACGGTGGTACTGCTTCCCGAGCGCGCGTTGTGGATTCCGGCGCATGATGCGGTGGTGGTGGCTGACCTGCACTGGGGCAAAGCCGCGACCTTTCGCGCGTCGCGCGTGCCGGTCCCGATGGGCACCACGGCCAGTGACCTCACGAGGCTTTCCAGGGTGCTGTCTGACACAGGCGCGAGTCAGCTGATCATTCTGGGCGATCTGCTACACGCCAGGGCCGGGCGACATGAAGAGACGTTCGCCACGATCGCCGCGTGGCGTGCGCGACACGCGTCCCTGCAGGTCACACTGGTGCGTGGCAATCACGACCGGCATGCGGGCGACCCACCGGCTTCGCTGGATATCGATTGCCAGGACGACCCGTGGCGTGCGGGTCCCTTCGTGGGGGTGCATGAACCTGCGCTCCCCGAGTCAGGCTATGTGCTGGCGGGGCACCTGCATCCCAATGTCACGGTGCACGGGCGCGGACGTTCCCATGTGCGGCTCCCGGCGTTTGTATTTGGCGCTACCATTGGCATCCTGCCGGCATTTTCGGCGTTCACCGGTGGGGGCATGTATGCGCGACAGGCCGGTGACGCGCTGTATGGTATCGCCGGCGGAGAAGTGATCGCACTGCGTTGAACCATCCGGCAGGAGACCTGACCCATGAATTGGTTGCCGCTGGTACTCCTCGCCAGCCTTTTGCTGGTGTTCGTCGGTGGCGTCGCGATCGCCGTGAAGATCGCCCGGCGTCGGGACGCGCAGCGCCTTGCCGCACTCTCGCAGGTGGCAGCAGACCTGGGTCTCTCGTTCACGCCCACCGACAACGGGGTGCTGCGTGATCTTGGTGGCTTTGCGTTTTATCAGTCGCGAAGTTTGCCGCTGGCGACCTCGGTGATGCGTGGACGGATACACGATACGGACATTCTGCTCTTCGACTACGACACGACATTGGGCAGCAGCAACAACCGACAGCTGATTCGGTTCACGGTCGCCGCGTTCGATGTGCGAGCGACCCCCTTGCCGGTATTCACGACTCAGGGTACTCCGCAGAACCGCTTTGCGCGTTTTGTGGACAAACATCTGGCCAACGCCAGCATCGTGTTCCCGGAGGATGCCGCCTTTTCAGGTGCTGTTCACGTGGCAAGTGCCGATGTGGATGGGGTCAAGCGTGTACTCGATGCGGACGTGCGGGCGTTTCTGATTCGCCGCAAGCCGTGGATGTGCCGCTCGACAGGGAACTGGCTCGTGCTGGCGTGGTTCCAGGAGCGTCCGACACCCGCAGACTATCCGGACTTTGTCCGCGAAGCATGCGAGGGCAAACGGCTGATGTGTGAATGGAGAAAGCCTGACCATCATGGATAGCGCACGCTGGGCCCGCATCAACGCGCTGTTTGATCAGGTCATCGCGGTTGACCGTGCGAAGCGTCGTGCGCTCCTGCATGAGCTCGCGCAGGGCGATGCGACGATCATCGAGGAAATCGAAGAACTCCTCGCCGCGGCCGATCGCACCAATGGCTTGCTGGACGCGCCGCCTCTGGAGGCTTTGGACGCGGGCGGGGATCCGCGTCAGACAGGACGCACCCTCGTGGGCCGGACGCTCGGCGCCTATCGCGTCACGCGCGAGATTGGCCGCGGCGGTATGGGCGTCGTGTACGAAGGTGCTCGCGAAGATCGGCAGTTCACACAGCAGGTGGCCATCAAGAGCCTGGGCGTGGGCTTTGATCGTCCTGAACTGCACTGGCGCTTCAAGCGGGAGCGGCAGATCCTCGCCGGGCTGTCACATCCCAACATTGCCGCGCTCTACGATGGCGGTGAGACCGAGGACGGCATCCCATACCTGGTGATGGAGTTCGTTCCCGGCCAGCCGATCGACGAATGGTGCAACGAACGACAGCTCTCCATCGCCCAGCGTATCGATCTGTTCCGGCAGGTGTGCGAGGCGATGCAGTTCGCGCACGGCAAACTGGTCGTGCATCGCGATCTCAAGCCGGGTAATGTGCTCGTGACGGCCGACGGCATCGTGAAGGTGCTCGACTTTGGCATCGCCAAGCTGCTCTCGCCGGATCCCGAGACGGGGCAGGCTTCAGACGTCACGCGCGAAGGCCTCGCACCCCTCACTACGGGATACGCCAGCCCTGAACAGGCGCGTGGTGAGGACGTCACCGTCGCCGCCGATGTGTATTCGCTTGGCGTGGTGTTGTACCGCCTGCTGACGGGGGCAGCACCGTACGACGTGACCGGCAAGTCGGCCAGCGAAGTGCTGTCCATTCTCAGCACACGCCCTCCCCGGGCGCTGCGGGATGTGGTCACCGATGTGAGTGCCCGCGAACGCGGCCTGGACAATGCCAAGCGGCTGCAGGTGGCTCTCTCGGGTGAACTCGAGGCCATCGTGCGCATGACGCTGCGAAAGGAACCGGAGCGTCGCTACGCGAGCGCGGCGGCCTTGTCGCAGGATCTTTTGCGCTACCTCAAGGGACAGCCGGTGCTGGCCCAGCCGGACACGTGGTCCTATCGTGCCCGCAAGTTTGTGCAGCGCCAGCGAGCGCTCGTGGCGGCTAGCACCATCGCGCTGCTCGCGCTCATCGGTGCCACGGCGTTCTCCCTGCGGTCCGCCAGCCTCGCGCGGGAGGAAGCCCGACGGGCCACGATCATGGCCGAATATCTCAGGGCCATTGTCGGCGCCGCCGACCCATCGCACTACAGCACATTTCGCTCGGGCCGGAGTGATGTCATGCTGTCCGAGGTACTCGACTCCACGCTCGCACGCGTGGAGCGCGATCTCGGAAGCGAGCCACGCGTGCGCGCGGACATGTACTGGACGCTCGGCAATGCGTTTCGTGTGTTCAACAAACATGCGGTCGCCGCACGCCTGCTCGATTCCGCGCGCATCCTGCACAGCCAGACCCTGGGGGAGCAGTCACTCGACGTGACTCGCGATATCCACTATGGCGCGCTGTTGCATCAGGAGACGGGGCGTTCCGATCTGGCGATCGGTGGACTGCGTGAAGCGCTCGCCCGCTATCGACGGATGCCCGCACCGCCCGACACGGAAGTCACCGACGTGCTGGTGTCACTCGGGCAGGTGCTGGGCGTGGGACTGCAGCAGCGCGAAGAAGGTGTGGCACTGCTGCAGGAAGCCGAACGGCGCGAGCAGAGTCGACTCACGCCACGATGGGCGCTGCTCGGCACCACTCAATCGGCGCTGGGCGCGACGCTGCTGTCCGGCACTGACTTTGCGGCCACCGATTCGGCCTTTGCGCGCGCGGTGGCAAGCTATCGGCAGGATTCGACGCGTACTCGCGCCGAGCTCGCGTTCACGCTCCTCAACTGGGGCACGGCGATCGGACGCCGCGGTGATCATCTGCGTGCTGCGGCATTGAAACGTGGAGCGCTTCACTCCATGCGGCAGGTGTACGGACCAACGCACTCCTTGACAGCCACCTTCCAACAACGACTCGGCGAGGAACTCGCGCAGCTCGACAGTCTTCCCGCCGCCCGCCTGGTGGTGGATTCCGCCATTGCCATCCAGGAGACGCTCACTCCACGCAACTATCTCGAGTTTGGCATCACACTCCGACTCTTGGGTGCGGTCGAACGGAAGTCGGGCAATCTGGCGGTGGCCGAGCGGCATCTCACGCGTGCTCGCGTGATGCTCGACAGCATGGGTGAAGTGCGCACTGTGCCGGCCATCGGGATTCACGCGGAGTTTTCACGTTTGTTCGAAGCGCGCAATCAGCTGGAGCCCGCCCGCGCAGAACTCGAGCAAGCGTATGCCACGGCACGTGATCGCCTCGGGCCGTCGCACTCCCTCACGCTGGCCACCGTTGGGCATCTGGCGAGCCTGGTGGCGCGGCAAGGAGATACCGTGCGGGCGGTCGCGCTGCGGAGGGATTCCTCCGCAATGAAGAATGGCGCTCGATGAGCCAGCAACGCCTGC
>NZ_DASWXE010000001.1:0-11579 GCF_036405635.1 Gemmatimonas sp. | reverse complement strand
ATTGCCCCCCATCCCGCAGTTGCCACCGCTGCCAGACGGCGCGGACCGACGCACCACGCGGGAATGGCGCAAGGCCAACAAGGAAGCGCTCAAGGATTGGCGCTCGGCGGTGCGTGATCAACGCAAGCGTGACACGTCGGTCGCGCGGGTGGCCCAGCGTGAAGAACTGCGAGCGGCGATGCAAGCTGCGGCGCGCGCGGTCACCACGCCGGAACGCATTGCCGCGCGGGTGAAGGGGTTCCGCAAACACCTCAAGTGGACGGCGGGTGCGTCTGTTGGCGCAGCGGTCAGCCTGTTCATCGGGGCAGGCTTCAATGTCGATCCGATGGCGGTGCCCTTTGTCGCGGGCATCATCGGCGCGATGATCAGCGCCCAGCTGTCACTGGTCGACTTCATCAAGCTGCGCCGCATGGGCATTTCGCCGTCGGATGCGCTGGGTGACGAGTGGAAGCGCATCGCCATCGTCTCCGATGAGCGTCCACATTCTGCCAAGGTGCAGGAGCTGCTGGACCGCGTGGCGGGTCCGGCGGTGATGAGCTCACGGTTTGCCGAGACGGTACGCAACGCGGCTGACGATCGTCTCGTGATCGCCGATGTCACCAGCAAACTCTCGGCCGCCGATCGTGACATGATTCCCGATGTCGCGCCCACGGCAGACGCGCTGATGGAACGGGTGGGTGCACTCGCGGCCGGACTCGAACGTCTCGATCGCGACCTGCCGGGCAACATGCTCGGTGAGTTGCGCAGTCGGCTGGCGGCAACCGAGGCCGAGTCGCCCCATGCGCCGGATCGTGAACGTCGGCTGTCGCTGCTCACGCGTCAGGTGTCGTCGCTCGAAGAACTCTCCGGACGGCGGGAGACCATGATCCGTCAACTCGAGAGCGCCTCGCTGGCATTGCGCACGCTGCGCTTCGATATCGTGAAGCTGCGCACGATGGGCGTGGATGCTGCGGCACACGATGTCACCAGCGCCACGCAGGAAGCGCGGGCACTGTCGCGCGATCTCGGCTACGTCATCGACGCCGCAGAAGAGAGTCGGCGCCTCTGACACTATGCCGGTCGCGGTGCGGGCCGTCGTGCATCGGCCCCGCTACGACTCAGTAGTCGCGCTCTTCGAACTCGGCGACCATGCCGGAGTGACCATAGCGCTGCGCGGCATCGATGCCGCGCTTCACGGCTTCCCGCACTTCGTCATGACGACCCAGGGCATGCAGCACATCTGCATAGCGCAGCCAGCCATTGCCTTCGTCGTCATAGGACGCGAGATAGGCCGAGAGTTCGGTAGCCGCCTCTTCGAGTAGTCCGGCCTTCTGTAATTCGTTGGCGAGGCCAAAGCGGACGAGCGCGTTGTTGGGCTGCTTGGCAGCCATCGCGCGCATGGTGGCGAGTCTGTCCATGAGAGGGAGCGTGTAAAGAGTCAGTCGGATGATGAGGCGATCGGCATGTCAGCGAGTCAGGAGTTCGCTCACGAGCATGCCGAGGCTGTCGGGGGCCTCCTCTGGCGCGACATGCGCGGCCCCGGGGAGGGTGTGCAGCGTGAGTTGCTGGCTGGTGGCCGAACGCAGCGCGCTGTGCAGGCGCATGGCGCGGCCCGCTGGCAGAAACGGATCGTTGGCGCCAAGTACCAATGCGGTCGGGCAATGCAGGCTGCTGGGAGCCAGCGACTCGACAGTGTCCGCACGGGACGCGCGCAGATCCTGCAACTGACGACAGGCACTATCGCGCCCATCGCGCTGACGGAACGGCATCAGATACACATCCAGCGAACGCGCACCGGTATCGCGATGCGCGAAGCAGGGCAGCAGTGCGCTGTGCAGGGCCGATGCCAACCACGCTGGGGAAAGTCGGCGCCAGAGTGGCACCAGCCAGGTGAGTCGCGACAGCCGGTGGCTGATGACGGCATCGGCGGGAAAGCCGGCCAGCATGGTGGGATTCACCAGCATCAGATGGCCGACACGCGAAGGCTGCTGATGGGCCACGCGAGCCGCAACGGCCGCGCCCATACCGTGCCCCACCAGCATCGCCTGCTGGACGCCCATGATGTCCAGCAATGACGCCAGACGCTGGGCATGAGCCGCGACGGTCAGCGACTGCGTGCCCGCCGGGTCGGAGCGGCCGTGGCCCAGGAGGTCGAGCACCAGCACCCGATGACCCTTGGGCAGACGGGGCAGTACGTCCTGCCATAGGTGCGACGACGTGAACGATCCGTGCACGAGCACGATCGGATCGCCCGCGCCACGATGGCCGAAGGCATAGCAGTACAACCGGACCCCATCGAGGTCCACGAACTCACCACGCATCAAACACGGGTGGCGGGGTGAGCAGGAAAAAAGCGCGCGACCGGCATGACGCAGAACGCTAATCCCTGAAGTGCAACGAGGGCACCGTGTGGTGCCCCCGTTGAAACGCTTCGTCGCTACCGACTGGCCTCAGAGGCCGCCGCGCGGCCGACCCTGCGGCATGGCCGCCAGGTTTTCGTCGAACTTCTTCTTCTGGTCGTCCTTCAGGACTGCCTTGATGGCGTCGTTCCGGTCGGCGTTGAGCTTCTGCATCTTCTCGCGCCCTTCCGGGCTGCGCATGGCTTCCATGCCCCCAGCCTGCATCATCTCCTGCTGCTTCTTGGCCGACTCGGCCAGAATGGCATCGACCTTGGTGGTCTGCGCCGCGTCCAGGGTTATGTCCTTGAACAGCATTTCCTTCTGACGGGCCATGCGCTGTTCGGGAGACATCTGGCCCATGCCACCTCCGCCACCGCCCTGAGCGTAGGCGGGAGCAGCGATCGCGAGGACGGCAGCGGCAGCGATCAGGCGAAGCGTGTTCTTCATCGATGGATTCCCAAGAGGGAGGTTGTTCCCCGCAGACGGCGCAGGCGCGCGGTCGCGGGATGCACACCGCGTGAGCGGCCTAAGGTAGACGGCACGGCTTGCGATGGTGTTAAGCACGGCCTCTTTTGCGTCACCTATGCCGAACTGATCAGTAAAATCATTCCCGATGGTACCATGCGACATCTGGCGCTTGGCGGGTCGAGGCGTACAATAGCGCGATTGTGACGACTCCCCCCGCGTCGCCGACCCTTGCGACCGACTTAGTGATCGTGCCCGGCGAGCCGGTGGTGCCGCGCCCGATACCGGTCGTGCCGCCCCCTCCGCCGCCGCCCGTCCAGGTGCCGGCGCTCTGGCTGTTGCAGGAAGGCGGAGAAGTGATCGCATCCCGCCTGATGCGAGACGTGCTGCCGCCCCCGCCTCCGCAGCATGCGCGCTGGCCCATGGTGCCATACGGCAGCCGCCGCGGCTGGCAGTTGCTTGCCCGTCAGGATGCGGACGGGCAGTGGCCCGCCGGATGGCTGACCGTGCCGTCGGGGGAGGGGGTGCATGGGGTAGGCACCATTGTCGCCTTCCGCGCTTTGGTGGAGCTCAACTGGGATCGGGAGCTGCCTGGCATGGCGGCGGCACGACGGTGGCTCTTTCGCCTGTTGGCTGCAGACGAGGACCCGACGCTGTTGGCCGAGTTGCGTCCGGAGCACGACGACGAGGAGCTGGCGGCTCGTGGGCGGCATCTTCTCAGGGAAGCCGCCGCGGCGGCCCTCGCGCAGGCCGGGTACGAGAGTGATCCCCGACTGCGCGGGGCGGCGATGCGGCTGGTGCAGCGGGTGGATGACTTCCTGCGGTCGCCGCTGGCGGCCAAGCCATGGGTGCGATCGGGCAATCAGCACGTGCTCGCCGCCGAGGCAACGCCGCCGTCGTTCCATTTGCTGCAAATGCTGGCGTTCATGCCGCAGTTCCGCAGCGAGCACTCCGAGTTCATGGAGCGCCTCCAGGCCTACGTGGTGCATCCGTGGCCACGGCAGGCGGCCATGCAGCACGTAGCCGGCCGCCTGCTTGAACAACCGCACTTCGTGTTGGGCGACCTGCTGGCTACCCGCGGGGATCTCGATGCCGACATGCCTTCCGCGCTCGCCTGGCTCGAGACCATGGCCCGACTCGGATTCCTTTCGCGGCACGATGGCTGGCAGCGTCTGCTCGATCGCCTGCTGGACGATCGGGATCGCCGGGATGTCTGGGTGCCTCGGCGCTCTGTAGTCATGCCGGAGCGGGTGCCTGACTGGGCGTGGCCAGGGATGATCCTCACGGATCGGGAACGCCCCGCCGGCGCTTCCGTGGACGTCACATTCCGGCTGGCCCTCATCGCCCGGCTGGCAGGCCGCACGCTGGAGTATCGATAGTCGAGGGGATTACCCCCTGCATCCGGTCCCGGAGTGATTACCTTTCCGGCACTGAACATGACTGTCATCGATCCTGAAACGCTTGTCGGCGACGTGACCTTCGCTGACCTCGGGCTTGCCCGCCCGCTGCTGGATGCCCTGCACGATGCCGGGTACGAACGGCCCACTCCCATTCAGCGGGAGGCGATCCCGCTGGCCCTTTCCGGGCGGGATCTCATCGGCCTTGCCCAGACAGGAACCGGCAAGACGGCGAGCTTTACGCTCCCCGTCGTGCACCGCCTGCTGGGCGGCCCTCGCCGCACTCGCGTGCTGGTGCTCACACCCACCCGGGAGCTGTGCCTCCAGGTGGAAGAGAGTGTGCGCAAGTACTCGAACCACGCGCCGGTGGATGTGATCCCGGTGTATGGTGGCGTGGGCTACGAGCCGCAGGAGAAGGCCCTGCGTCGCGGCGTCGATGTGGTGGTGGCCACGCCGGGTCGTCTGCTCGATCATCTCGAGAAGCGCAACGTGGACTTCACGTACCTCGAGACGCTGGTGCTCGACGAAGCGGACCGCATGCTCGACATGGGCTTTGCGCCGCAGATCAATCGCATCGTCGACCAGATCCCGCGTTATCGGCAGACGCTGCTCTTCAGCGCCACCATGCCGCCCGAAGTCGAGGCGCTGGGGCGCAAGTATCTGCGCAAGCCCGCTGTGGTACAGGTGGGCCGCCGTTCTTCCGCGGCGACCACGGTGACGCATGCCGTGTACCCCGTGCCGCGGCATCGGAAGAACGAACTGCTGGTGCATCTGCTCACCAACGGCGATCACGAGTCGGTGCTGGTCTTCACGCGCACCAAGAGCGGCGCTGACCGCGTGGTGCGCGACCTTGCGCAGGCCAAGATCCACGCCGGTGCGATGCATGCTGACAAGTCGCAGCGCGAGCGCATTCAGGCGCTGGAAGACTTCAAGTCCGGCAAGTTGCGCGTCCTCGTGGCCACTGACATTGCTCAGCGTGGTCTCGATATCTCCGGCATCACGCACGTGATCAACTTCGATGTGCCGCAGCAGCCGGAAGACTACGTGCACCGCATCGGTCGTACGGGTCGCGCGGCGAGCACGGGCGACGCGTACACGTTCATGTCGGCCGAAGAAATCGGCATGGTGCGCACGATTGAACGCACGATCGGGCAGGAAATCCCCCGCGTGAGTGTGCAGGGCTTCGACTTCGGTACCTGAGGTCCACACACGTCCGCGTGTGGGGTATGTGCATTGGCTGGTGTGGTGAGGGGCGCGAACTCAGCGTGACACGCGCCCCAGTCGTGAGACCGTGATGGTATCGGCGCGCCTGCCGCGCGTCAGCGTGACGCGCAGGTTGGCGGCACCGGCGCCCAGTCCGGACGGGTGATAGGCCATGGAATCACGCGTGGCATCGAGGGTCACGCGCGACGAGGCAAATGATGCGATGGCGAGTGTGTCGCGCGCGACGTGCACGAGAATGCGCTGTGTCGGGCGATCGATACGCACAGCTGTTGCGACCCCGCCGGCCAACGCCTGATCGCGGGCGAGGGCGAACAGGGTGGCGGTCTCCTGTGCCGATGCCTCCACCGCTGCCGCGTCCAGCACGGGACCGCCGCCGATGATCGCGATGCCCGCTGAGATCGCGAGGATGGTCAACACGACCAGTTGCTCGACGGTGGTCGATCCGCGACGACGATGGAACATGGGTGGGTTTCCTCCGGGCAAAGGGGCCGCTAGATCGCGACAGGGCCGCGATTGCCCAGCGCGTGGGCCCACCACCATGGGGCGATGATCCGGTATCTGTGTCACCGGAACTACGCGACCGGGTCCGGAATTACGCGTCGCCGTCAGCTCACCTCCGCCTTAGTTTCGGTAACATGCGCATTGCCATTTCCACCGGCGGCGGCGACGCTCCCGGTCTCAACGCGGTCATCCGCGCCGCTGTCCTCTCCGCGCGTACCCGGGGCTGGGATGTCCTCGGCATCAAGCGTGGATTTGCCGGCCTCCTCGGCGAGGACGAAATCGTTCCGCTCACCGCCGACACCGTGCGTGGTATCGCCGGTCAGGGCGGCACCATCATCAAGACTACCAATCGCGGCAGCCCATTTGCCTATCCGGTTCAGGCGGCAGACGGGACCTGGAATAGCGTCGATCGATCGGATGAACTGATCGAGAACGCCCGCAATCTTGGCATCGAAGCGATCATCTCGATCGGTGGCGACGGCTCGTTGGCCATCGCGCAGAAGCTGGTCGCCAAGGGCGTGCGTGTCGTCAGCGTGCCGAAAACCATCGACAACGACGTGGCTGGCACCATCACCACGTTCGGCTTCGACACGGCCGTCAACACGGCGATGGAGGCCATCGACAAGCTGCACACCACAGCGGAGTCGCATGACCGCGTGATGGTGCTCGAGGTCATGGGGCGCGAAGCCGGATTTATCGCCCTGCATGCCGGTGTCGCGGGCACGGCCGACGTGATCCTGATCCCGGAAATCGAATGGGATCTCGACAAGGTGTGCGAGAAGATCATGGCACGTGATGCCAAGGGGCGGCGCTTCAGCATCGTGGTCGTCGCGGAAGGGGCCAAGCCGCGTGGCGGACAGGAGTCCATCATTGGCGCCTCATTGCCGGGGCAGGACCGCCGACTTGGCGGTATCGCCGAGCGGTTGGGTTTTGACATCCAGCGGGTCACGGGCAAGGAGACCCGCTCCATGGTGCTGGGGCACCTGCAGCGCGGTGGCCCGCCGACGGGCTACGATCGCCTGCTGGCCACCCGTTTTGGTGCGGCGGCCGTGCAGGCTGTGGCCGACAAGAAATGGGGGCACATGGTGGCGTTGCAGTCTCCGCACCTGGTCACCATTCCCATCGAGCAGGTGCTGTCCGAGACCAAGCGCGTGGATCCCACGCACGACGTCGTGCAGGCAGCCCGCATGATGGGGATCTCATTCGGGGACTGAAGCAGGCGCATTTCCGTTTCCGGGGTATCAGGTGACGTTGGAAGTTGTCCCCTAACGTCATCACCCCTGTCCCCACACTAGGACACGCGGAGCCGAACGGTGCTCGTGGACTATCCGTAGAGTGCCGTATTGCTGATACTTACGGTGCACGAGCCTGCTTCGTCTTATTGGCACGCTCCCTGCGCTAGAGACTGGCGGGAGCCCCGCAACGTTGTCCATGGTGGACAGCGTGAGGTCCTGTTGGAGGTTGTCATGAAACACACATCCTGGCGTGTCTTCGCAGCGCTGGCCGCACTGGGTCTCTCGGTGTCGGCGAGTCGTGCGTCTGCACAGGCCAAGTCTGATAGGGAGAAGGCCACGGACCGCGATGGCCGTGCCGAGAAGGTGGAGGTACCGAAGGAGTATCTGCCACCGGCTGGCATGTGCCGTGTCTGGGTGGAGGGCGTTCCGGCTGCCCAGCAGCCTGCGCCCACCGATTGTGCTTCGGCGGTGCGGAACAAGCCGGCCAATGGCCGCGTGATCTACGGCGAGGACAAGGCCAAGTCGGGCGGCAAGAAGATGGACGAGCTGCCAGTCAACCGGCTCAAGGGCGCTGAGAAGAAAGGGCCACCCTTGATTCCGCCGCTGGCTTCGGCGCCCGATGGTCGGGCGCGCGAGGCCTGGGAGCAGAAGAAGGTCACGGATGAGCAGTTGTATGGCGACCGGCCGGCGAATTCTTCGCCGGCTTCGTCGTATCCGGGGGGCATGGTGTCACCGCAGGGGCCACAATCGTCACAGGGTGGGTACATCACGCCCGGTGGTGTGGTGGTGCCGGGCGCTGTGATGGACCCCCGTTACTTCACGCAGAATCCCGGCGTGCGCCCGCCCGGCACCGGCTCTTCCACCTGCCTGGACCGCGACGGCGACGGCTGGTGCGACGACCTGCGCTACGGCCCACCGGTGTGCAACGATCTCGATCGCGATGGGCGTTGTGATGATCTGCCCGAGTTCGCGTCGCGCGCCTATCCGCAGGTGCTGCCGCAGATGCGCAGCGCGATGGACGTCATCGACGGGCGTGGCAGTGTGGAGGTCATGCAGTGGATCGGCACCAACGAGTTCATTGTGCGCGTACCTGAACAAGGACGCGGCGGCGTACCGTGGCGCGCCATCTTCCTGGACGCGCAGGGCGAACTGCTGCAGGTGTGGACCGATTCCAATCGCGACGGACGAGCCGATCGCGTGGAGATCTTCCGCAATGGGCAGCGCACCAAGTTGATTCAGCGCTGATTCTTTCGTGTTTCGCTGACAAACGAACGGGCCGCCAAATGGCGTCCCGTTCGTGTTGCATACCATACTCTTGTCTAGGCGCGCTGTGTGGGCATGTCCGACCAGTCGTCCGGATAGTGCTCCTTCGCGCAGTCCTGGCAGATGCCGTGCGACAGCTTGGACGCTGTGCGCTTGGCGACGAAGCGTTCGAGGGGCTGCCACTGCAGCCGGTCGTCGCGCACCGCTTTGCAGTGCATACACAGCTGCACGAAGCCACCGAGGGCGTGGGTCAATCGTGTTTCCAGCGTGCGATGCGATGACACTTCGCGGTCGTGAGAGATGCGCAGGAAGGTTGCGAGCAACCCAAAGCTCGTGATGAGCTGCGCTGCCCACGCCGCCAGTGTCGCTGCCTGAAAAATGCCCGTGCCGTCGGGCAGCCGGGGCAGGATGGTGGATACGACGGCGTACGTCGCCAACGCGAAGGCCGTGCCCATGCGCTCGACGGTGGGCAACATCGTGGCTGTGGCCAGCCGCCAGGCCGCAATCGTCAGCATGATCAGCATGACGCCGGTGGAGACGAGTGGCAGCACACCCGGCACGTCGGTCACCGTGGCCACGGCCAGCCCCACCAACGGCGCTCCCACGGCCCAGGCCAGCATGGCCTGCGGCGAAAGGCGCTCTCCGCGCAGGGCAAAGGCGCCAGCAAGTACGGTCACGCTGAATCCGATGCGGAGTACCAACGCCCCGAGGAGGATCCACTCGTTGGCGAACGGGGTGAAGTACGCATTCCATCCGTATCGCGCGAGCAACAGCGCCCAGGCTACGGTCCAATACCGCGCCAGTCGCTCGCGATGGACGGTGGCAAGGTAGGCCATGGCGAGCAGGCATACCGACGCAATCAGCGCCGGGGCCCCAGAGCGAAATACAGCGTCGCGCAGCATGAGTGGATGTTTCGTGGTGCCCGGCCGTATTCAGGCCAGACGGAACGCTTCAAGCGAGCGGGGCCATGACAGCCTTTAAAATTAGCCCCGTCCTGATCAGCCCGTAACTCTCTGGTGCTACGGTGTAGCTTGCAGAGTGCGCACTCCCCAGGATCGTTACCTGCCGCCCGACCGGGATGCCTTCGTGGCAGCCAAGCCCGCCACGGGCCGGGTCATTGTCATCGCCCCCACTCGCGCCGCCTGCGAGACCATCGAATTGGCGGTCGGGCTGCACCTCGACACCTTCCTGGAGCGCACCCGTGGCGCCGAACTGCGCGCGCTCGCGGCGAGCGGACAGGGCTTCGGCATCGTGGCCGGCACGGGAACCGGCAAAACGCTGGGCATCCGCCCGATCGCCGAGACGATTCTTGGCACCACCCACCTCAAGGTCGGTGTGGTCAATCGTGAGCGCGAAGCCACGCCGGAAACACCGGGGTGGAATGTCGTCATCATCACCACCGGCATTGCGCGACGGTGGTTTCAGGACGGCGACATTCATCCGCATGACACGCTGATCGTCGACGAAATCCACCAGACCAGCGCCGAACTCGAGCTCTGTCTGGCGCTCGGCAAGCGCGTGGGGTGTCGGTTCATCTGGCTATCGGCCACCGTCGATCCGACGTTTTATGCGCGCTACCTCGAAAGTGCCGACGTGCTGCAGGTGTCGGCGTTCGATGCCGCCAAGGCCGCCAAGGTGCAGGTGGAGCGCAAGGAACCGCTGCAGTTTCTCGACGACAAGTTCCTGCAGAAGCTGGCCCGCTCCGAACGTGGCGTGGCGATCTTCCTGCCCACGCGGGCGGGGGTCGAGGAAGCGGCGGAGTGGGTGCGCACGCGATATCCGCGTATCAACGCGGCGCACTACCACGGTGGTGAACCCATTCGTGTGATCCGCCCATTCCTCGAGGGCGAGATCAAGAAGCCGTTCTTTCTGGCCATGACCGCGGCGGGGCAGAGCGCGCTGAACGTGCCCGGTCTCGATACGGTCATCATCAACGACACACGCTTCACCAACATCATCGATCGCGGACGCAACGTGCTCACGCGCGTGCATCTGGGCGCGAACGAGATCCTCCAGATGGCCGGGCGCGTGCACGGCCGCGTGGAGAATGGACGCGTGTTCATTCTGAGCGACCGCGACATCCGCTTCGAGGCGCTGCGCCCCACCGAGCCGGAGTTCCAGCTCGCTGGCGACTCCGAGCGCGTAGCGCTCACCTGCGCCGGCCTTGGGGTGCGAGCCGATGCGCTCGACTTGCCGGTGCCACTCGACCGGGCGTCGTACCGCAAGGCCGTGGCGCACCTCGAGTCGCGCGGGCTGATCGAGAACGGACACCTGACGGCGTACGGCCGTGCCGTCGAAGCACTGCCGGTGGAACGCGCATGGGGTGAGCTCATCGTCAATGGTGATGACGAACTGCTGCCGATGCTGGCGGTGATGAGCGGTATCGACTCGCTGCACCGCATGACACGTGAGGGTCGTGATCTCGATGGATTGGTGGTGCGCGGCAGTGATCACCTCACCGCGTACAACCTCTACGCCGAGGGATTCCGCGTGAGCGGATACATCGGCGAGGTGTTTGGCCTGCCGCGCCACATGTTCGACGCCGAACGCATTGCGCATTGGGCTGAACAGCGCGGCGTGCTGGTGAAGGCGCTCGAGGATGCGGCGCTGGCCATGGCCAGTGTGTATCGCTCAGTGGGATTGCCGCTGCCCACCACGATGCCGCTTGCCGGCACCGCGGTCCATCGACAGTTCGCCGACCTGCTCGCGCGCTATATGCCGTTCGATCTCGTCATCGAGGAGCAGACGGCGGACGGCCATGAAGCGCGGGTGAGCAAGACGAGCGTGTGCGGGTCGTGGGGCGCGGTGACGGGATCGCTGCGCTACTTCGCCGATCGCTTCGGTGTGCCGCGCGCCGCCATTGAGGGCACGCAGCTGTCGATGGATCTGGTGCAAAAGTATGCGCACCGCCATGCGCCGGAGCTGACGCTCGATCCCGAGCGCAAGAGTCCGGTGTTGCTACAGCGGCGGGTGACGTACTTCGGCTTTGACCTGTCGCGCGAGCTCGAGCCGTTGCCGGTGTTCGTGGGCGAGTACGCCGAGGCCGCGCGCCAGCTGATCGCCGATGCGGCCGCGCGTGGTGAACTGCGGCATCCGTCGGTGCGGCGCAATCAGCC